>NZ_VFWW01000007.1:0-434270 GCF_006442955.1 Mesorhizobium sp. B1-1-1
TCAACACCTCCGGCCAAAAGCCAAAAGTGTTACCCATGTGTCCGGTACAAAACCTCACCTATGTCTCGGGTCGCTCAAAAGCGATACGCGTGTTTGTTGTTCCCGCCGCAGCGGCTCGATGTTTGATCGTCGCCTGCTCCAATTCATCGCTTTACGCAATTCCGGACGGAAAAACCGCTGCGCACTTTTCCTGGAGTTGGTTTAGCTGACGCGTTCTATGAGTTCGATTGCCGCTTTGGTGACGTCGGCGGCGTCAAGCCGTTGAACGCAATAAACGCCCCCTGCATTGCCCACCTTGCAGAGGCCCGGCGCTATGCACTTGCATGGCATCGGAGGCTGCAGCGTACGGTTGGGAACGCCAAGAGGCCCCCAGATGTCAGGTTGGGTCAGACCGAACAGGCCAACGACGGGCGTTTTCATGGCCGCGGCCAGGTGCATGGGTCCGCTTTCGTTGCCCAGGAAGATCAGGGCCTCGCCCAGCAGGGGCAAAAGGGTGGTCAGGGGTGCCTGGCCAACGAGATTTACGATCGGCGATGTTGCCGCATCCAACACCTTGCCTGCGATACCTGCCTCGTCCGGGCCGCCAACGATGACCGCCCGCAGACCCTTTCGACGGTAAATCTCTCCCAGGACCGATGCGAAACGGTCAGGCTGCCAGCAACGGCCTGGGAAACTGGCGCCGGCATGGACGGCGACAAACGACTTCGTTTCCAGTTCGTGTCGGGCAAGCAGCTGCTTTGCCTGACGCGAACCGGATTCGGTTGGCTTGAGGGACGGAATAGGATCGGTCACAGGAATGCCAAGGGCAAACAGCGGCGACAGGTACCGATGCAGATAATGCTCGCCGCCATGGCCGTATGTGGCGGCAAAGATGTTGGCGCTTTGGCGCTCCCAGAATTTCAGGGGCTGCTCCGATGGAACATAGCCTACGCGAAAAGGCGCCTTGACGAAGCGCATCACAAGCCGTGATGTCTTGGAGTCGGACAGATCGATGATAAGATCATAATCCGACTTCCTCAGATCGTGCAGGAGCCTGGTCATTCCGGACATGCGCTCGAAAGGGGAGCCGCGCATTTTGCCGCGATCGAGCGAAACCACGCTGTCGGCGATGCCTTGCTCCAGAACGAATTTCGCCAGCGCCGCCTGGCATAGCATGGTGATCGTCGCGTTCGGAAACTCTGCCCGCAGATGCCTGACCAGAACCGAAGTTAGAACAACATCCCCGATAAACTTCGTCTGATTTATGAGTATTGATTGTACGTTGCCAGCCTTCGGCAGCGCCTTTGCCGGCTCTTTTGAATTCTTGATCCAACTTTTCATGGAATGACTATTCCATTTCAGCCAAAAAGAATCCAAAATTTTCGACAAACGATCGATGTAGGCAATAGCCGCGCAATGACAAGCTCGTTCTGTCCGCTGATATAGGATATCGCCTCAGCCATCAACCAACCAGGAATATTTGTCAACGCAGATGGGGCTCGCAGGCTCTCTTTCAAGGGTTCCGCCGAGGTCGAACTCGTGTCCGTCGTGAATGTGAATGACCCCGGTTCGTTTCGGCGTACGCACGCATGCGGACATATCGGAGGGTGGCCATGGTCGCTTACGCTGGAGTAAGGTCGTGGACATGAAATTGCATTCGACCCCCAGCAGGCCGTTCATCCCCGTGCTCCTCCTCGCCCTTGTCGGAGGCTGCGCGTCGACCAGCGGATCGATCGATCCGGCGAATTACGACAAGATGACATGCGCCGAACTGAACAGCGCCATAGGCGAAGCCGCCAAAGGCATCTCGCAGACAGCCATCACGCGGGGCAAGGTCGCCAGCACCAGTGTTCCGAGATGGCTGCTGGGCGGCTCAAGCGTCAAGGCCGCCGTCGCCAATCGCGAAACGACCAGGATCGATCGGCTGAAGCAGCAGCAAGCGGCCATGGCCGCCGCCAGGGCGCGCAAATGCCCAGGGCTGGCGAGTTGAGCTGAGGCGCCGCCGCCCCAGCTCGCCTCACGCACTCAAGCGAAACCGCGTGACATCGATTGCGGCGCTCATCAGCGTCTGCGTGTAGCCGGCCTGCGGATTGCTGAAAATGTCTTCCGTCGGCCCTTCCTCGACGATCTTGCCCTGCTTCATGACGATGATGTAGTCGGCCATGGCGCGCACCACGGCCAGATCGTGGCTGATGAAGAGGTAAGACAGCTCATGGTCGGCCTGCAGCTTGCGCAGCAACTCCACGATCTGCTTCTGCACCGAGCGGTCGAGGGCGGAGGTCGGCTCGTCCAGCACCACCAGCTTGGGCTTGAGAATCATGGCCCGGGCGATTGCGATGCGCTGGCGCTGGCCGCCTGAGAATTCGTGCGGATAGCGATTGCGCGAATTGGGATCGAGGCCGACTTCACGCAGCGCCTCGACGGCGCGCTGGTCGCGCTGCTTGCCCGAGAGGTTCGGTTCATGCACCAGCAACCCTTCGGTAATGACCTGGCCGATGGTCATGCGCGGCGACAGCGAACCGAACGGATCCTGGAAGACCAGCTGCAATTGGCGCCGCAGCGGCCGCATCGTCTGGCGGTCGGCGGTCGAGATATCGCGGTCGCCGAAGCGGATCACGCCATCGCTCGGCAACAGCCGCAGCAAAGCGCGGCCAAGCGTCGATTTTCCAGAGCCTGATTCGCCGACGATGCCGATCGTCTGATTGCGCCTCAGCCTGATCGAGATATGGTCGACGGCGCGCAGCATCAGCGGTTCGCCGGCCAGAAAGCCGCCGCCGATGCGGAAGGTGACCTCGACGTTTCTGCCTTCGAGCAGGACGGGCGCATTGGCTGGCGGCGGCGCCTTGGTCCCGGTCGGCTCGGCCGCCAGCAGCATCTTGGTGTAGGCATGCTGAGGACTGGCGAAGATGGCTTGCGCGTCCCCCTCCTCCACCACCTCGCCGGAGCGCATGACATAGACCCGGTCGGCAAAGCGCCGCACGATGCCGAGATCGTGGGTGATGAAGACGATCGCCATGCCGAGCTTGCGCTGCAGCTCGGCAAGTAGCATGAGGATCTGCGCCTGGATGGTGACGTCGAGCGCCGTCGTTGGTTCGTCGGCAATCAGGATATCGGGATCGTTTGCCAAAGCCATGGCGATCATGACGCGCTGGCGCTGGCCACCCGACATTTCGTGCGGATAGGATTTCATGCGCCGTTCGGGATCGGGAATATGCACCAGCCTGAGCAGGTTGAGCGCCTCCTCGCGCGCTTGCGCCGCATTCAAGCCCCGATGCCGGCGAATCGGTTCGATCAGCTGGTTGCCGATCGAATAGAGCGGATCGAGCGAGGTCATCGGCTCCTGGAAGATCATGCTGATCTTGCGGCCGCGGACCTTGTTCAACTCGGATTTGCTTAGCGCCAGAAGATTGCGGCCGCGATAATCGACACTGCCGGTGGCTTCTCCATTGGAGGCCAGCAGGCTCATCGCCGCCATCATCGTCTGGCTCTTGCCGGAGCCGGATTCGCCGACCACGGCGACGGTTTCGCCCGCCTTGACGTGGATGTTGATGCCTTTCACCGCCTCGACCGCGCCGTCGAGGGTGCGGAAGCGCACGCGAAGATCCTTTACGCTGAGAATGGTCTCTGCTGCGTCCATCTTAGCGGTCCTTGGGGTCGAGCGCATCGCGCAGGCCGTCGCCGACGAAGTTCAGGGCGAACAAGGTGGAGACCAGGAAGAAGGCAGGGAACAGAAGCAGCCAGTTTGCAGTGCCGATATTCTTGGCGCCGACCGAGATCAGCACGCCCCAGCTGGTCATCGGCTCCTGGATGCCGAGCCCGAGGAACGACAGAAAGCTCTCCAGGATAATGACCTGCGGCACCAGCAGCGTCATGTAGATCACCACCGGCCCGAGCAGGTTGGGAATGACGTGGCGCAAAAGGATGCCGCGCTGGCCGACGCCCATGGCCTCGGCCGCCTGGACATATTCCTGGCGGCGGATGGACAGCGCCTGGCCGCGCACGATGCGGGCCATGTCGAGCCACAGCACGGCGCCGACCGCCAGGAACATCAGCACGAAGTTGCGGCCGAAGAACACCACCAGCATGATGACGAAGAAGATGAAGGGCAGCGAATAAAGCACGTCGACGATGCGCATCATCACCTCGTCGACCCTGCCTCCGGCAAAACCGGCAGTGGCGCCATAGAGCACGCCGATGGCCACGGCCACGACGCCGGCGAGCAGACCGATGGCCAGCGAAACGCGCCCGGCCATCAGCGTCCGCGACAACAGATCGCGGCCGGTGTTGTCGGTGCCGAAAAGAAAATATTGCTGCTTGACCGAGGCGCTCATCGTCGCTTCGAGGCCGTCAGGCGACTTGCTTTCGATCCTGGTGTCGTCGAAGGCGTCGGACCGGTCGAGATAGCGGATGTTGCGGTCGTCGATCGCCTTGCTGGAGGTGACGGTGACGAAGACGCGATTGCCGTCCTGGCGCCAGTCCTCGATGTCGACACGCATGCGCTTGATCGCCTCATTAAGCGCGGTCTCGATCATGTCCGGCTTCGGATAGGCCGACAGGCTCGGCGGCGTACGTACATAATCACCATAGATGGTGGTGTATTGGTGCGGCACGAACCAGGGCCCGAACACGCTGATCACAGCGATCAGGATCAGATAGTAGAGGCTGAACATGGCGGCGCGGTTGGCCTTGAGACGCGCCCAGGCATCGCCCCACAGCGAACGGCCGACGACCGGTGCGGCGATCGCGATATCAGTCATAGCGCACCCTCGGATCGACGACGGCATACATGACGTCGACGATCAGGTTGAAGACGATGGTGAAGATGGCGATGACCACCACCGTCCCCATCACCAGCGTGTAGTCGCGGTTGAGCGCGGCATCGACGAAGTAGCGCCCGACGCCGGGAATGGAGAAGATCGTCTCGACGATGATCGAGCCGGTGAGCAGGGCGGCGGCAGCCGGACCGGTGAAGGAGACGATCGGCAGGACGGCGCCGCGCAGCGCGTGCTTGACCACCACCGACCAGTCGGACAGGCCGAGCGCGCGCGCCGTGCGGATGTGATGCGAGCGCAGCGATTCGATCATCGAGCCGCGCATCAGGCGGGCGACGATGGCGATCTGCGGCAGCGCAAGCGTCAGCACGGGACCGATCTTGTTGATAAGCGCGCCATCGCCCCAGCCGCCGATCGGCAACAGCTTCCAGGTCAATCCGAACACGAGCTGGATAATCGGCGCGATGACGAAGGTCGGGATGGTGCTGCCCGCGGTTGCCAGCGCAATCACCGTGTAGTCGCCAAGTTTGTTCTGGTTGAGCGCCGCAATGGTACCGAGCACGCTGCCGAGCAGCAGCGCCAAGATCAGCGCGGAGGCGCCGAGCTGAATGGAAATAGGCAAGCCCTTCGCGAAAAGCTCGGTGACGGTAAAGTCCGGCATATTGTAGCTCGGGCCGAAATTGCCGCGCAGGAGATTGCCGAGATAGTGGACATATTGCAGCCAGAGCGGGTCGGCGAGCCCGAACTGGGCTTCAAGATTGGCCCTGATCTCGGGGCTCAGGCCCCGCTCCTGGTTGAACGGGCCGCCCGGTGCGACGCGCATCAGGAAGAACGCCAAGGTCACGATGACGAATAGCGTTGGAATGGCGGTCAGAAGCCGCCTGAAAATGTAGCGTAGCATCGGCGGTGCCCTGCTTCGGCCAGGGTGACGGGCATCCAACCGGACGCCCGCAGCGCTCTGGCACCTCTCATCTTCGCACCATGGCCTGCGAAAATCGATTTCGACTTTCGGGCCCCATGCGACGACAGCTCGAACCGCCGTCCTGAACGGGCGGCGGGTCGATCAAGGTTTTCAATCCTTGGAGATGAAGCGGGACGGATGCACGTCCATGACGTTGTCGACGAAGCCATGGAGCTTCGGGGAAACGATATCGTGGTAGCTATAGTAGAGAAGCGGGATCTGGCCGACGTCGTCGACGAGGATACGCTCGGCGGCGGCGAGTTCCTTCATGCGCTCTTCCGGCTTGCCGCCGGCGGCGGCCGCCTTGTCCATGGCCGCCTCATATTGCGGGCTGTCATAGACCGAATAGTTGTTGCCGCTGGCCTTGCGCGAGATGCCCAGGAAGGTTTCGGGATCCTTGTAGTCGGCAATCCAGGCGGCGCGCGCGACGTCATAGTCACCCCTCTGCTCAAGGAAGGAGTAGTGGGTCTTGGTGTCGGTGTTGAGCAGCGTGACGTCGACGCCGAGCGGCTTCAGCTGTTCCTGGATGGCGACCGCGGTGTTCTTGTGGTTCTCCGAGGTGTTGTATCGGATCTCCATCTTCAGCGGATGCTCCGGCGTGTAACCGAGTTTCTCGAGTATCTTCTTGGCTGCGTCCTCGCGGTCGATCTGCGACATGTCGGCATATTTGGCCATCGCCGGCGTGTAGCCCTCGATGCCCGGAGGGACCATCGAATAGCCTGGCAGCATTGAGTTCTGCCAGACCTTCTCGGCAATGAAATCGCGGTCGATGGCCATCGAGATGGCATTGCGCAGCTCGACATTGTCCCAGGGCTTCTTGTCGGTCTTGATCGCGTAGTAATAGGTGCCGAGATACGGCCCCACCTTGATCTGATCACCGAACTTGGCCTTGAGGTCGGCGAGCTGCTCGGTCGGTAGATCGTCGTAGCTGTCGAGTTCGCCGGCCTCGAAGCGCTTCATCGCCGAGGAGCGATCCTCTGTCGGGATGTAGTTGACGACGTCGATCTTGACGCTTCCGGCATCCCAGAATTTCGGATTCTTGACCAGTTTCATATGATCGTTGGGAACCCACTCGGCCAGCGTATAGGGGCCGTTGGAAACGAGATTGCCCGGCTTGATCCAGTCGGCGCCGAGCTTGTCCATGGACGCCTTGTTGACCGGATAGGTCGCCTGGTGGGTCAGCATTTCGAGGAAATATGGCGTCGGCGCCTTCAGCGTCACTTCAAGGGTGGTCGCGTCGATGGCCTTGACGCCCATGTCCTCGGGCTTGCCCTTCTTGGTGTTGACTTCCTCGGCGTTCTTGACGGGATAAAGCATCGAGGCATATTCGGCGGCCGTCGCCGGGTCTTCGAGGCGGCGGAAAGCGAAGACGAAGTCTTCGGCCGTCACCGGGCTGCCGTCGGACCACTGGCCGTCCTTCCTGAGCTTGAAGGTGTAAACGGTACCGTCATCCGACACCGTCCAGCTCTCGGCGGCGCCGGGGATGACGTTGGCCTTCTCGTCCTGCATCACCAGACCTTGGAACAGGTCGCGCAAGACGTTGGCTTCATAAACCGTCGAGGTCTTATGCGGATCAACCGACTCGGATTCGGCAGCAGTGCCTCTGTTGTAGACGACCTCGGCAAAGGCCGGCGTGTAGAATGTTCCGGCGGCCAGCGCCATGGTTGTGGCGAATGCCGTCGCCTTCAGCATGTTTTTCAGCATGAAGTTTCTCCCTGTCGGCGCTGCCAACGGCGCGCCTTTGCGTGTTGACGCCCCGGGACCGATGTCTGGCCCCTTTGAGCGCGCCGCCGGTTCCCTCCGTCGGCTGGTGGCAGGAGACTAGACAGGCGGCAAGCTCTTTTCAACCGAGTACTGATTGACCCTAAGTCAATAGCCAGGAATCAAAGAAGCCGCGGCTAAATTAGCGTAGCTTTTCAATCATACACACTTCCAGGTTGCGCCTAGAGTTTTCGCTTTTTGCATGCGAACTTTGGCATGCTCGGCGGCATGGTTCAGAACCTCATTCGCCGGATCCAGGGGCGCCGATTCCAGACAGACACTTCGGCAACTTCGGCGGTTGAGTTCGCTCTGCTATCACCGATATTCATCCTTCTCCTGCTCGGAATGGTTGCATACGGTATCTATTTCGGCGCGGCCAATTCAATACAGCAGATCGCGGCGGACGCCGCCCGGACGGCCATCTCGGGGCTGAACCAGACCGAGCGGCAGACGCTCGTGGCCTCGTTTCTCGCCAATAATGCCGGTGGATATCCCTTCGTCGACGCCAGCAAGCTGACTTATCGGGCCAATGACAGCACGGCGGACGGCAATCAGTTCGTGGTGTCGATCCAGTACGATGCCCGAAACCTGCCGATCTGGAATCTCTTTCCGGGCATAGCCATGCCGGGTACAACGATCAAACGCCAATCAACGATCAGGGTCGGGGGCATCTGAATGCTGCTCTGCGCGCACTTGAAGGTCGGCAGGCTTGCACGCCTGATGCTTGGTGACCGGCGAGCGAATTTCACGGTGATGGCGGCGTTGAGCGCGCCGGTCGCGCTGGCGCTGGCAGCGGTGGCGATCGACGAGGCCTCCATCTACACCGAGCGCCGAGAAGCACAGGCGATGGTCGACCTGGCGGCGATCACCGCGGCTTCGAACATCAACAACGTCCAGACCGCGGTCTTGACCACGCTCACCGACAACGGGATGCCAGGTGTCGTCGTTCAGGGCTCGGGTAAAACCATTCCCGCGGCGGTGGGCAAAACCGTCGTGACGGTCACGCGGGGCCGATATGCAGGGGCATCCTCGGTCAATGTGGATCAACGCTTCCAAGCAGGCGTAACCCCTTACAACGCGGTTCATGTGACCCTACGCAAGATCCCCAACCGCTATTTCGCAAGCTCGCTGATCCCAACGCCCATCATTGGCACAGAAGCCACCGCCAGCATGACGCCACAGGCCACTTTCTCGGTCGGATCGAGGTTGCTCAGCGTCAATACCAGCAACAGCCCCATCCTCAACGCGCTTCTCGGCGGCCTCCTAGGCGGCAACATCTCGCTCAGCGTCATGGACTACAACGGATTGATCTCCGCCGATGTCAGCGTGCTTTCCTTCGTCGATGCCCTGGCGGTGCAATTGAACCTGACGGGCGTGACCTATTCGGACGTTCTGGCCTCAAAGGCTACAGTCGGCCAGATCGCCACCGCCATGGCCAATGTTCCCGGGCTCGGCAACACGGCCAAGGTCGCCTTGCAAACCATGGCAAGCAAATCGACCAACACGGTCAAGATTCCGCTCAGCCATCTCATCGACCTCGGCCCCCTCGGCAGACTTGGCCTCGGGCAGAGGCCAGCCGGCCTTGGCGTTGACGCCAGCGCGATGGGAATGCTGATGGCCGCCGCCGAACTGGCAAACGGTTCGAAGCAGATCGACCTCGGTCTCAGCACCGGCATACCGGGGGTGCTGTCGAGCACGCTCGCCATCGCCTTCGGCGAACCGCCGCAATCCTCGCCATGGCTGAAGGTTGGCGAAGTCGGCACCATTGTGCGGACGGCCCAGACCCGTATCAAGCTGGTGGTGAAGATCGGAGCCGGCAACAGCAATGTCGGAGGCGGTATCACCCTGGTGTCGTTCAGTCTGCCTCTGCATGTCGAAGTCGCCTATGCCGAGGCCAAGCTCACCGACATAAGTTGTCCGACAGGCCCCAGCAGCATCAAGGTGACCATCGCCACCCGTCCCGGTATCGTCGAAGGGCATCTCGGCGACAGCAGCAGCGCCGGCTTTGCCGATTTCACCAACAAGGAGACGTTTTCCAACACGGAAATCGCGAGCGTGAAACTTCTGATCATCCCGGTGCTGTCGGTGGTGGGCTCAGCGGCGTTCGACATGGCCAACAACACGCCAACGACGTTGACTTTCAACAAGGCCGATATCGATGCCAAGACGATAAGGACCGCTTACACCCAAAATTTTACCCAGTCGTTGACTACGTCGCTGGTCAGCGATTTGTCGCTGACGGCGAATTTACTCGGTCTGCCGCTGCTGAATCTGAACACGCTGATCGCAACCGTAAGCCCGCCAGTGGTGGCACTTCTGAACAGCGTAACAGCTCCGGTCGACACGTTGCTTACCAATCTGCTCGGAGCTCTTGGCGTGCGTCTCGGTGAAGCCGACGTCCGGGTCACCGGCGCAACGTGCGGACGTGCCGTGCTTGTCCAGTAAGATGGCCGGCACGCGCTGATCTAGGCAAGGTGTCCAAGAAAGCATCCGAGTGTCGGCAGCAAAAGCACGGCTTCTCCGGCGAGCGAGGCATCGCCGCCAAGTTTCGCAACCGCTCCTAAGTCTTGCGGCAGCGGCCAATTGGCCGGTTCCCCGGCGAAATTGAAGGCACAAAGCAGCCTCTCATCGCCATGCTCGCGGACAAAGGCCAGCACGTCGCCTTCGGCGTCGAGAAAGCGGATCGAACCGCCGACCAGCGCCGGATGCCGCTTGCGCAAAGCGAGTGCCGAACGGTAGGCGGAAAGTACCGATTGCTCATCGCCGCTCTGTACATCGACCGCGCGAGCGCGATGGCTTTCCGGCACCGGCAGCCAGGGTTTACCGGTGGAGAAGCCCGCATTATCGGCGCCGGACTCCCAGACCATGGGCGTGCGGCAGCCATCCCTTCCCTTCACACCGGGCCAGAAGCGGATGCCTACCGGATCGCGCAGGTCCTCATAGGCAAGTTCCGCCTCCGGCAAACCGAGTTCCTCGCCCTGGTAGAGGCAGATCGAGCCACGCAGGCAAGAGAGCAGCATGATCGAGAATTTGGCCACCACGTCAGGATCGCCGCCCGGCCGCGTCCAGCGGCTGACATGACGCATGACGTCATGGTTGGAAAACGCCCAGCAGACCCAGCCATCTACGACAGCGTTTTCGAAAGCCTCGACACAGCCGCGCACATGCGCCGCCGAAAATTGCGGGCCAAGCAGATCGAAGGTGTAGCACATCTGCAGCTTGTCGCCGCCGGAGGTGTAGGCGGCCAGCGTCTGTAGGGAGCGCCCCTCATCACCGATTTCGCCGACGGCGGCGCGATCCCCGTACTCGTCGAGCAGCGCCCGAAAGCGCCGCAGGAACGCTAGATTTTCCGGCTGCGTCTTGTCGAACAGGTGCTCCTGGTAGAGGTAGGTGTTGGTCTCGGTGTTGGTGCCTGCAACGCTCGACGCCAAGGGCGGATTGCTGCGCAGCCAGCGGTCGTGGACGTAGTAGTTGACGGTGTCCAGCCGGAAGCCGTCGACGCCGCGCTCCAACCAGAACCGCACTGTATCCAGGAGCGCGTCCTGGACCTCCGGGTTGTGAAAGTTGAGATCCGGCTGCGAAGCGAGGAAATTGTGCAGATAGTACTGCCGGCGGGTCGCATCCCATTCCCACGAGGGGCCGCCGAAGACCGACAGCCAGTTGTTGGGCACACCACCATCCGGTCTGGCGTCGGCCCACACGTACCAATCGGCCTTTGGATTGTCGCGGCTGGCGCGGCTTTCGACGAACCATTCGTGCCTGTCGGAGGAGTGCGACAGCACCTGGTCGATGATGATTTTCAGGCCAAGCCGGTGCGCTTCGGCAACCAGTGTATCGAAATCCTCCAACGTGCCGAACATCGGATCGACGTCGCAATAATCCGACACGTCGTAGCCCATATCGGCCATCGGCGACTTGAAGAAAGGCGACAGCCAGACGGCATCGGCGCCGAGCGAGGCAATGTGGGCGAGCCTTGATGTGATGCCGGCGAGATCGCCGCTGCCGTCGCCGGTCGTGTCCTGGAAGGAACGCGGGTAGACGTGGTAAATGACGCAACCGCGCCACCAGTCGGCCGCTCGCTCGGCATTGTCGTCAGTCATCACGACCCTTTCCCTGTCTGGGCCCTTCCGTCCTGCGCTCGATCATGAAATTCACGCTGCGGCCCGGCAGCGCGCGAGAAAGATCAACTGCTTGCGCTTCGATGGCGGGATGCCATCGGAATCCGTCTCGCGCGGGCAATGTGAAGATGCATTGGCGGCGATCGCCATTGACCATGACGGCAAGCCGGCCATCCACGCCGCCGAGCAGCATGACGAGGCGATGCCGGGCGGGATCGTTCCACTCCGCCTCGCCGAGCAGCGCCCCCGTCTCGGTGAGCCAGGCGACGTCGGCAGTGTCCGACCCGGCCAGCGGCTGGCCGGTGAGGAAATCTGTATTAGAGAGCGCCGGCACCGCGCGGCGCAAGGCGGCCAGTGCACGCGCGTAGCCTTCCAGCGCCTGGTCACGCCCCTTCCAGTCGAGCCAGGTGATGGTGTTGTCCTGCGCATAAACGTTGTTATTGCCTTGCTGGCTGCGGCTGAATTCGTCGCCGGCCGTCAGCATGATCGTGCCGCGCGAGGCGAACAGCGTGGCGAGCAGCGCACACTGGTCGCTGAAGCGCGCCTTCGCGATTGCCGCGTCGTCCGTCGCGCCCTCGACGCCGTTGTTCCAGGACAGGTTCTCGTTGTGGCCATCGCGATTTTGCTCACCATTGGCCTCGTTATGCTTCTCCTCATAAGCAACGATGTCGGCCAGAGTCATGCCGTCATGAGCCGCGATGAAATTCACCGTGCGGCTGGCGGGCTGGCCGCCCCTGCCGAAAATATCGGACGAACCGGCAAGTCGTGTCGCCAGCGTACCAACCATGCCGGCATCGCCGCGCCAGAAGCGCCTGGCATCGTCGCGATAACGATCGTTCCATTCCAGGAAGCGGGAGGGGAAGTTGCCGAGCTGATAGCCATCGAGACCGATGTCCCAGGGCTCGGCGATCAACACACGGCCGGCCAACAGCGCATCCTCGCGCATCGCCTCCAGCAACGGCGCTTGCGCTTCGAATGTGCCGTTGACGCGCCCCAGCACCGGTGCCAGGTCGAAACGAAAACCGTCGACGCCGGCATGGCGGACAAAATGGCGAAGCGTGTCGAGCACCATTTCCCGCACCGCCGGGTGATCGCAGGCAATCGTGTTGCCGGTACCGGTGTCATTGACCAGCCTGCCATCCGGCTGATGCCGGTAATAAGCCTGATTGTCGAGGCCGCGCAGCGACAATGTCGGACCGAGCCTGTCACTTTCGCCCGTGTGGTTGAAGACGAGGTCGAGAATGGTGCCGATGCCGGCCGCACGCAGCGCGGCAACGGTAACGCGCAATTCGGCCAGGCCGCCAGGGGCCAGGCGCGGGTCTAGTGCCATGAAGGTGACAGGGTTATAACCCCAGGCGTTGCTCAACCCGAGCGGCGGCAGATGCCGCTCGTCGATCGATGCCGTCACCGGCATCAGCTCGACGGCGGAGACGCCGAGCCTTCGCAGGTGCTCGACGATAGCCGGATGAGCAAGCGCGGCGGTCGTGCCGCGCTGTTTTTCCGGCACATCCGGATGCAGCTTGGTGAAGGCGCGCACCGGCACTTCGTAGATCAGGCCGCCCGGACGGAACAGCGGCGGCGGCACAGGCACAGCCGTGAGCAAGGCTTTCGCCACCGCCTTGGGCATCAGCGGCGCGGTATCGGCACCTTCGTTGCGCCGCGCGGCGAGACGCCAGTGATAGGCATAGGGCCGATCGATCTCGACGGCGTAGGGATCGGTCAGCAGCTTGTCGGGGTCGAACCAAAATCCGCGCTCGGGCGCGTAGTCGCCATCGGCGCGGAAACCGTAGCGGGTGCCCTCGGCAAGGCCGGAGACGAAGAGTGCATGCACCCCCTCTCCTTCCGCTTTCAGCTCCAGCCGGTCGAGTTCGCGGTTTCCCTGTTCGTCGAAGATCGAGACCCAGAGGCGGCGCGCCGACGAGGACCAGGCGGCAAAGCGGATGCCGTCGGGGGTGATGGTGGCGCCTAGTGAGGTCATCGGCGCGTCCTCCACCCTCCCCCTTGTGGGAAGGGTCGCGAACGAAGTGAGCGGGGTGGGGGGTGACGCCGGCAAAGCCCTCTACGAGCACCCCCACCCCGACCCGCTACGCGGATCGACCCTCCCCACAAGGGGGAGGGTGAAGCCACCGCCACGCTCAAGTAATCACGCTCGGCTTGTCGCGGCCGGTATGGCTCCTGATTCCCGCGATGTCATCCGCTGCTGCGATCAGATCGGCGAGCGCCTTCTGCGTATCGAGATCGTGCCTGGCCTTGTCCGGCTCGTAGCGCTCGATGTAGACGCGCAAGGTGGCGCCCGAGGTGCCCGTGCCGGAAAGCCGGAAGACGACGCGCGAGCCGCCTTCGAACAGCACCCTGATGCCTTGATGCTCGCTCACCGAACCGTCGACCGGATCGTGATAGGTGAAGTCGTCGGCATTGGCGATCTTCAGGCCGCGCACGCTGGTGCCCGGCAGCGAGCCAAGCTTTGCGCGCAGTTCATCGACCAGCGCATTGGCGCGCCCGCTCTCGACTTCCTCGTAATCATGGCGCGAATAATAGTTTCGGCCGTAGGTCGCCCAGTGCTCGGTAACGATCTGCTTACAGCTCTCGCCGCGCGCGGCGAGGATGTTGAGCCACAAAAGCACGGCCCACAGGCCGTCCTTCTCGCGCACATGGTTGGAGCCGGTGCCCGCACTTTCCTCGCCGCAGATCGTCGCCATGCCGGCGTCGAGCAAATTGCCGAAGAATTTCCAGCCGGTCGGCGTCTCATACATGCCAATGCCGAGTTTTTCGGCGACGCGGTCGGCGGCCCCACTGGTCGGCATCGAGCGCGCAATGCCCTTCAGGCC
The DNA here is from genome assembly GCF_006442955.1 of Mesorhizobium sp. B1-1-1. Lineage (NCBI taxonomy): Bacteria > Pseudomonadati > Pseudomonadota > Alphaproteobacteria > Hyphomicrobiales > Phyllobacteriaceae > Mesorhizobium > Mesorhizobium sp. B1-1-1. The sequence continues at coordinate 14,420 of NZ_VFWW01000007.1, forward strand.
TTCCTTGTAGCCCGGCGCCAGGCGGGCGTTGGCGGCGAGCATGGCGACAGAATCCGACGGGGTGACGAAAATGCCCTTGCCGATGATCAAATTGCGGTCGCCGTCACCGTCGGAAGCGGCACCGAAATCCGGGGCGTCCGGTCCCATCATCTCGTCATAGAGATGTTTGGCATGGACCAGGTTCGGATCCGGATGGTGGCCGCCGAAATCCGGCAGCGGCTTGAAGTTGCGGCAGGTGCCGTCGGGCGCGCCAAGCCGGTGTTCGAGGATCTCCTTGGCGTAGGGGCCGGTCACCGCGTGCATGGCGTCGAAGCGCATGCGAAAACCCGACTTGAACAGTTTGCGCAGCGCGTCGAAATCGAACAGGCTTTCCATCAGCTCGGCATAGTCGACGACCGGATCGATGATCTCGACCGTCATGCCGGCGGCCTTGACGGTGCCGATCGCGTCGATGTCGATCGGATCGATGTCGACGGTCTTGAAGCTGGAGATCGCCTTGGTCCTGGCGAAGATCGCATCGGTCAGCTTTTCCGGCGCCGGGCCGCCATTGCCGGCATTGTACTTGATGCCGAAATCCTCGTGCGGGCCGCCCGGATTGTGGCTGGCCGACAGGATGATGCCGCCGAACGTCTTGTATTTGCGGATGACATGCGAAGCGGCCGGCGTCGACAAGATGCCGCCCTGCCCGACCATCACCTTGCCAAACCCGTTGGCGGCGGCCATGGCGATGGCCTTCTGGATGACCTCGCGATTGTAGAAGCGGCCGTCGCCGCCGATCACCAGGGTCTCGCCCTTGAACCCGTCCAGCGCGTCGAAGATCGACTGGATGAAGTTCTCGGCATAGTGCTCCTGCTGGAATACAGGCACCTTCTTGCGCAGCCCCGAAGTGCCGGGCTTCTGGTCGGAATAGGGTTTGGTGGGAACGGTGCGTATCATGCTTCAAGCAACCCTTTTCGAAAGCAGCAGGCGATAGAGTTCAACGTATTTGTCAGCGCTTCGGTCCCAGGACAGGTCGGTCTTCATGCCCTGGCGCTGGATGGCCTCGAAGATCGCGGGGCTGGCATGGGCCTCGGCCAGGCGGCGGATGGCATGAAGCAGCGCGCCGCCGTCGCTGGGCGCGAACTGGAACCCGGTCGCCACGCCGGCGGCAATCGCCGCCTCGTTGGCGTCGATGATGGTGTCGGCGAGCCCCCCGGTGCGGGCGACCACCGGCACGCAGCCATAGCGCAGGCCATAAAGCTGCGTCAGTCCACAAGGCTCGAAGCGCGACGGGATGACGATGGCGTCGCAGCCGCCCTGCATGACGTGAGACAGGCCTTCGTCATACCCCACGACGACGCCTATGCGGCCGCGGTGGCGTGCGGCGGCGGCGAGCAGCGCGCCTTCGAGGCCGGCATCGCCCGAACCCAGAATAGCCAACCGCGCGCCCGTCGCAACGATGCCGTCGACCGCCGTCGCCAGTATGTCCATGCCCTTCTGCCAGGTCAGGCGGCTAACGACGCAGACGATCGGGCTACCGTCGCGATCGAGCCCGAAACGGCCCTCGACAGCGGCCCTGTTGGGCGCGCGCGCCTTGAGCGAGGCGGCTGTATAGTTCGACACCAGATGCTTGTCGGTCTCCGGGTTCCAGATGGCGGTGTCGATGCCGTTGACGATGCCATAGAGATCGCTGGAGCGCATGTTGATCAGGCCGTCGAGACCCATGCCGAATTCCGGTGAGCGGATTTCCTGCGCATAGGTCGGGCTGACGGTGGTGATTGCCCAGGCAGCCTGCAGGCCGGCCTTGAGGAAGCCGACGCCGCCATAATATTCCACGCCGTCAAGCGCCATCGCCGCCGTCGGCAGTCCGAGTTCGCCGAAGATGCCGGCGCCGAACTGCCCCTGGAAGGCGAGGTTGTGGACAGTCATCATCGACGGTGTGCCGACCGCCTTGCCATAGCGCATATAGGCCAGCGTCATCGCCGACTGCCAGTCATGGGCATGCACGATATCGGGCATGTAACCGGAGATGGCACCGCCGGCGATGTCGGCGCCGGCTTGGCTGAGCGCTGCGAAACGGCGCCAATTGTCCGGCCAATCGGCACCCGCGGCATTGCCATAAGGACCGCCGGGACGATCGAACAGATGCGGCGCATCGAGCACGAAAAGATCGAGCCCGGCAAGCTGGACAGAATGGACCGAAGCCTTGCCGCCCTGCAGCAGCGGATACTTGTAGACAGACTTTTTCTTCTTGAAGGCGTCCATCACCATGGGAAAACCGGGAATAAGCGTGCGCATCGTCACGCCTTTGGCGGCCAGCGCGACGGGCAGCGCGCCGGTCACATCGGCAAGCCCGCCGGTCTTGATCAGCGGAAAGATCTCTGGCGTGACCGACAGAACCTGCATGCGCTTACCGAACCGCTCCTGGTGCATGTAGCCCAAACCGTGCAGCGGTTCTGGGGCAAGGACATGCACAAACCACCCTAAAGTGACAGCTTGTTGATCAACCCGATCGGATTGACAACTTGTTGATCAAACTGATCAGGTTGACAACTTGTTGATCATGTCCTGCGTGATCAGGCAGATGCCCTTTTCCGAAACGCGGAAGCGCTTGGCGTCGAGCACGGGATCCTCACCGACCACCAGCCCTTCCGGTATCCTTACACCGTGGTCGATGACGACGCGCTTCAACGTTGCGTTCCGGCCGACATGAACGTCGGGCAGCATGACGACCTCTTCCAGCGTCGAGTAGGAATTGATGCGCGCGCCGGTGAAGATCAGGCTTTTGCGGAGCGTCGCGCCCGAGACGATGCAGTCGCCCGACACAAGCGAGGACACGGCCGAACCGCGCCGTCCATCCTCGTCATGCACGAACTTCGCCGGCGGCTTCAACTCGGCATAGGTCCAGATCGGCCAGTCGCGATCGTAGAGGTCGAGTTCGGGCGTCACGTCGGTCAGGTCGATATTGGCTTCCCAATAGGCATCGACGGTGCCGACATCGCGCCAGTAGGCCTCATTTTCCGCGGTCGAGCGCACGCAGGACTTGGCGAAGCGGTGGGCGATCGCCTTACCGTGCTCGACGATATAGGGGATGATGTCCTTGCCGAAGTCGCGGCTCGAGCCGGGCTCGGCCGCGTCGCGGCGCAACTGCTCCATCAGGAACTTGGTCTTGAACACGTAGATGCCCATCGAGGCCAGGGCAAACTCGGGCCTGTCTGGAATGCCGGGAGGGTCGGCCGGCTTCTCGACGAAGGCGATGATGTTGTCCTTGGCATCGACATGCATGACGCCGAAGCCCGTGGCCTCCATGCGCGGCACTTCGAGGCAGCCGACGGTGACATCGGCGCCGGCGTCGACATGCTGGCGCAGCATCAGCTCGTAGTCCATCTTGTAGATGTGATCGCCGGCGAGGATGACCATGTATTCGGGGCCATAGGCCTCGATGATGTCGATGTTCTGGTAGACCGCGTCGGCCGTGCCTTCATACCACTGGGTTTCCGACACGCGCTGGCTGGCCGGCAGGATATCGAAGCTTTCGTTTCGTTCGGGCCGCAGGAAGTTCCAGCCGCGCTGCAAATGACGGATCAGCGAATGCGCCTTGTATTGGGTGGCAACCCCAAGGCGGCGGATGCCGGAGTTGAGGGCGTTGGAGAGCGCGAAATCGATGATGCGCGTCTTGCCGCCGAAATAGACTGCCGGCTTGGCGCGCCGGTCGGTCAGTTCCTTGAGGCGGCTGCCGCGCCCGCCGGCCAGCACATAGGCCATGGCGTCGCGGGCCAGCGGCTGGGTTCGTTTCGAGTTTGCCATTTTCTACCCTCCCAAGTTACCCGGTCTCGACATGGCTTGTTCCGCGACCAGTTCAAGCATGATCGTCGACAGCGGCGGCAAGAGCATCGTTGCGGAGATGCCCCCTTCCTCCGCCCGCGCTTCGACGGCGCCGCCATTGCCCTTGCCGGATCCGCCATATTCGGAAGCGTCCGTGTTGATGATCTCGCGCCATGTGCCGGCTTTCGGCAGCGGCACGCGGTAGTTGTCGCGCGGCACCGGCGTGAAATTGGAGATGATCGCGACCGGATTGCCTCCCGGCGCGCTGCGCAGCCAGGCGAAGACGGAATTCTGGCTGTCGTCGACGATCAGCCAGGAAAAGCCCTCCGGCTCGCAGTCGCGGCCGTGCAGGGCCGGTCGCGAGCGGTAGAGATAGTTGAGGTCGCGCACCACCTGCCAGACACCGCGATGCGAGCGGAAATCGAGAAGATTCCAGTCGAGCGCGCGCGCCTCGCTCCATTCGCGGCGCTGCGCGAACTCCTGGCCCATGAACAGCAGCTTCTTGCCGGGGTAGCCCCACATGAAAGCGTAGTAGGCGCGCAATGTCGCGAATTTCTGCCAGTCGTCGCCGGCCATCTTGCCAAGCAGCGTGCCTTTGCCGTGCACGACCTCGTCATGCGAGAGCGGCAGCACGAAATTCTCCGAGAAGGCATAGACCAGGCCGAAGGTAAGGTCGTTGTGGTGGTGTTTGCGGAAGATCGGCTCCCTGGAAAAATACTCCAGCGTGTCGTGCATGAAGCCCATGTTCCACTTGAAGCCGAAGCCCAGCCCGCCTTCATGGACCGGCGCCGAGACCTTCGGCCACGAGGTCGATTCCTCGGCGATGGTCATGACGCCCGGATGGTGGCCGTAGAGCTCCTTGTTCATCTTCTGCAGGAAGCTGACCGCCTCGAGGTTCTCGCGGCCGCCCTTCTCGTTAGGAATCCATTCGCCTGCCTTGCGCGAATAATCGAGGTAGAGCATCGAGGCGACCGCGTCGACGCGCAGGCCGTCGACATGATATTTTTCGGCCCAGAACAGTGCGTTGTTGACCAGGAAAGACACCACTTCGCGGCGACCGAAATTATAGATCGCCGTGTTCCAGTCGGGATGAAAACCCTGGCGCGGATCGGCATGCTCGTAGAGCGCGGTGCCGTCGAAATGGACAAGGCCGTGCTCGTCGACCGGAAAATGCGCCGGCACCCAGTCGAGGATGACGCCGACGCCGGCACGGTGGGCGCCGTCGACAAAGCGGGCAAAGCCGGCCGGGTCGCCAAAGCGCGCCGATGGCGCATAGAGGCCTGTCGTCTGGTAGCCCCAGGAGGGATCATAGGGATGTTCGGAGATCGGCATGAACTCGATGTGGGTGAAGCCGGTCTCGACGACATAGGGGATCAGCCGGTCGGCCAGTTCATCCCATGACAGAAACGTTCCATCGTCGCGAAGCTGCCAGGAGCCGGCATGGACCTCGTAGATGGAGATGGCCTCGCGCCGGGGATCGGCATTGCGCCAGAAACTGCGATGCGCCTCGTCGCCCCATTGATGGGCGGGCGACGCAGCGGTCACCGACGCGGTCGCCGGGCGCAGTTCGGACTTGAAGGCAAACGGATCGGCCTTCAGCGGCAATCTCACGCCATCGGGGCCGATGATCTCGTACTTGTAGGGCCTGCCGGCGCCGATATCGGGGATGAATACCTCCCAGATGCCGGTGTCGCGGCGGTCGCGCATCGAATGGCGGCGGCCGTCCCAGTCGTTGAAATCGCCGACCACCGAGACGCGCCTTGCATTGGGGGCCCAGACGGCGAAATGCACTCCGGTGGCGCCTTCGTGCTCGATGACATGCGCGCCGAGCTTGTCGAACAGCCTCAGATGCGAGCCCTCGGCAATGTAGTAATCGTCCATCGGACCGAGCACCGGGCCAAAAGAATAGGGATCCGTCAACCACCAGTCGCCCCCGGCATTCCTGGCGTGATAGCGCAATGGCTGGCGCTTCTTGATCGACAGCTTGCCTTCGAAAAAGCCGCCATCGTCACGCCTGGACAGTTCACCAGCAATCATGCCGGTCAGCGTATAGGCGGTGACGAACTCCGCATGCGGAACGAAACAGCGGGCAAACAGGTTCTTGCCCACCTCATGGACGCCGAGGACCGCAAACGGATTGCCGTGCGTGCCGGCGACAATCGCCGCGACATCGCTGGCCGGGGCCGATCCGTCCGGCCCGCTTGTCGCAGCGGTCGCGCGCGGTTTCCTCATCGGGCAGTGTCCCTCCCCGGGCACCAAATGTTTGTTTTAAGGTATAAATTCGGCGTTTGAACTCACACCCCGGACTACATCGTTCGTGGCCTCATGCAATCACATCAGGCAGGTACGTTCCAGATGTCTTTCGCGTATTGGCGGATCGTGCGATCGGAAGAGAACCAGCCGACGCGCGCGACGTTGCGGATTGCCCTGGCGTACCAGTCCGGACTGTTGCGCCAGACGGCGTCGACGTCTCGCTGGCAAGTGGCATAGGCGTCGAAATCCGCCGCGACCATGAACCAGTCGCTGTCGTAGAGACCATTGATGAGATCGCGGTAGCGGTTGGGATCATCGGGCGAAAAGACGCCCGATGAAACGGCCGCGAGCGCCTGCGACAGTTCGGGCGATGCCTCGATGACGCCACGCGGATCGTAGCCATTGTTGCGGCGCTCGGCGACCTCCGCCGTGGTCAGGCCGAAGATGAAGATGTTGTCGTCGCCGACGCACTCCTTGATTTCGACATTGGCGCCGTCGAGCGTGCCAATGGTCAGCGCGCCGTTCAGCGCGAACTTCATGTTGCCGGTGCCCGAAGCCTCCATGCCGGCGGTCGATATCTGCTCGGAGAGGTCGGCGGCCGGCATCATGATCTCGGCGAGGCTGACATTGTAGTTCGGCACGAACACCACCTTGAGCAAGCCGCGAACGGCCGGATCGCGGTTGATGACCCTGGCAACGTCGTTGGCCAGTTTGATGATCAGCTTGGCATTGTGGTAGCTGGGCGCCGCCTTGCCGCCGAAGAATTTCACGCGCGGCATCCAGTCGCGCTCCGGGTGCGAGCGGATCTGGTCGTAGAGCGCGACCGCCTCGAGGATGTTCAGGAGTTGGCGCTTGTATTCGTGGATGCGCTTGACCTGGATGTCGAACAGCGCCGAGGGATCAAGCCTGATGCCGAGCCGGTCGGCGACGAGATTGGCCAACTTCACCTTGTTCTGCCGCTTCACTCCGGCGAATTTTTCGCGGAAAGCGGTATCGGCGGCAAAGGCATCGAGCCCCTTGATGGCGTCGATGTCATCCAGGAAGCGGTCGCCGATCGCCTCGCGGGCGAGTGCGGTCAGACCTGGGTTGCACTGGATCAGCCAGCGCCGCGGCGTGATGCCGTTGGTCTTGTTGTTGATGCGGTCGGGATAAAGCGTGTGCAGGTCGGCGAACACCGTTTCCTTCATGAGCTCGGTGTGCAGCGCAGAGACCCCATTGATCGAATGCGAGCCGACGAAGGCGAGATTGCCCATGCGCACGCGACGGTCGCCATTCTCCTGGATCAGCGAGATGCGGCTGATCTGCTCGCCGGAGAACTGATTGGTGGCGCGCGCCTCGAGCAGCACCTGCGCATTGATGGCGTAGACGATCTGCATGTGGCGCGGCAAAAGCCGCTCGAACAGCGGCACCGGCCAGCTTTCCAACGCCTCCGGCAGCAGCGTGTGGTTGGTATAGCCGAAGGTGCGTTTGGTGGTGTCCCAGGCCTGGTCGAAATCCATGCCGTGGACGTCCATCAGGAGGCGCATCAGCTCCGGCACGGCGATCGCCGGATGGGTGTCATTGAGGTGGATTGCCGCCTTGTCGGGCAGCGACTTCAGGTCGCCATATTGACTGAGATGCCGCTGCACGATGTCCTGCAAAGAGGCGGTGGAGAAAAAATATTCCTGCCGCAGCCTGAGTTCCTGCCCTGCCATGTGGGAATCGGCGGGATAGAGCACGCGCGACAACGCGTCGGCCTTGTTGCTTTCGGCGAGTGCGCCGATGTGGTCGCCAGCATTGAACTTGTCGAGCAGGATCGGATCGACCGGCATGCCCGACCAAAGCCGCAAGGTGTTGACGCGGTTCCCCCGCCAGCCGACGACGGGTGTGTCGTAGGCGACGGCCAGCACATGCTCGGTCGGCTTCCAGACATGGCGTTCCAGCCGGCCATCCCTGGTGGTGACCGATTCCACCGAGCCGCCGAACCCGACCTCGAACGACCGTTCGCGGCGTTCGAACTCCCAGGGATTGCCGTGATCGAGCCAGGTCTCGGGCAATTCCACCTGCCAGCCGTCATGGATCTCCTGGCGGAACATGCCGTTGGCGTAGCGGATACCGTAGCCATGCGCGGGAATATCGACGGTGGCCATGCTTTCCATGAAGCAGGCGGCGAGCCGGCCGAGGCCGCCATTGCCAAGTGCTGCATCCGGCTCAAGCGTGGCGATGAGGTCGAGTTCCACACCCAGCGACGACAACGCCTCGCGCATGTTCTCCATCAGGCCGAGATTGGAGAAGGCGTCACGCATCAGGCGGCCGATGAGGAACTCCAGCGAGAGGTAATAGACGCGCTTTTCCTGCTGGGCGTAGGCCTCTTTCGTCGCCTGCATCCAGCGATCGACGATGCGGTCGCGCACGACCTTGATCGAGGCGGTCAGCCAATCGTACTGGGTGGCGACGGTGGTGTCCTTGCCGACCCTGTATTTGAGGGCCATCAAGACTTCTCTTGCGAGCGTCTTAGGGTCGGGATTTTCAAGCAGTGGCGGGAGGGGATCGGATGTCATCGTGCGTGTCATGCTGCCTCTCGTGCGGTTGCCACGATCATACCGGCTTTCATCATTCATCCCAGCCCATGCTACCGCATTGCAAAAAACGTTCAATCGATTTAAATAAGCCGGAGGTGACTTACCCAGCGGCAATTTGGCAGTTCAGGCCGCCAGCGCCGCCTCCGGCGGCGTCTTTGCCCCGGTCATGAAGGCGACGGCATCGGACATTGTATGTTGTTTGGGATCGATGACGCACAGCCGACGACCCAGCCGATGGATGTGGATGCGGTCTGCCACTTCGAAGACATGCGGCATGTTGTGCGAGATCAGCACGATCGGCAGGCCGCGCTTCTTCACGTCGAGGATGAGTTCCAGCACGCGGCGGCTTTCCTTGACGCCAAGTGCTGCCGTCGGCTCGTCCATGATGACCATCTTGGAGCCGAAAGCGGCGGCGCGCGCCACTGCCACGCCCTGGCGCTGGCCGCCCGACAGCGTCTCCACCGCCTGGCTGATGTTCTGGATGGTCATCAGGCCGAGTTCAGTCAGCTTGTCGCGGGCGCGCTTTTCCATCGCCGGACGGTCGAGCATGCGAAGCCATTGGCCGACAAAGCCGGGCTTGCGGATCTCGCGGCCGAGAAACATGTTGTCGGCGATCGACAGCGCCGGGGACAGCGCCAGGTTCTGGTAGACGGTCTCGATGCCGGCTTCGCGAGCCTCCATGGGCGACTTGAAGGCGACCGGTTTGCCCTCAAGCCGGATTTCGCCTTCATCGGGCACCACAGCGCCTGAAATCGCCTTGATGAGCGACGACTTGCCGGCGCCGTTGTCACCGATAACAGCGAGGATTTCGCCGGGGTAGAGGTCGAAATCGGCATTGTCCAAGGCGGTGACGCGGCCGTAGCGCTTGACCAGTCCACGAGCGGTGAGGATAGGGTCCTGGGTCATGCCGAAACCTTTCTGATCCATTGATCGACCGCCACGGCGCCGATGATCAGCACGCCGGTGAGCAGCACCTTCCATTGCGGATCGGCACCCAGCATGTTGAGGCCCATGGAGACGACACCGACGATCATCGCGCCGAACAGCGTGCCAAGGATCGAGCCGCGGCCGCCGAAAAGAGAAATACCGCCGATCACCGTGGCGGTGATCGCCTGCAGATTGTAGTCGGTCACGGCGGCCGACGGCGAGATCGACCCATTGCGGCCGATGGAGACCCAGGCGGCGAAAGCGGCGATCAGCCCGGCCAGGGTATAGACCGTCATGAGCACCTTCTTGGTCTGGATACCCGACAGTTTCGCCGCCTCCTGGTCGTCGCCGACGGCGTAGACATGGCGGCCCCATGCCGTGTGATTGAGCACGTACCAAAGGAGCAGCACGAGCGCGACCATCGCAATCACGCCGGCCGTCAGCACAGCGGTGCCGACCTTGAAGCTGAGCGCGAACAGATGCAGCAGCGGCGCCTGAACGTCGACGTCGGTGTCGCGGATCGTCTCATTGGCCGAATAAATGAAGTTCGTCGCCATGACGATGTTCCAGGTGCCGAGTGTCACGATGAATGGCGGCAGTTTCATGTAGGCGACAAGCACCCCGTTGAGCAGCCCGCAGGCAGCACCCGCGGCAAGTCCGATCGCTACGGCAAGGACGCTCGGCAGGCCGTAGCTGACGGCGCAATTGCCCATGATCACGGCCGAAATCACCATGATGACGCCAATCGAAAGGTCGATGCCGGCGGTGAGGATGACCAGGGTCTGGGCGGCACCCAAAATGCCGACGATGGCGATCTGCTGCAGGATCAGCGTCAGCGTGTAGGACGAGAAGAAACGCCCGCCAATGGTGAGGCCGAACACGATGATCGCCAGGACCAGAACGATCAGCGGCACCGCGGCTGGCGTCGAATGCAGAAAATGCTGGATGCGTCTGACCGCCGATTTATGCTCGTCAAACGCGGCAACGCTCGTGTCGCTGCCTGAGAGAACCTTCTCGAATTCCTGAGCTTGAGACATGTTTCCTCCCCGTAGGGTATCAGCCACGCGGCGACACCCGTCCACGCCTTTCCGGTCTCCTGCCGGGATTGTTCGCGGTCACGCGACCATCGTCCACCCGAAGCGGCCGGGGATCAAGTCCGGCCGCTCCGTTTTTCGTTGCCAGTCAGACCGGCATCAGCCCCAGCACTTGGCGAGGCCTTCCTTGGTGTCGATGGACTTCACGCCATTGGCCGGCTTGTCGGTCACCAGATTGACGCCGGTGTCGAAGAAGTTCTTGCCTTCGGTCGGCTTCGGCTTGGTGCCGTCCTTGGCGAAGTTGGCGATGGCCTCGATGCCGAGCGCCGCCATCTGCAGCGGATATTGCTGCGATGTCGCGCCGATGACGCCTTCGGCCACCGACTTCACGCCGGGGCAGCCGCCATCAACGGAGACGATCAGCACCTGGCTTTCCAGGCCGACGGCCTTGAGCGCCTGATAGGCGCCGACCGCGGCCGGCTCGTTGATGGTGTGGATGACGTTGATGGTGTTGTCCTTCTGCAGAAGGTTCTCCATCGCCTTGCGGCCGCCCTCCTCATTGCCGTTGGTGACGTCATGGCCGACGATGCGCGCGTCATCCTCGTCGCCGATCTTGTTAGGATCCTTCACGTCGATGCCGTAGCCCATCATGAAGCCCTGGTCGCGCAGCACGTCCACGGTCGGTTGCGAGGGGGTCAGGTCGAGAAAGCCGATCTTGGCGTCCTTGGCCTTGTCGCCGAGCGTCGCGGCGGCCCAGGCGCCGATCAGCTTGCCGGCCTCCAAATTGTCGGTGGCAAAGGTCGCGTCGGCGGCGTCGATCGGATCGAGCGGCGTGTCGAGCGCGATCACCAGCAGGCCGGCGTCACGCGCCTTCTTCACGGTCGGCACGATGCCCTTGGTGTCGGACGCGGTAATGAGGATGCCCTTGGCGCCGTCGGCGATGCAGCTCTCGATCGCCGCGACCTGGCTTTCGCTGTCGCCGTCGATCTTGCCGGCATAAGTCTTGAGGTCGACACCAAGCTCCTTGGCCTTGGCGGTCGCACCCTCCTTCATCTTGACAAAGAAGGGATTGGTGTCGGTCTTGGTGATCAGGCAGGCGCCGACACCGGCCGCGGATGCGGACGAGGCGAATGCCATCAGGCCCAGAGCGGCCGCCGCAAAAACGGTGGACTTCAACAGTTTTGTATTGGTCACGATTTTCCTCCCAGTGGAACATTCCGGATGCCGGCCAACCGGCATCCGTACGGCATCCAAGCAACCTCTCCCGGTGGGATGCCTGCCTCAAATGACACCAGACCAATCTCTCTGTCAATAATTAAATCACTCTTATTTATTATTGACAGCCTTGCGCCGTTCGCACATTCTGTTCCAAAAGCCTCGAGGGGAAATGACGGGAGGAACAGGGGTGGAGACGGCCACTGCCAGGCATGGTTCGCCCGAGGCGAATGAGAGCCTTATTCACCGTGGTACCAACCAGAGCGGCATGCGGGACCACAATGAGCGGCTGGTGCTGTCGCTGGTGCGCCAGCATGGCAGCCTGGCGAAGTCCGACATCGCCCGCATGACCGGACTGTCGGCGCAAACCGTCTCCGTGATCATGCGCGAGCTCGAGGAGGAAAGCTTGCTGCTGCGGCAGGCGCCGCTGCGCGGCAAGATCGGCCAGCCCTCCATCCCCATGGCGCTCAATCCCGAAGGCGCGTTCTTCATCGGCCTGAAGATCGGCCGCCGCAGCGCCGAACTCGTGCTGATCGATTTCCTCGGCAATGTACGTTCGATGCTGCAGCATTCCTACCGCTACCCTGCCCCGCGCGAGACGGTGGAATTCGTCACATCAGGCATGAAGAAGATGCGTGGCGAGCTTTCGCCCGCGCAGGACAAACGCATAGCGGGACTCGGCATCGCCATGCCGTTCGAGCTCTGGAACTGGGCCGATACCGCCGGCGCGCCGCGCGACGTCATGGACGAATGGCGCCATCGCGATATCCGCGCCGACATCCAGGCGCAATGCGATTTTCCGGTCTATCTGCAGAACGACGCCACTTCGGCCTGCGGCGCGGAACTGGTCTTCGGCCAGGCAGGCGCCCCGCGTGATTTCGTCTATTTCTATATCGGCGCCTTTGCCGGCGGCGGCATCGTCCTCAACGGGCGGCTCTTTGGCGGCCCGACCGGCAACGCCGGCGCGCTGGGCTCCATGCCGGTGCCCGGACCGGAGGGAAAGCCGACCCAATTGATCGACGTGGCTTCGATCGCCATGCTCGAAAAAGCGCTCAATGCACGTGGCGTCGAGGCTTCGCATCTGTGGACGTCGCCCGAGGACTGGGGCGAGATCGGCGCCGAGCTCGACGACTGGATTACAAACGCCTCGCGGGCGCTCGCCTATGCCATCGTCGCGGCATCGTCCGTCATCGACTTCGAGGCGGCGGTGATCGACGGCTGGATGCCGACGCAGGTGCGCCGCAGGCTGGTCGACGCCGTCATCGCAACCATCGACACGGTCGATGCCGAGGGATTGAAACTGCCAAACGTCCGCGAAGGCACCGTCGGTATTCACGCGCGCGCTCTCGGGGGCGCCAGCCTGCCACTATCCGAGCGCTTCCTGATCGGTTCGACCACGATTTCCAGGAGCATCTGAATGCTGATCGGAATTCCGGCGCTGCTCGGTCCGGAGCTTCTGGCGATCCTGCGTGCGATGGGGCATGGCGACGAAATCGCCCTGGTCGATGGAAACTACCCGGCCGAAGAGCAGGCAAAGCGGCTGGTGCGGGCCGACGGCCACCATCTCATTCCGGTGCTGGACGCCATATTGAGCGTGCTGCCCGTCGATGACGTCGTGCCGGAGGCGCTGTTTCGCGCCTCGGCCAAGGGCGACCCCTCGCTCGCCGATCCCGTGCATCATGAAATCGAAGTGCTGTGTGCAAAACGCGCGCCCGGGCGCAAGGTGGTTGCGCTGGCCGGTGCCGACTTCTATGCACGCGTCAGGGCCGCGCACGCCATCGTCGCGACCAGCGAACCCAGGCTCTACGCCAACATCATCATCCGCAAGGGCGTGATCCATCCGCCGGAGACGACAAGACAATGATCCTTTGCTGCGGCGAGGCCCTGATCGATATGCTGCCGCGCACGACGACGGAGGGAGAACGGGCCTTCGCACCCTATGTCGGCGGCGCGGTGTTCAACACCGCCATTGCGCTCGGCCGGCTGGGCGCTCCTGCCAGCTTCTTCTCGGGCCTGTCGTCGGACCTGTTCGGCGGCCAGCTCCGCGAAGCGCTCGGGGCGAGCAAGGTCAGTTCCACCTATGCGCACACTTCGCCCCGGCCGACGACGCTCGCCTTCGTGCGGCTGAACGATGGCCAGGCAACCTACACTTTCTACGACGAGAACACCGCCGGGCGCATGCTGACCGGCGAGGATCTGCCGCAACTTGGTCCGGAGATCGAGGCCATGCTGTTCGGCGCCATCAGCCTTATTTCGGACCCGGCGGGGGCCGCCTACGAGGAATTGATGAAGCGCGAGCATGGTCGTCGCGTCATGATGCTCGACCCCAACATCCGGCCGAACTTCATCCCGGACAAGGCAAAGCATCTGAAGCGTATCCGCGAGATGATGGCGATGGCCGATATCGTGAAACTCTCGGATGAAGATCTTCACTGGTTCGACGAAGCCGGCTCGCACGAGGACGTCGTGCGCAACTGGCTCGACCGCGGACCCAAGCTGATCGTCGTCACCCATGGCAGCGAAGGCGCCGTCGGCTACACCAGGGACCACACGGTCAGCGTAACGCCGCGAAAAGTCGAGGTGGTCGATACGGTCGGCGCCGGTGATACGTTCAATGCCGGCATCCTCGCCTCGCTGCATGAGCAGGGCCGGCTAACGAAAGCGGCGATTTCAGGCCTTTCCGAGGACGCCATCCGTGCGGCCCTGACACTCGGCGCCAAAGCGGCGGCGGTGACGGTATCGCGGGCCGGCGCCAATCCGCCCTGGCGCCATGAGATCGCCTGAGTGGCGCGCCAGAGGAAACGAATCCAAATTAACAGGTTCCTTGGAACCTTCGCCGGCGCGCTGTTGATGAGGCAGTAAAGAAAACCCGCCTGTGCGGCGGGTCCTTGGCGCAACTCAGCACCATAGGCAGATATGTAGCACAGTTGCCTTCACCCCGTCAAGAAAAAATTCCTATCTTCGGATAGTTGCCGCACTGCGGACTGGCCGTTCTCAGGCCTTGGCTGACCCAAGTTCGGGCCGTGGTAAGGCCCAACATGGATTGAGCCGGCCGATCACTTTATGTTTAGCAGGGTCGACTCTGGGGTTATAAGGCCGTAATTGCGCCGCACGAATCCCGGATTTCCGGCGTCCGGCTGACCGACACCGAAAAATGCGGTAACAGACTGCCACGACCGGGCAATTTGTCGCTCCGCGCGCCCGGCTTTCTCGGCAGGCGCAATTCTGGTACCAGCGGGTCGAGGCCAGACCGCCCGGTTAAAATCGTTTGAGGACGACATGCAGTTCATCGATCTTGGCGCACAGCGCGAACGAATCCGCGACCGGCTGAAGGCCGCGGTCGACCATGTCGTCGAGGACGGCCGCTATATCCTCGGTCCCCAGGTAGCCGAATTCGAGAAAAAGCTCGCCGCCTATGTCGGCGTCAAGCACGTCGTGGCCTGCGCCAACGGCACCGACGCACTGCTTTTGCCGCTGTTCGCCGCCGGGATCGGCCCGGGCGATGCCGTGTTCGTTCCGAGCTTCACCTTTGCCGCCACGGCGGAAGTGGTGGCGCTGGCCAAGGCCGAGCCGGTTTTCGTCGACGTCGATCCCAAGACCTACAACATCGACATCGCCAGCCTCGAGGCGGCGATCACGATGATCAAGAAAGAAGGCCGGCTGAAGCCCAGGGCGATCATTCCGGTCGACCTCTTCGGCCTTGCCGCCGACTACGATGCCATCATGGCGATCGCCCACCGAGAAGGCCTGATGGTGATCGAGGATGCCGCCCAATCGATGGGCGGTTCGGCGGACGGCAAGATGTGCGGGTCGTTAGGCACGGTCGGCTCGACCAGTTTCTATCCGGCGAAGCCGCTCGGCTGCTACGGCGACGGCGGAGCGATGTTCACCAACGACGACGCCTTGGCCGACAAGCTGCGCTCCTTCGCCTTCCACGGCAAGGGCGAGACGCAATATGACAACATCCGGGTCGGCATCAATTCACGGCTCGACACGCTGCAGGCCGCGATCCTGATCGAAAAGCTCGCCATTCTCGAGGACGAGATGGTTGCCCGGCAAATGGTGGCGAACCGTTATGCCGAAGGGCTTGCTGATGTCGTCACGGCAGCCCGCAACCTGGACGGCAGCCGCTCGGCCTGGGCGCAATACGCCATCGAGACGCCCAAGCGCGACGGGCTGAAGGCTCATCTCGGCGAAAAAGGCATTCCGTCGGTCATCTACTATGTGAAGCCGCTGCACGAGCAGATCGCCTATCGCGACTATCCGAGAACGCCGACCGGCCTTGCCGTATCCGAGCAATTGCCCAAGCGCATCCTGTGCCTGCCGATGCATCCCTATCTCAGCGAAGCCGATCAGGACCGGATCATCGAGACGATCCGCAACTATATCGGATCGAACTCGGCGCAGGCCGCGGCCGAGTAACCAGCCGGCTTCAGGCGGAGCTTGCCCCTGCCCTGCCGCTGGCGATGAAATGCGGATTGGCAAAATCCGCATCGCCGCCCTGGTCTCGCTTGCCATACATCAAGGGCTGTCCATCCAACGTGCGCGTGATGCCGCCCGCGGCGCGCAGCACGGCATCGCCGGCTGCGGTATCCCACTCCATGGTACGACCGAAGCGCGGATAAATGTCTGCCTCGCCATTGGCGACCAGACAGAATTTCAGCGACGAGCCGACAGAGACGATCTCGGCGATGCCTAGGTCACGAATATAGGCTTCGGTTTCGGGCGTGTTGTGGGAGCGGCTCGCAACCACCGCCAGCGGCGTCGCAGCCGCCCTCACCGAAATCGGCCGGCGAGAGACGATGCGGAAGTCGCCATCTATTTCGAGGAATTCCGCCTTGCCCGGCAGCCCGGAAAAGAACCGGCCCGTGCAGGGCGCGAAAACGACGCCGACTTCCGGCACGCCGTGGCGGACAAGCGCGATGTTGACGGTGAAATCGGTGCGGCGATTGACGAATTCCTTGGTGCCGTCCAGCGGATCGATCAGGAAGAAAGCCCCGTCCAGGTCCGGCGGCACGATGCCGGCGGATGCTTCCTCCTCGGCCACGCAGGGAATGTCGGGAAAGGCCGCACGCAATCCGGCCAGAATGATCTTCTCGCTCTCGCGGTCCGCCTCGGTCACCGGCGAGGAATCTGATTTCTGGTCGACCGCGCAGCCGGCGTGGAACACACGCATGACCTCGCGGCCGGCCGCCAAAGCGAGCCCCTCGAAAATTTCGAGCATCGACCTGTCGTCAGATGCCGCCGCCATTGTCGTATTGGTCTTCGGCAATGTCACGCTCGTTCAGCCAGTGTTCCAGGGCATCTACCATCTCCTCGGCCGATTTGCCGAGCGTCTTCAGATGGATTTCCGGTTTTTCCGGCGCTTCGTAAGGCGAGTCGACACCGGTGAAATTCTTGATCTCGCCATTGAGCGCGCGGGCGTAGAGGCCTTTCGGGTCACGCCTGGCGCATTCCTCGAACGGCGTGTCGACGAACACTTCGACGAACTCGCCTTCGGCCATCAATTCGCGGGCCATGCGCCGCTCGGCGCTGAAAGGCGAAATGAAGGAAACGATGACGATCAGCCCTGCATCGGCCATGAGGCGGGCCACTTCGGCGACGCGGCGGATGTTTTCGACGCGGTCGGCGTCGGTAAAGCCGAGATCGCGGTTGAGGCCGTGGCGGACATTGTCGCCGTCGAGAATGTAGGTATGGCGCCCGGAGGCAAACAGCTTCTTCTCGAACAGGTTGGCGATGGTCGATTTGCCCGAGCCGGACAGCCCGGTGAACCAGAACACGGCGGGCCGCTGGTTCTTGATGTCGGCACGTACCCGCTTGCCGACATCGAGCGATTGCCAATGGATGTTCTCGGCACGGCGCAGCGAATGCAGGATCATGCCGGCGCCGACCGTGGCGTTGCTGATGCGGTCGATCAGGATGAACGCGCCGGTTGTACGGTTCTCGGCGAAGGTGTCGAAAGCGATCGGCGTGCGCGTCGAGATGTTGCAGATGCCCACTTCGTTCATCTCGAGCGACTTGGCAGCTTCACGGGCAAAGTCATTGACATTGACCCGATATTTCAAATCGGTGACGGTAGCGCTGGTCTGGTCGGTCTCGGTGCGCAGGATATAGGAGCGGCCCGGCAGCAGCGCATGTTCGTCGAACCAGACGATGTTGGCGGCGAACTGGTCGGCGACCTGCGGGCGTGCGGCAGGCGCCACCAGCATGTTGCCCCTGGAAATCTCGACCTCGTCATCGAGGACAAGCGTGATGGCCTGGCCGGCCACGGCCTGGGCGAGGTCGCCACCCTGCGCGACGATGCGCCTGACGCGGGAGGATTTGCCCGATTTGGCGACGACGACCTCGTCGCCTTGCGAGATCGCGCCCGAGGCGATCGTTCCGGCGAAGCCGCGAAAATCGAGATTGGGGCGGTTGACGTACTGCACCGGAAAACGGAACGGTAACTCGGCCGCGGCCTCGTCGACCGAAACGGTTTCGAGATGTTCGATCAGCGTCGGGCCGGAATACCATTCCATCCTGTCGGAGCGGCCGGTGACGTTGTCGCCGTAGCGCGCCGACATCGGGATCGGCACGATGGTCTCAAAGCCGAGATCGCGCGAAAACTGCTGATAGTCCTGCGTGATCCGGTCGAAGACCGCCCGATCGAAATCGACGAGATCGATCTTGTTGACGGCTAGCACGATATGGCGGATGCCGAGCAGCGAGGCGATGATCGAGTGGCGCCTGGTCTGGCGCAGCACGCCTTGCCGCGCATCGATCAGCACGATTGCCAGGTCGGCGGTGGACGCGCCGGTCGCCATGTTACGCGTGTACTGCTCGTGGCCGGGCGTGTCGGCGACAATGAATTTGCGCTTTGGCGTGGCGAAGAAGCGATAGGCGACGTCGATGGTGATGCCTTGCTCGCGCTCGGCTTCGAGACCGTCGACCAGCAGTGCGAAATCGATGTCGTCGCCGGTCGTGCCGTGCTTGCGCGAATCGCGTTCGAGCGCGGCAAGCTGGTCCTCGAAAATCTGCTTGGTGTCGGAGAGCAGACGGCCGATCAGCGTCGACTTGCCATCGTCGACGGAGCCGCAGGTGAGGAAGCGCAGCAGCGACTTCTTCTCCTGCGCCGCCAGATAATCGCGGACGCCGTCGGTAGGTGCGAGGCTCTTTGCCATGATGTGGCGCATGGTCAGAAATACCCCTCGCGCTTCTTCTTTTCCATCGAGCCGGCTTCGTCCCGGTCGATCAGGCGGCCCTGCCGTTCGGAGGTGCGCGCGGTCAGCATCTCGCCGACGATAGCTTCCAGCGTGTCTGCTTCCGATTCGATGGCGCCGGTCAGCGGGTAGCAGCCGAGCGTGCGGAAGCGCACCAGCCGATTCTCGATCGCCTCACCGGGGCGCAATTTCATGCGATCGTCGTCCTTGAGGATGAGCATGCCATCGCGTTCCACGACCGGCCGCTGCTTGGCGAAATAGAGCGGCACGATCGGGATGTTCTCCTGCAGGATGTACTGCCAGATGTCGAGCTCGGTCCAGTTGGACAGCGGAAAGACGCGGATCGATTCACCCGTGGCGATGCGGGTGTTGAAGATCTTCCACATTTCGGGACGCTGGTTCTTCGGATCCCAGACATGCTGGGCGTTGCGGAAGGAAAAGATGCGCTCCTTGGCGCGCGATTTTTCCTCGTCGCGGCGGGCGCCGCCAAAGGCGGCATCGAAACCGTATTTGTCGAGCGCCTGGCGCAGCGCCACGGTCTTCATCACATGGGTGTGCGTGTTCGAGCCATGATCGAAGGGATTGATGTTGTCGCGCACGCCATCCTGGTTGACGTGAACCAGGAGATCGAAACCGAGTTTTTGCGCCATCTGATCGCGAAAGGCGATCATCTCGCGAAATTTCCAGGTTGTGTCGACATGAAGGAACGGAAAGGGCGGCTTGGCGGGATAGAATGCCTTCATCGCCAGGTGCATCAGCACGGACGAATCCTTGCCTACGGAATAGAGCATGACCGGCTTGGCGAAGGCGGCCGCGACTTCACGGAATATGTGGATTGACTCGGCCTCAAGCCGCTGCAGGTGCGTAAGCGCTGTTGTCATGGCCTGTCTAGCGTTCTCTCGTGCCTTCCGACAGAAGACCTGGCATCAAATCATCGGGCTTCCCGCCCGGTTCAAGCTTGCTTCTGGACAATGTTATTCTTCCGGGCGTTCTAGCAGATCGCCGCTGCCCAGAACAATGCAAGACGCGCCTGGCAAGGAGTGGTTCGGGAATGAATTTTCCATCCATGCGTCAAAATGCGGAAATTCCTGCTTGTCACGCCGCCGGCTGAGAAAATGCGGGGGAAAAAATTGCTTGATGAAAAGCACGCAGTCTTCGCCGCGCCCAAATCCGATCGTCTGCCAGCGACTACCGATTTTCGGTGGCAATCGGCCTTGATGCACTTTCAGAAAAAGACCCAAGCCGCTATACCGGCCCCTGAAAGCGGGCAGATGCACGATGCGACACGGGCAATTTCGGCAGGGCTATGTTCGCCGCCGTCAGACAATCCGCCGTGTGAAGCGTCCGAGAATGGTGAGCCGCCCTTGAGCCAGCTTTCATCGATAAGACGGCAGTTCTCGCCCGCGCGGATCAATATCTATTTTTCCATCGCTTGCTTCTTTTTTCCACCGGTCCTGGGGTCTGTGGTGAGCTTCGTGTTCAACGGCGGCGGCCTGTGGTCGGTTCTTTTGATCGCCTCGAAAAAGAGGCGCTTCAACATCGACCGGGCGATGATGGCGCTCACGATCGCGATCTATGCCTATTGCGCGGCAAATCTCCTGGCTTCGCTCGCCAATAACGCAATTGTCAGGGATGCGCCGCATCTGATCCCGCTCGTCACCTTCCTGTTTTTCCCCCTCTCCTATTCAACCTGGAGCATTACGCAGAAAACAACCCTTGTCCGGATCATAATCCTCAGCAGCATGGCCGCCTGTTTCGTCGCGCTGCTGTTGGCGATCATCCAGCAATATTGGATCGGGATGAGGGCGGAGGGCGGAGCGGGAAATGCGATCGTGTTCGCCACGGTCGTCTGCCTTGCAGTGATGGCCTGCGTGGCCGGTGCCCTGTCGGGCATCGAAAGGCACAAGAGTGCGCTGATCTGCGCAGCGCTCGGCGGAACGATCGCCATCATCTATTCCGGCACGCGTATCATCTGGCTGGCGCTGCTGATTTCCGGCATTGCCGTGCTGTTGATCAACCAGCATTGGCTGAAAGGGAAGAATGCCGTCCGTCTGCTGCTTCTGATGGCGGCGATCGGCGTCGCGGTCGCCGCTATCGGATTCCATACGATATCCGACAGATTTGATTTTCTGCGCTCTGATTGGGACGCGCTTGGGGCGCACGGCAATTCCGACACCTCGCTTGGAATACGTGTTGCCCTCTGGGACATCGGCCTGAAGGCATTTCGCGACATGCCCTTGTTCGGACACGGAGTGGGCGCCAACCAGCTCTTGATCAGGCAGGGCTTCCAAGACCTGTTCGCGAAAACGGCAGGTTTCAATCATTTCCACAATGGCTTCCTGACGGCATTGGTACAGGCGGGCATCCTGGGCGCCGTGACTTTGGCGGCGATCTTTGTCGTCGCCGGCAGAGACGCCGCCCTGGTCCTGCGCAACAGCGCCGACCCGATCGAGCGCTTTGGCGCCACCATGGTCGTCGTCATGGTGATCACCTACCTGACGGCTGGGATGACAGGCATCCTGATCGGCCAAGACATCCTGGATTCGGTGTTCATGGTCTTCCTGGTATCCGGGACCTATCTTGCGTCGGGACGTCAGGCCCCGTTGCCGGAAGAGATGCCGCTTCCGCCAGTCACGCAATAGCGGCTCCGGGCAAGGCAATGAAGGTCTTGGTCACAGGCGCATCGGGCTTCATCGGACGCCTTGTCGTGCAAAGGCTTTGCGAGGCAGGGGTGGAGGTTCGCCTCGCCTCGCGCTACCCAGAAAGGCTCGCTTCGGGCAGCGACATCGTTGGCTTGCCGCGTTTCGATGCGCCGGCCAAGGACTTCCTTGCCGTCACCCGTGACGTCACGGACGTCGTTCACTGCGCCGGCTTGAACAATGATCAAGGCGAGGCCACCGAAGCCGACTACCGAGCCGCCAACGCGGAACTGAGCGCGCGGCTGGCGCATGCGGCCGCCATGCAGGCAAGCGGACGTTTCATCCAACTGTCATCGGTCCGGGCCGTGATCGGCGCCCGCGTCAGCGCAACGATCGACGAGCATACGGTCCCCGATCCGCAATGCGCCTACGGGTGCTCGAAACGCGAGGGCGAGATCAGGGTCCTGGACGCCTATGCATTGCACGGCCGCGCCGACGCCGCCGTGCTGCGCCTGCCTGCCGCCTACGCAAGCGGCATGAAGGGCAATCTGGCAATGCTGATGCGCCTGGCCGATACAAGCCTGCCGCTGCCGACGGGTGTACTGACGGGAACCCGCTCGCTGGTGTCGGCCGACGCAGCCGCGCAAGCCGTGCGGCATTTGTTGGCTCATCC
Source organism: Mesorhizobium sp. B1-1-1 (assembly GCF_006442955.1). NCBI lineage: Bacteria > Pseudomonadati > Pseudomonadota > Alphaproteobacteria > Hyphomicrobiales > Phyllobacteriaceae > Mesorhizobium > Mesorhizobium sp. B1-1-1. The sequence goes on from NZ_VFWW01000007.1 coordinate 36,725, forward strand.
GGGGCCGCTCAGCCCTGCCTATATAGCCAGCGACGTGCCTCCGGTGTCGGTGGCAGCCGTCGTAAGCGCCTTCCGTAAGGGACTTGGGCGGCCGGTGCGCCTGGCTGCCGTACCGGCCAGCCTGATGCGGATGGCCGCGGTGGCGCTAGGCAAGCGGGCGTTTTGGGAAAGCATGACGGCGACACAGATATGCGACCCTTCCCTGCTCGTCTCGCAGGGCTGGCTGCCGGAAACAGCGACGCTTGATCGTCTAAGCGAAATCGCGGCGCGCAGCAGGCAAGCTCAACCTGGATAAATCGTCGCGAGCAGGATGCGAAGATCAAGGCCGATCGACGCGACCTTGAGATAGTCGGCATCGGTTTCGGCCAATAGGGCCGGGTCCGACATGTCGATGCCCTTGACCTGAGCCAGGCCGGTGATGCCGGGAAGCGCCGATGAAACGCCCAGCCGTCGGCGGCACTCGATCAGCTCGGTTTGCGTCGGCAGGCAGGGACGCGGTCCGACCAAGCTCATCTCGCCCTTCAGAACATTCCAGAACTGCGGCAGCTCATCGAGCTTGAACTTCCGCAGGGTCTTTCCGGCCGGCGTCACGGCATTCGCCGGCGCCTCGTGCGAAGGCAAGGATGGCGTGCCGACATACATCGTGCGCAATTTGTGACAGCGAAAGAGCACGCCATCGCGGCCAACCCGCGTTTGAGAAAAGATGGCCGGACCGGGCGACGATATACGAACAGCCAGGACAGCGAGCGCCAGGACGGGTGAAGTGACCAGGAGCAGCAGCGCCGCGCCGGCAAGATCGAAGATTTGCTTGGCTGTCTTCATGAACCGCCGATAGTGCTCGTTGCCAAAACCAAAGACGAAAATACGAATCCGCTCGACGTAGCATGAGGCTATCGCTCGACCAAGCTCGACCCCTCGCCTGCTCGGGTGCGCCCGCAGAGGAATGCCAGCCAGCGCCCCAGGGTCCCGAAGGTCCGCCGATAAATGCCGCTCTTGCGCAGACTGCTCAAGCGCCGAAGAAGGCCAGGGTCTTTTGAAGCATCAGTTCGCCTGCCCGGCCGCTTTCGGGATCACGGCCTCAGGCACGTCCCCTCTTACCTTCTTGGTATGGTCAAGACCCGCAAGCACAGCGAGCGAGGATGCCTTGTCCTGGCTCTTCACGGATTGCTGCAGGGCCGCAAGCGCCGCCTGGACATCGGACCATTCCGCGACATCGGTGCTCAGGCCAAAAATCTTGGAAATGCCGAGTTCGACCAGCTCCTCATCCTCACCATGCAACGTTTCATGGAGTTTTTCACCCGGCCGGATTCCGGTGAAGCGAATGGGGATGTCCGTGTATGGGCTTTTTCCGGACATGCGGATCATCGTCTCGGCAACTTCGAGGATCGGCACCGGTTTGCCCATGTCGAGCATGTAGACGGCGTAGTCGTCGCCGGCTTTCCGCGAGGCGGCATCGGCCGCGGACATGATGACGAGGTCGACGGCTTCGGCCACGGTCATGAAATAGCGCGTCATGCGCCGGTCGGTTATGGTGACCGGACCTCCGGCCTCGATCTGCGCCTGGAATATGGTTGCGACCGAGCCATTGCTGCCAAAGACATTGCCGAACCGAACGGCTATGAACTTGGTGGCGGGGCGCCGTGCGCCGGGCTCGCCGGCGGGCGTTTCATGCAAGGCGCTGACGATCTGTTCGGCCGCCCGCTTCGTCAGGCCCAGCACGGATGTCGGGTCCACGGCCTTGTCGCTCGAAACAAGCACGAATTGCTTGACGCCGCATTTGGCGGCAACCTCGGCACAGACAAGCGTTCCGAAGACATTGGTCTGGATGGCCGAATCCCAGTTTTCCTCGAGCAAAGGCACATGCTTCAGTGCCGCGGCGTGGAAAACGATGTCCGGCTTGAACTCGGTGACGACACGCGTCATCTGGCGCCGGTCGGCGACATCGACAATGCGGACCTTGAGGCGGTCATGGTCCTTCTCTTCGACGTATTGGCTCAACTGGAAAATGCCGAACTCGGAATTGTCGGCAACCAGCACCGCCTCCGCGCCCAGTTCCAGTGACCTCTTGACCAGGGTGCGGCCGATGGAACCGGCGCCGCCGGTGACCAGGACGCGCTTGCCGCCGACGAAGGCCCCGATGCGTTCGATGTCGGACGGAACCGTGGGGCGGCGCAGGATCGTTTCCATCTCGACCTCGTCGAGAACGAGCTTTCCCTCCTGGCCGAGCTGCGAAAGCCCCGAGAACTGCACCACCGCTATGTCGCCTTGCCGGGCAACACGGACGAGCTCCGAATACTCCTCGATCTCATGTTCGGCGCCGCTGCCGAAAATCAGCAGGTCCAGGCTTGTCGTACCCTTGGCGTATTCTTCCAGCACCTCGATCAGGCGGGGGCGGGTGGCCACGACGGGAACGCCCTGGATCCGAGTGCCCTGCGGAACACCGTGCTCAATCGCCATAATCCCTGCAATTGAATACTCTACAGGCTGCGTCGTGCGCGTGAAACGGATGATTACGTCGGCCTCGCTCAGCTTGCCGACAAACACCGCTCTCTTGGTCGAAGCCTTGCCGCGACTCAGAATGCGCCAGCTCGCGCCGTCGCGAAAGAACCGGTAGAAAATCCGGGGCGCCGAGATGATCGTGAAAGAAACCAGGAAGAAGACGATGAACTGGCGCTCATTGAGGCCCGCCACCGGCTGAAAGGAACGAACAAAAAGCGAAACACAGTAAAGGACGATGGTCAGTATTGCGCAGCCCTTCAGGATGTTGAAGAAATCCGGCGTCGAGGCGAAGCGCCACACAGTATTGTAGAGGCCGCAATATCTGAATAACAGATGACTAAGAATAATGATGCTCGCCCAGCAAGCGAAACCCGCTGGAGAGAACGCTTCGAACGACAGCCTCGACTGCGATAAAGTCAGGCTAAGCGCCACCGCCACCAGAACCATGGCGATGTCTTGAATCATGATGATGGCGCGACGCATTGTGGGCCGGAGTCCGGGTACAGCTTCTACATAGGATTTCATCGGACGGTACTGAACTCCAGGCGCGAAGACTTCAATACTAAAGTGGCTCTAGAGCGAATACCATCCGTCACCGGCGGCTTCTTTTTAGTACCAAATCTTCGGCCCCCGCCGCGTGTATCGCATAGCGTGGACTTGAAATCATCGCCAGAGATTTTTTCATAGGTTGGCGGGTGAAGAGAAAGTCCGTTTGATCAAGATCTTGCACATCAACTGCAAAGAGCCCTAGAGTCCGACAGCAACTCAGGATAGAGAGAGGGGTCGGCCGGAGAGGTCAATCCTTGACTACTCTTTGCCCTGGTGCGGTCTGCTCTCGACCTATGGCCTATGGTTCCGCAGATATCAAGCGGTTCGAGAATGCCGGCAGCGCGATCGTGAGGCCATCGCTCGGTCCTTGACGCCAGACGGCTCTCACCCTGTCGACGCGGCTGGGAATGCAGTGTGGATAGCTGGAAGGAAAGGTAAACCGCCCGAAGCGATTTTGCGGTTGACAGCCAAGTCTGCTGCAATATGACGGTCTTCCCTTTACCAGCCAAAGCGAAGTGATGAAGTTTGGATCAAGTGGCCTGCGAGGGTTGGCTTCAGAATTAGTCGGGAAACCCAGCGGCCTTTATACGGAGGCTTTCGCTTGGCGTCTCGTTGCCGATGGGGTCCGATCGAAGGCCAAGGTGTTCGTTGGTCGCGACTTGCGCGATAGCAGCCCGACGATCGCCGCCAACTGCATGGCTGCCTTGGCGGCAAGTGGGTTTCAACCGATCGATTGCGGTGCCATTCCAACGCCAGCCTTGGCGTTGTATGCCGGGCAGCATGACGCAGCGGCGCTCATGGTTACGGGTTCGCACATCCCTGCGGACCGCAATGGCATCAAGTTCTATAGCCCGCGGGGCGAGATCACCAAGGCCGATGAAGCCGCTATGGCACACTATGCTGCCGAACGGCTAGACGCCTATTGCCCCCCGCCGCCGATAGGTACGGCTTTGCCGGGGCATCACGACAATGCGATCGCCGCCTATCGCGCGCGCGCTGATGACATCTTGGAGCCAGGGTCCCTTTCGGGCCTGAGGCTCGGCGTCTATCAGCACAGTTCGGTCGCGGCGGATCTTCTGGTGGAGGTTCTCCGATCCTTTGGCGCAGATGTGACACCTGTCGGGAAATCGGAGACCTTCGTACCCGTCGATACCGAAGCCGTTGACGAAACCACAATTGCAAAGTTCAAGGGTTGGGTGCGAGAATTCCACCTCGACGCCATCGTGTCGACCGATGCCGATGCTGATCGGCCACTGATTGCCGACGAGAATGGTGACCTGTTTCGCGGCGACCTGATCGGCCTCGCCACGGCTCTGTTCCTGCGGGCTGACATCGTGGTGACGCCCGTGACTTCCAATTCAGGTATTTCGAAAGCCTTCGGTTTTACGGTTCTGAGAACGAAGGTCGGATCTCCCTTCGTCGTCGAAGCCATGGAAGCCTCACACCACCCCGAGAAAATCGTTGTGGGCTTTGAAGCCAATGGTGGCGTTCTCTTGGGGTCGGACTGTTGGCTACACGGCAAGACATTGACGGCATTGCCGACACGGGATTCACTGCTCCCCATCCTGGCTGTCCTCGGAATGGTCGCGTCGACAAGAAAATCGCTGTCAGGTCTGCGCGCGTTGTGGAATCTTCCGGCCTGTGCAAGCGAACGCCTTGAGAATTTCCCAGTGGAGAGTTCGCGCAGCTTGATGCGTCGGCTCGCGGATCGGCCTGCACTGCAGCGGTTTCTGGCCCCGTTCGGGATTGTTGCTGAAGTTGACGAGACCGACGGCCTAAGGACACAAATGCTGACTGGCGAGATCATCCATCTGCGGCCGTCCGGCAACGCGCCTGAACTTCGCTGCTATTCGGAGGCAGCAGACCCAGGCAGAGCGAGAGCGATTGTGGCGCTGACGCTCGACAGGGCGCAGGCAATCGCATCCACAAACGAAGCAGAGGTCATTTCATGAAAGTGGTTCCCGTCATCATCAGCGGTGGAGCCGGATCGCGACTATGGCCTGCCTCAAGGCAATCGCACCCCAAGCCTTTTCTTAAAGTGGCGGATGGGCATTCGCTTATTCAGCACACAGTGCTGCGCGCCGCGTCGATTGAGGGAGTGGTGGAACTCGTGGCTGTAACGTCCGGGGACCACCTTTTCCTCACGAAGGACGACTTCGACGAACTGGATTCGGTTGTGTTGCCACGTACGTTTCTGCTCGAGCCGGAAGGCCGGGATACTGCCGCTGCCGTGGCGGCAGCCACTGTCCATGCCAAGGCAACGCAGGGCCCTGATGCGATTCTATGCGTCTTCCCAGCCGATCACATGATTGGCAACCTGCCCGCATTTCTAGACGTCATGGGCCGCGCCATCGAATACGCAAAACTGGGGCGGATTGCCACACTGGGCATCAGCCCGACCAGGCCGGACACGGCGTTCGGCTATATCGAAGCCGATGGTGAGAAAGTCGTCCGTTTCGTTGAAAAACCGGATCTCGACACAGCCAAAGCCTATGTCGAATCCAAACGCTTCTTCTGGAACGCGGGGATTTTCTGCTTCAGCGCGCAACGAATGCTCGACGAGATGGCTTTGCATTGCCCCGAAGTGATCCAGGCGGTTTCCGACAGTTATGAGAACGGCCGATTCAGTCAAGGCGAAGGCTTTGCCAAAATCGAACTCGCGCCCGAGCATTTTGGCTCCGCTCCGCGAATCTCTCTCGATCACGCGGTTATGGAGAAGGCGAACAATCTTGCCGTGGTTCCTTGCGACATGGATTGGAACGACATCGGATCTTGGAACGCGATGGCCGATTTGATCGCTCCTGACGAAAGCGGCAACAGGCTGCGCGGCGATGTTCATATGGTCGACACCACCGGCAGCTATGTAAGTTCCGACAAGCGCGTCATCGGCACGGTCGGGGTCAGCGATCTGGTGATCGTGGATTCTCCCGACGCATTGCTTGTCGCCTCCCGCGATCGCGTTCAGGACGTCAAGAAGTTGTTCGAGGGCCTCAAGGCTTCCGGGCATGAGGCACATTTGGTCCACAGCACCGTACATAGACCGTGGGGCACCTATACGGTTCTGGAGGAAGGCGAGCGCTTCAAAATCAAACGCATCGAGGTGAAACCCGGCAGACGTTTGAGCCTGCAAATGCACTACCATCGCTCCGAGCACTGGGTCGTGGTCAGCGGGTCCGCGAAAATAGTCAACGGCGACCAGGAGCTGTTCCTGGCGACAAACGAGTCGACCTACATCCCCTGCGGTCATAAACACAGGCTGGAGAACCCGGGCCGGATTGACCTGGTGATCATTGAAGTGCAAAGCGGCGATTATCTCGGCGAGGACGATATCGTGCGTTTTGACGACGTATACGGCCGCGCCTGACAATCCATTGGCTCACGGTGCTGGGCGACCAATCACCGGATAAACCGAGAACATCGATGAAAAAGACAGCTTTGATTACCGGCATCACCGGGCAGGACGGCGCCTATCTGGCGGAGCTTCTGCTTGCCAAAGGGTATGAGGTTCACGGACTTGCACGGCGTTCAAGCACTGCCGATGTGAACACCACGCGCCTGAAGTGGCTCGGCATCGAGAAAGACGTTCGGATCGTGGACGGAAACCTCACGGATTTGTCCGGTCTGGTTAGAACTATGCGCGATGTGAAGCCGGATGAAGTCTACAATCTTGCGGCCCAATCTTTCGTCAAGTCATCGTGGCAGCAGCCGATCCTGACAGGCAACGTTACCGGCATAGGCGTGACCAATGTTCTTGAGGCAATCCGCCTGGAATCGCCGGAGGCCCGTTTCTATCAGGCATCATCCTCGGAAATGTACGGCCTTATCCAGGAGCCGATGCAATCGGAAACCACACCTTTCTACCCCCGTTCCCCTTATGCGGTGGCGAAGCTCTATGGTCACTGGATTACGGTCAATTATCGCGAAAGTTTCGGCCTGCATGCCTCAAGCGGCATCCTGTTCAATCATGAATCTCCGCTTCGCGGCATCGAGTTCGTCACCCGCAAAGTCACGGATGCGGTCGCGCGCATCAAGAAAGGCATGGCAAAGGAATTGCGTCTCGGCAACATCGACGCCAAGCGTGACTGGGGTCATTCCAAGGACTATGTCCGCGCCATGTGGCTGATGGTACAGCAGGACCAGCCGGACGATTACGTGGTTGCGACAGGCAGGACGACAACTGTGCGCGACATGTGCCGAATCGCATTCGAGCATGTTGGGCTCAAGATGGATGACCATCTTGTGATCGATCCCGACCTATTCAGACCGGCCGAAGTCGAAATTCTGCTCGGAAATCCCGCCAAGGCAAAGCAGAAGCTGGGATGGGAGGCGACGACCTCGCTGGAAGCTATGATCTGCGAAATGGTGGACGCGGACCTCGACCGCCATACCAACCCGCCGAGCCGCTGAGTGATCGGAAAGTTGACGCACCGCATCCTTGTAACCGGAGCCAATGGCTTTGTCGGCAAGGCACTGTTGCAGTTGCTGGAGCGGGAACACAGTTCCTGCGAAGTGTTTGCATTTGGCCACGGCGGAGGACAGCGAGACGCGATCGACGTGTTTGACCGGGAGGCGGTCGATGCCGCCGTCCTGAAGGTGCGGCCAACAGCGCTTGTCCATTTGGCGGCAATCGCCGCGCCGTCCGATGCACGCAAAGCGCCGAGGCATGCCTGGAACGTCAATTTTACTGGAACCATGAATCTTGCTGAATCCGTGATGCACAACGCGCCGGAGGCCCGGTTCGTTTATATTGGCAGTTCGGAAGCCTATGGTGCTTCTTTCCAGGGCGCGGCCGATCCGGTGACGGAAAGTGCGCCGCTTCAGCCGATGACGGTCTACGGCGCGACCAAGGCGGCCGCGGACCTGATGATCGGGCAAATGGCATATGACGGTCTGCGCGCCATCCGCTTTCGCCCGTTCAACCACACCGGTCCTGGTCAGTCCGACGCCTATGTGGTCCCTGCTTTCGCGCGCCAGGTCGCCGAGATCGTGTTCGGCAAAAGCGAACCGATCATTCGCGTGGGAAATCTCGAAGCCGAACGAGATTTCCTTGATGTTCGCGACGTGGTTCGCGCCTACGCGAGTGCCGCGATTGCGGACTGGGACGGTAAGCCGGACAGCGTCTTCAACGTCGCATCCGGACACCCCCGGAAGATCCGGCACATACTGGACGCGCTCATTACGCAGTCGGGCATAGACATCGACGTGGTTGCCGATCCGGCAAGGTTCCGCCCAAACGACATTCCCGTCATGTGCGGTGATGCGACAAATGCACGCGACAGGCTGAATTGGAGGCCTCTGGTCCCTTTCGAACAGACAATCGCTGACGTTTTCGGATATTGGCGCCGAGCGTGTAGCGCTGGCTGACATCGTCAGAGCGCAAAAGGTAGAGCAATATGTTCCGAAGCCTGTGGCAGTACCGCCATTTCATCATTTCCTCCATCAAAGGCGAACTGCGCGGTCGTTTCGCGCGCTCACGCCTCGGAGCGCTTTGGTTTATCCTTCACCCGCTCGCACAATCTCTGATTTTTTCGATCGTTCTCGCGGAAGTCATGCGCGCCCGCATGCCAAACAGCGACAATACGGCCGCCTATCCGATCTATCTCCTTTCGGGCATGGCCGCCTGGGGTCTTTTCAGCGAGATATTGAACAGGAGTATCGGCATCTTCATAGAGCAGGCTTCGGCAATGAAGAAGATCGCTTTTCCGCGTCTCTGCCTCCCAGTGATCATTCTGGGCAGCGCGCTTATCAATCACGTCCTTTTGCTTGCCGCGATTATGGTTATATTCCTGTTTTTCGGCCATTTTCCTGGCCTGGCATGGCTATATCTCATTCCCGGGATGCTGGTGATTTCAGCCATGGCATTCGGCATCGGCGTTTTTCTGGGAGTGCTGAATGTATTCGCGCGCGACGTCGCTCAGTTCATGAGCGTTTTCATGCAGCTTTGGTTCTGGTTCACGCCTATCGTTTACTTGAGAAGCGTCGTGCCCCAGCACTTCCAGTGGCTGCTTGCGCTCAATCCGATGACGCCTCTGGTCGGGCTTTACCAAGACGCCCTTCTGCTCAACCAAGGACCGCAATGGACAAGTCTCCTGCCCACGCTTGTGGTCGGCGGCCTTGCGATGCTGCTCTCCTTTACCGTGTTTCGCCGGGCAAGCCCTGAGTTGGTGGATGCCCTCTGATGTCGCTAGTCCTTGACGTCTCCCACGTGGGCAAGTCCTACACCACGTATCGGAGCAATCTCCAAAGATTTGCGAACTGGTTCGGCGCGTCCATCGCGCCGCAAAGCGAATTTTGGGCAAACCGGGATGTCTCTTTCCAAGTTGAGCAAGGTAAGGCTGTCGCCCTGATTGGGCAGAACGGGGCCGGAAAAAGCACGCTGCTCAAGATGATCACAGGCACCGTCCGTCCAACAGTCGGCTCGATCACGGTGACCGGTAGGGTCAGCGCCATCCTCGAACTGGGCCTCGGATTCAACCCTGAGTTTACCGGACGTCAGAACGTATACCAGGCGGGCGGGCTGATGGGGTTTTCCCAGCAGGAACTGACAGCCCTGATGCCTAGCATCGAGGAGTTCGCAGAAATCGGCGAATTCTTCGATCAACCCACCAGAATCTATTCGAGCGGCATGCTAGCGCGCCTCGCCTTTGCGCTCGCCACCGCGAAATGCCCCGATATTCTAATAGTGGATGAGGTGTTGTCTGTCGGCGACAGCTATTTTCAGCACAAGAGCTTCGACCGGATAAGGCAGTTCAAGGCGCAAGGCACCTCTATCATCCTCGTCACTCACAGTATGGGTGACGTTCGAGCATTGAGTGACCGGGTGGTCCTGCTCGACAAAGGCACGATCCTGAGGGACGGCGCACCAGATGAGGTGGTCGACTATTACAACACGTTGATTGCGGCAAAAGAGAACGAGAAGCAGTCCGTTGAGCAGCGGCGCACGCATGACGGCTGGGCGTTCACGAGATCGGGGACGCTTCAGGTCAAGGCATCAGCCTTGGAACTCCTCGACGCGGAGAGCGGAGAGCCGGTGAAGACCGCACTCGTAGGGCAGCCGCTGGTCTTGAGGCTGGTGGCGAAGGCAGATGCAGATGTTCCGCGCCTGGTGCTGGGCTTCATGCTGCGTGACCGCACTGGCCATATCGTTTGGGGCACCAACACCTGGCACACGCAGCAGGCCCTCCAGAATGTGAAGGCAGGCGAAGAGATCGAATTCCAAATGCCTTTCACCTGCACCCTGGGCCAAGGCTCGTATTCCTTTTCGCCGTCGCTCGCCGGCGCAGACACACATCTGGTGGACAATTACGAGTGGCAGGACAATGCGCTGGTCTTCGACGTGATAAACGCGACCCAGCCGTTCTTCATCGGCACGTCCGCGCTTGACGCGCGGTTCATTATCCGAGGGGCAACTGCGTGAACGAACTTGAACGTGCCATAATGACCAGCAGTTGCGTCGATTGCGCCGGCATCACAAAAGTGCAGGAGGCAGGGCGCATCCTCAACACGCCGAACGGCCCGGTTCAGATCATGCACAACGGCTTGCGTGTAAAGGCAGGCGGATATCACGGCGACTGGATGGCACAGATCATCCGTGCGCTGAGGGGCCATCACGAGCCGCAGGAAGAACTGATCTTTCATCATATCTTACGCTACGTGCGCCACAATTCGCTGATCGTGGAACTCGGCGCCTTCTGGTGTTACTATACACTATGGTATTTGCATGAAATCGCCAACGCGACGGCAATTTGCATAGAGCCGGATCCTAACAATCTTCAACTGGGCCGAGACAATGCGGGCCTGAACGGGTTGGAAAGTCGCATCAGCTTTCACAATGCTTGTATCGGCGGCGAGAGACTTGAGAGCCTTGACCTGCGCTGTGAGTCGGACGGACAAATTCGTGCTATGCCTTGCTTCGATATGGCTTCGGTGTCCAAGTTGGCGAATGAGCGGACGATCGAGCTTCTACACATGGACGTACAGGGAGTGGAGTTGCCTTTCATTCGCTCGATGGCAGCTGCGGCGGAAAGCAAGCAGGTGCGATTTGTGGTCGTGTCGACTCACCACAGCTGCATTTCCGGCTCTCGGACCACGCATGCCGATTGCAGAGAAGCACTGCTGGATTTCGGAGCCGTCATCCTGGCAGAGCATGACGTGCAGCAGTCCTACAGCGGCGACGGGCTGATTGCGGCGAGTTTCTTTTCCGAGGACCAGCGCATCGAGCTTCCGCCGGTGTCCCTGAACAAGCCGGCTCTTTCATTGTTTGCCGAACTCCGATGATCATCTCATATGCGCAGAATTTCGAAGACGTGATCTTGTGGCGTGCACTCAAGCACGTGGAACGCGGTTTCTATGTTGATATTGGTGCGCAGGACCCGGTGATCGATTCCGTAAGTTTCGCTTTCTACAAGAAAGGTTGGCGAGGCGTTCACGTCGAGCCGAATGCCGAATTTGCGGCCTCGCTCCGCAGCGCACGCCCCGACGAAGAAGTTCTGGAAATTGCTGTCGGCAAAGAGGACGGAGAGATCGAGTTCTTCGACATTCCCGATACCGGGTTGAGTACGGGAGACAAAGAAACCTCGAGAACCCATGAAGCACGCGGTCTTCGCATTCGGCGTCTCTCGGTTCGTTGCCGCCCTCTTTGGCTAGTTCTGGATGCTTATGTAGATAGAGATATTCACTGGCTGAAAATTGACGTCGAGGGCATGGAGGAGCAGGTGATTGAAAGTTGGTCACCATCTACAGTACGTCCCTGGATTGTTGTCGTCGAAAGCACTAAGCCAAATTCCACCGAACAAAATCATATGCCTTGGGATTCCACGCTACTGAATCTTGGCTATGAGTTTGCCTATTTTGATGGTCTGAATCGTTTCTACGTAAGTGTTGAGCATCCTGATCTCAGAAATAGTTTTGGCCCGGGGCCGAACATTTTCGACAATTTTGCGTTGAGCGGTACCGCTTCGGGGCCAATCTGTGAAAATCTGAACGCCAAAGTCGACGCCTTGATCCAACAACTTTCTGAGGAACAGGATGCCAAGGCCGCACTGGAAACTCACCTTGTCGACCTGCAAAGTGCCCGAACGACACTGGAGGCCAGGCTTATGGAAGAGCGAGGCGCAACAGCCGCACGGGATGCGCAACTCGCCGAAGTCTATGCTTCGACCTCTTGGCGGATCACAAAACCGTTGCGATTTGCGAGCCGTCAGGTGCGTTGGAGATGGGCTGTGATTCGCAACAAGTTTTGGTCCTGAGACCCGTTATCTAGCCAACAAAATACAGGCACGATATTCATGACCAAGCCAGGGACAGTCCTGCTTCTAAGCACCTATCCCATTGTTAAGCCGCAGCACGGAGGACAGGTGCGCCTCCTCAATATCAAGCGGGCCTATGAGAGCGCCGGGTGGAAAGTCACCCCCCTAGCCGTATACCCTGAAGAGGGCTACCAGAAATCGAGTATAGGACCCGATGACATCTTATTTCCTTTAGATAGTCCCCACAGACTTTTCAACGGCAGGCACGTTCCGTTCGTTACGGATATCACATCAGGTGCATTCGCCAGCAGTGAAGATGGCGGGTTACCTCAAATACTGGCGAGTATTTCGGGGCAGATTGATGTCATCCATGTTGAACAGCCATGGTTATGGCCGCTGGCTAAAACCCTGCGAGAGCGTCAACAATATTCTTCGTCGCTTCTTGTCTATGGATCGCAAAATATTGAAGCTCCGCTGAAACGTGGGATCTTCAATGATTGGAATGTTGTGGAATTTGAAGACGCAATTGAAGCGGTTGACCGGCTTGAGCGGCAGGCTGCACGAGAGGCCGATCTAACTATCGCAGTTACGCAGGACGAAGTTGACGTCTTGACGAGTTGGGGGACGAACAACGTCAAATTATTACCCAATGGAATTGAACCTTGGCAAGCCGATGAGGAAGCAATTGCAGAGTGGCGACAGAGGCTTCCGAAACATCCCTGGCTCCTCTACGTGGCGAGCGCACATCCACCCAATTTTACAGGCTTTGCGCAGGTCTTCGGAGAATCGCTCGGCTGCTTTCCTCCAACAAGCAAGCTGGTCGTTGCGGGCAGCGTAACCGAACACATTTATCGAGTGATGAATAATACGAAATGGTCGACATTGAATCTGTCACGGCTACAATTGTTGTTCCCACTACCTGATCGTGACCTTGCTGCCGTTAAAACGCTGGCTCACGGGTTCATATTGCCAATACCTTTTGGAGGCGGCTCGAATATTAAAACCGCAGAAGCTTTGTATTCTGGGGCATATGTGGTTGGCACGCCGTCTGCCTACAGAGGCTTCGAATCATTTATCGATCTGCCGGAAGTGTTTGTGGGAGGTAATGCAAAAGAATTTCAACGAGCAATCAGGGATGTCCTCATTCGCCCGCGAGCTTCACCTTTGCAGGCGGGGTCCGAACAATTGGAACGTCGTAAAAGTTTACGGTGGGACGTTTGTTTGGCTTGCTTGCCAGCGATGGTTAAGAAACTGAAATGCGAAAAGTGTGCGTAGTGAATAAGATCTGGCTTGATGTTACGTCGATACTCCAGTGGACTCGCCCTGCGGTTGGCGTCATTAGAGTTGAAATGGAATGCGGAAAATATGCTCTTGACCGCTTAGAGTCCGCTGTCGAATTCTGTCGCTTTGATCGGAAGGCTGGCTACATAAGGGTTACAGGCTCCGATCTACGACGCGCGATAGACAGAATTGGCCATGTTCACCAAACGCTCGTTGCATCATCGGCTGACGACAGCTTGGTCACACGCCCTGCCGTTCCCCTGATCCGCAGACTGGCCTCAGTCGTTCGGCGGATTTTGAACAAACTGCCGGGTGGGTTTGGTGAATCAATGTTTCGTTTTCTGGCCGTCAGACGAGAAGCCGCGGAGGCCAGCATAAATGGCCTTCGAGAATTCCGAAGGGCTGTTCGCGCATGGCGCAGTCCAGCGGCCCAAACACTTTCTCTGCTGGAAAATTCGAGGCCCCAAACAGACGGCGTCCTCTTTTCTCAGGGAGATGTCTATGTCTCGCTTGGATTGGATTGGGATCAAAAAGACCTTACCTTCGTTGCCGAACGGAAGGGACTTCTGGGCTTCAAAACGATATTCTGCTGTTATGATCTAATCCCGGTAAAATTTCCTCACCTTTGCGTTGGTGATGTAGCCGCAAAGTTCGCCCGTTATTTTGCTGATCTTGCTTGGTGTGCGGACGAAATTGTAAGCATTTCCGAATGCAGCAAACGTGACTTACTCACTTTGCTTGAGGAGCTTGGAACGCCTGTACCAAAAACTACCGTTATCAAGCTTGGCAGTCATCTTCCAACATCCAATAATGCTGGCGTTTCTACTCAAACAAAGGAGGCGTCTGGTGATCGTTTCATCCTTTTCGTGTCGACGATCGAACGCCGGAAAAATCACGAAACGCTTTATCGCGCGTATACGCGCCTGATGGACAAGGGGGTCAAAAACCTGCCGAACCTCGTGTTCGTCGGAATGCCTGGCTGGGGAGTAAACGACTTTCTCGCGGATCTCCGATTTGATAACCGCGTGAAGGATCTCGTGAAAGTGCTTACGAATGTGAGCGATGCGGATCTTAACTGGCTATATAAAAATACCCTGTTTACTGTCTTTCCGTCACTGTATGAAGGTTGGGGGTTAGCTGTCGCCGAGAGCCTTGCCGCAGGAAAGTTCTGCCTTGCCTCAAATGCAGCTTCGATTCCGGAAGTCGGCGGCGATCTTATAGAATACCTCGATCCATGGGACGTTCAGCAATGGGCAGAGCGGCTGGAATGGTACTTCGACAATCCGTATGCTTTGACACAAGCCGAAATGCGAATACGGAAAGAGTACGATGCTCCAACCTGGGAAGACACGGCTATTGCGGTTTTCGGTAGAGCTCAGACGTTGCTCGCGTCATGACAGCCGTCAGAGCACGATTTGACTCGGAGTCATAGCACTCAGTATATCCTTGCTATGATACTTTCTATCCTTGACTACTCACTTAATCCGCGGGTTTATCCAATACTGCCCGCCGTCTCTTGTCGTCCAGCCGGGAATCTCTTTTCTATCTTTTGTATAGTTGAACCTGGTGGGTCTTTCACGCACCAGCGTCCATGCATTGGCATGAAACAATTCGAGCAATTCGCCCTCAATTTTTCGCGAATGAGTCCCGACAAAGATACATCGGACTTTTTCATTCAAGACATCAATTGCTGATGAAAGAACAGATCCCTCCATTCCCTGAATATCAACGTGGATCAAATCTGTAACGCCCTCCGGCAACAAGTCGGAAACCGCATATCCCTGAACCTCCTCGTGTTCAACGACACGACCCAGATAGTCAACTGCTACGGTGCCATTCTCAGTTCGACCTCCGTTCTCCGCAGCGCTCGCGACTTTTGGAAAGTAGAGAGTACACCTTCCGGTTGCGACAGCTCCATTGACCAGCCTGATATCTGCCGAGTGCCCGGAAATCCCGTTCTCAGCGAGATGACCCTCAATAAGACCAAACAGATATTTGCTCGCTTCTACAGCCGTTATTGAGATATTTTTTCGCGCAGATCGTTTCGCCAACACGGCCGAAAAACAAGCCCAAGGGGCGTAGGAGGCACCGAACTCTGCCATAGTAAATGAATTGGAAGGCGCACGCTCGAGCGCATCGAGCGTTGCAAAATATTCGATTGCTTCCGCACGTAGTTGATCGTCGGGGATTGGCGGCAAGACGTGTACGGAACCTGACATGTGGGACGCCCAAGGATGGAGGTGCGCACTGGTACGAACGCCAAAGTAGTCAATGATTTTACCTGCCTCAGGGGCAGATTGCACTGTGTAGTTGGCGAAAAGTCTAGCGTCTTGCTCTTCCCACCCACCAAAGAAATCATCACCAAGAACAGCTCGTGCTTCGATGAACTGCTGCAGACGATTTCGCTTCGAAACCATTCGTTCCACTTTGGACAATTTCAAAAAGCTAAACATAAGTTCTCTATCTGTCCTTTCACGCGAAGAAAGCAGGCCAGCTATGGGCCTTCTCCTTCGGCACTAAGAAAAAATCCCAATAGGATCGGTCGCAGACGTACGCCCATTCCTCACGCGATCGTATCAGGTTACCGAACAGATCCGAGATGTGATACCCGCTTTCATCGGTCCAATGATAAAGGCTTTCAGCAGTCAGGCCATAGAGGCTATAGGCAGGCTTCCCGTACTCAACACTGACGACGGGGCGGGTTCGAGCAAGGACGTTGCGACCGCCATTCAATACGGATATCTCGTGGCCTTCTGTATCGATCTTGATGAAGTCGATTTTTGGGGTACGCGGAAACTCCGTATCGAGAGTGCTGATCTCAACCTGTATGACCTTTGTGCCTCGATCGCCTTCAGTCTCGCGTTCCTTAAAGCCAGATTCGCCTATTGCCTTTGTCATATGCAGGAACTGGCCACGGCCAGGTTCAGTAGACAGTGCCTTCTGGCGCAAATCGATGCCCTGGCCGTGTCGGGAATGAACAATGGCAGCAAAATCCGGGACAGGTTCAAAGCCGACAACAAGCCCGGTTGCCCCTACGCATTCTTTCAGTCGATCGAAATGGAGGCCGTGATTAACGCCAATATCTAAGGCTACGTCGCCAGATTTCAGGAACCGGCGATAGCCGTCAGTGAGAAGGTCCTCGTATTGGGGAATCACGCCAGCTTGATGAAGCTTATAGCATTCGTCGGCCGTGTCAGCGGCTGTTTTGCCGCTGATCGTCGTAGATGTTCTACTTGAAAGCCATCGTGCCACATAGGATCGTGCTTTCCGTATCATATGCTCCTCCGCTACCCCGTGAATGGCCGGCCGGCTTGTCGGATCGACGACGTCCCAGCGTAGCCAATCGCCCTCCCTAGAATAGCGCACCCTTGCACAGCAAACCACCATCGCTGCAGCGTTGGGCTCAACTGCACCGGGCATGGACGCTCGGACCTTGAAATTTCGTCAGTTTGAGGTGATGACGAACTCCGCGCCTTGAGATTGTGTCACCTATCTAGTAGACAGCGACCATGGATGCTGAACGGTTGCATTCGATTCTGAATTTGATTGGCGCTACGATCATCTTCGTGGCTCCAGTGCCTTTTTTTGAAAACCCGATTGTTCCCCCTGACGCTCAGTCTAGTCATCTACGTTGCAGGAGCCACGCCAAATTGGTGATGCTGTTCAAGGATGATATGTCGCCGCAACAGTGTGGAACTACCGTCGTTCGGATGAAATAGAGTGGGGCTACGCCTTGTGACAGCAGTCGCCGACGAGATGTCTAGCAGAACGCATGCCGGAATTTTGACGTTTGTTTGTGCGGCATGCCTATTCCCAATCATTCTGCTTATTAACGGGGCAGTTCCCGGCGTTTTGGCGCCAACTACCGGGCAGGCGCTATGGATCACGAGTTTTGCTCAGTCCTTTGCCAGGGACATGTCTATACACGCGCACAATTTTGGGCTGCCACAACCGGCCGCAATGAGTTTTGGTCTTTCGATGGCGCTCCCGCAGGCAGTTCTGATTTATGCTGGTGCCGATCCAGCTACTGCCTACGTGATCATCGCAGCGATCTGGTTGGCCGTCGCCTATTGGGGCGCTTATAATTTCTCGCGATGGATCGGTGCGGGAAAGCCATCATCCATCATGAGCGCATTGGTGTGGTGCACCCTACCAATCATTTGGACACACCAGCCGTACTCGGCGGTCGGGTCTGGGATGGCTCTTCTACCGTTCTATTTTCTGTTCGCGTTTAAGCTCATTGGTGGCGACGTTCGGCTTTCGACCTGTGCTAGCTGTATAGTTGCATGTTTCATCGCGGTCTTCATGGACGGCTACACGTTCATGATGATGGCGACGGGGGTAGGTTTAGCCTTGGGGTGCGAGATCGCGCTGCGTCGGGACACATGGAAATCCCTGCTGTTCCGAGCTTGCATCATCTCAGCGGGGCTTGGCTCGGCCTACGTGGCCTATGCTTTATATGAAGGAGTAGCTGATTTCGACGGATCACCAATCGACTTCTTTCGCGCGTGGGGCGCAAATATCGAATTCTTCTTCACGCCGACCAAGGGGTTGCTGACGCTGGCCGACCTAATTGGGTGGGGCAAGGACCGGGCCGAGACCATGTATTTCGGCGATGGATCGGTGTACATAGCTACGTTCGCAGGAGTTCTAATAGCTCTGGCTGTCTTCGCCCTACTTTCGGGAAGAACTCGTCCCGAGTATAGAGTGACATTGACTCTGATCACGGTAGTCGGTTTCTGGCTGGCTCTTGGGCCAACTGTGAAACTATTCACTCATCGTCCAGAGGGTGCCAGCCAACTGATGTCCGCTCAGTATGGGTTGTTCCCTTCCGGCAACGGATGGCTAATCAATCTGCCGGGATTCCAAAGCATGCGGGCATCCTATCGATGGGCGGCTTTGGCCTTTTTCGGATGCTGGGCAATTGTCGTTTCAATGATAGCGTCTGGAGGGCTTTCGAACGCCAGCAGAGCATGGTTGCTGGCCACTCTTCTTGCGTTCAATGTTCCGTCTTTATCTCAATTCCGGGGCTACCAAATCTCGCAAGATCGGATCGAAAACTTTTTGGCGGAGATGTCATCGTGGGCACCCTATTTTAATAGGGGCGAGACAGTGGCATTTCTGCCTTACGGCAACGACTTCACGGCCAACACGGCTGCAAATGAGCTCGATATTAGAACTTACAATATCGGCGGCAACAAGAACCAGACTGCGGCTCAACAGGCTTGGCCGGAAGAGATGAATGTTTTCCCTTTCGGGCAGCAAGGCCCGGACTTCGCGTACAATGTTAAAGCGTTTCTCGATAGCGGAAAGGCAGACGCAGTTGTCCTCCCGTATATCAACATGCTCTGGGCTTCGCATTTGTGGCCCGTTCCGGCCGACCAAAAGGCGAACCTTGAACCTATCGCACAGAAGATAGATGAAGACCCGCGCTATGATGTGCAGTACGCGCCGCATTTTGCAGTGATCCGCAAGCACTAGTAAGCTCGGGGCGCTGCTTGATTTCCTGGATGACGAAGAACCGGCTGGCTGCGCCTTCACCGTTGTTCCACGGTTATTTGACAGAACCGACCGCCGACAAAAAAGAGAAGGTCGCCGATGACAGTGATCATTCGCCCGATTACCACTGCCAATAGAATCACCGGGCCAGGGCTGAACCCGCCAAGAAGGAAGAGTAAGACGGCCTCCCTGACACCGACACCTGCCGGCGCGCCCGGAGTCAATAGTCCCGCGAGCCAGGCGATTACATAGGCGCCCGCTATCGCAGGAGCGAGGATGAAGTCGCGGGAGCCGCCGGCAAGATGATAGGCCGCCACAAAAACCACGCCCGAGAGCGCGAGAAACGCGATGTAGAGCATGGCGGCTGTGCCCAAATCGGCGCCGCCGACGCGGGCAACCAACCAGAGCGCGATCGCAATTGCCGCGGTGAAACAAATCCAGCCGACCCAGCCTGGGACATTGGCCACGGCCAGCGGCAGCGCAAGTGGTGAAAACAGGAGCCCGCCTATCGTGAGAAAGGCCAGTTCCCAAACAGTCGACTTCGCCAGCGGACCGTTACCGATGCCGGCCGCGACACCAATGGCCTGCCGGCCCGCGAACTGGAAGATGTTGCCGGGAACGTATTTGGCGAGCTGCGAGATTGCGTAGGCGTGAATAGCCCAAGGCCGAGAGAGCGGAACACCGAGGTGGCGCATGAGCCGCTGCCAGCCGAGAGCCAGCAACAGATTCGACGCTCCGTATAGCCCGGCCAAGGCTGCCACCGCGGCATAGGCGCCAACCCCCATCCGCTGGAAATCAATTTCGCCGGCGTAAGTGTAGAGCCTGTTTCCCACGAAAACAACGCCGGCCAATCCCAAGAGAGCCCCGACGCCATTAAGCCATCTTCTGGCGCTCGGGTCGAGCGCCATCGTCAATGCCTTTTCTTCGACTTACAATGGATCATAGTCCATGGCAGGGGCGACAGGACCTCAACCACATCGAAATACCGGGACACTAGTGAGACGATGCCACGCTGCGACCAATGCTGCAAATGCCCTGGCGTGTTTCCCAGGGCCGATACATATTTCCCGCGCGCGAGATTGAGCATGCGCCAAAGCGGCTCACGGGGCACGCTGAGCACAAGGTCCGCCGTAACGATGCGTTGAAGCGCTTCCATCGCCTTTTGCGGCTCCTCGAGATGCTCCATCACCTCGCAACAGACGACGAGGTCCGCGCTGTCGCGTTCCGGCGTCACTTCATAGATGCTGCGGACAGCGAAGCGACTGGGATCCATGGCGCGCCCGCGGGCATTCTCCCTTGCCATGCCGATCACTTGCGTCGAGAAGTCCGTACCCCGCGCATCGATGGCCTGGTCAAGCCAGCGCATGACCCAATAGCCCTCTCCACATCCGACCTCGTGGATGGTGGTGGGGCTGACCTTTGCCACCAGGCCGGACAGGGCACCGTCAAATCCTGCGACCATCCGACGTGCGATCAGGTTCCGCGTGCCGTATTTGTCATAGGTGTTGCCTATGACGATGCCGTCCTCTGCCTGTCCGCCAGCTACCTTCATCCGTTCAGCCTGCTTTCCTGCCGCTTTGGGCGCAGTCGCGCGATCTCTCCTGGCGTGGCGCGCTGCGCATAGCGGATGTCTTCGAGAAGCTTGCGGTTGGCCGCTATCACATCGGCCAGAAAGGCGACCAGAAGTGCCTGGAAGCCCATCGACATGAGCGCACCCGCCAGGATCACCGACTGTATGTGGCCGCTGCCTCCGTCAAACAGATAGAAATAAAGAAAACGCAGGCCGATCAGAAAACCAACGCCGAAAAGAATGGCCGCGACAGTGCCGAAGAACCGGGCCGGCTGGTAGATAACGAAAATACGGATGATCGTGAAAATCGAGCGCTTCAGGTAAGATGGAATGCTCTTCACCAGTCTCGACGGCCGCAGGTCGTCGTTGACGCGGACCGGCACCGAAACCACGCGCATATTCTTGCGGCCTGCCTGAATGATGGTTTCCAGCGTGTAGGTGTAGTTGTTGAAGACGGCAAGACGCTGGGCCGCGTTTCGCGAGATCGCGCGAAATCCGCTTGGGGCGTCCTGGACATCGGTGCCGCTGCTGACGCGAACCACCCAGCTGCCAATCTTCTGCAGAAGCTTCTTGACCGGCGAGAAATGCTCTATCTCCGATATCGGTCGGGCGCCGATGACCATATCCGCACGCCCTTGCAGAACCGGCCGGGTCAACGCCGGCAGGTCGGCCGCGTTATACTGATTGTCGGCATCGGTGTTGACGATGACATCCGCGCCCCGCGCGAGGCAGGCTTCAATGCCAGTCATGAAAGCATAGGCGAGACCGCGATTGCTGGTATGGCGCACAATGTGGTCGACGCCGTTTTCCTCGGCAACCCTCACCGTCTCGTCGCTGCTTCCATCGTCGATGATCAACCATTCGACGCCGTCAAAACCAGCAACGGTCCGCGGCAGATCATTCAGCGCTATCGCGAGCGTTTCCGCCTCGTTATAGCAAGGGATCTGGATAATCAGCTTTGGCAGCGGCGTACTCTCGAATTGGGACCCTGATACGCATGCATCTACCATTCTCAGACTGAGGCGCAAGCAGTTTTCCCCTGGCAGAAACCTCACCCACTATTGAGCAACGGAGTCGGCGAAATGTGTATTGGCGTTTTTTCATAATGAGTTGTCGCCTGATCGCTCCTCGAAGCGTTGTCTCTGCTATCACCGCAAAAATGTCCGGAATCCTTTCCCCAATTCGCTGCTCAATTCGCTTCCGGAGAGAAGATTGAGAATCGGGATCGATGGCAGGAATTTAGGATCGGCCTCCGACGGAATTGGGCGGTTCGTCCACAATGCCGTGAAAGCGCTGACGGCTCTCGGCGCTGATGTCTTTCTGTACGCACCGGGCAAGATCAATGCAGATTACGATATTCCGCATGGCGTTTCCGTGCGGACCGCCAACTTCAAGGGTTCTGTCGCCCGAACCTATTGGGGACAGGCCGTGGTGCCCTCCTGGGCCGCGCGCGACAACGTCGAGATCTTCTGGGGCCCATCGCACCGCCTGCCCTTCCTGCTCGACCGCCACATCGGGCGGGTGGTCACCATCCATGACCTCGTCTGGTTGCACGCTGCGCAGACCATGCGAACCCGGACCTGGATGGGTGACCGCCTGCTGATGAAGCCGGCGTTGAAGACCGCTGATGTCGTGGTCGCGGATTCGATGGCCACCGCCACTGCCTTGACGAACGAATTCCCCTGGCTGAAATCACCGATCAAGACAGTTGCCCCCGGTACGGTGGCATTGCCGCCGCCCGGCGATGTCGGGAGCCTGGAACCGCTCGGCATCGTCAGGCCCTATGCGCTTTTTGTCGGCACAATCGAGCCACGCAAGAACCTCAGCAATCTGATAAAGGCCTACGGTCTGTTGCCGGCTACTGTCCAATCCGGCTGCGACCTGGTCGTGGTCGGCGCGAAGGGCTGGAAACAAACGGGCTTGGCCGACCAGGTCCGCAGTAGCGGCCTCGGGACAAATATCAAATTTACCGGTTTCGTCGACGACGCGACGCTCGCGACGATCTATGCGAATTGCCTGTTTCTCGTGATGCCATCGCTTTATGAGGGGTTTGGTTTTCCGATCGTCGAGGCCCAATCTTTCGGCAAGCCAGTGCTGACGTCGAACACCTCGTCAATGCCCGAAGTCGCGGGGAACAATGCCGTGCTCGTCGATCCGAAGAATCCCTCGGCAATTGCTGATGCATTTCACCGGCTCTGTGTCGATGCGAAATTTCGAGACGGGATCGCTGCGGACGCGAAGAAAAATGCCGCGCGTTTCACCTGGGAGAATTACGCCAAGGGTATGCTTCAGATTTTTGAACTGGCCATCGAGCGAAGACGGAAGACCAACATTTGAAAGTGCTGCATTTCTTCAAGACGTACTGGCCCGATACCTTTGGCGGGGTGGAGCGGACGATACATGCCATCGCTCAAAGCACCGCCAGCCGCGGCATTGAAACCGAAGTGCTCTCGTTGAGCCGTGCTCCGAACGAGAACACGCAGCATCTCGACGGGCACATGGCCCGAAAAGCCAGGCTGGATTTCGAACTGGCGTCGACCGGGTTTTCGCTCGAGGTCTTTCGGAAGTTCGGGGCGCTCGCCGGGAAAGCCGACCTCATACATTACCATTTCCCATGGCCATTCATGGACATGGTGCATTTTCAATCCCGTCATGGCAAACCGACCGTCGTCACCTACCATTCCGACATCGTCAAACAGCGGCTTTTGCTGCCTCTTTATCGGCCGCTGATGCTGCGCTTCCTCAGGGATGTGGACGCTATCGTCGCGACATCTCCGGACTATTTGAAATCGAGCCCCGTTCTCAGAGCCTTGGAGGGCAAATCGGCGATCATCCCAATCGGCATCAATGAAACCGATTATCCCACGCCGACCGAAGCCGACAACAGATGGTGCCAAGCGGCGGTGACGGAGCCTTTCGTGCTCTTCGTCGGCGTCTTGCGCTACTACAAGGGGCTGGACGTGCTGATTCAGGCGGCCGACAAAGTCAGGTGCAAGATCGTTATTGCCGGATCAGGGCCTATCGAAGAGCGCCTGAAGCTTCAGGCCAAGACGTTGCGTCGCAACAATGT
Source organism: Mesorhizobium sp. B1-1-1 (assembly GCF_006442955.1). Taxonomy (NCBI): domain Bacteria; kingdom Pseudomonadati; phylum Pseudomonadota; class Alphaproteobacteria; order Hyphomicrobiales; family Phyllobacteriaceae; genus Mesorhizobium; species Mesorhizobium sp. B1-1-1. Next base: position 60,441 of record NZ_VFWW01000007.1, read on the forward strand.
GATATTCCTCGGCGAGGTGGCCGAGCGGCACAAGATGGCGCTCCTCCACAACTGCCTGGGGTTCGTTTTTCCGTCAAACCAGAGGTCGGAAGCCTACGGGCTTTCTCTCGTCGAGGCTGCGATGTGCGGTAAACCGATGATCTCCTGCGAGATCGGAACGGGAACAAGTTATGTGAACAAAGCCGGCGAGACCGGGTTGGTCGTACCGCCTTCCGATCCAGCACGCCTTGCCGAAGCCATCAACCAGGTCGTCGATTCGCCGGTCGAGGCAGCGAACTGGGGGCGAGCTGCTCGCGATCGCTACGTTCGCCTCTTTACAGCTGACAGGATGGGAAAAACATACGCCGATCTCTATCACCAACTCGATAACCGCCGACGCTGAATACGGTTTCGCACTGTGGCAGCCGGTGAATCCCCGCGATTTGTTGGTTGTTGATGCAGTCAAATCCCCGTCAGGTCACCTGCTCAGGAGACGACGGACCACCTCTCGCGCCGATTTCCGCAGTACCGGCGCACTCCATCCAAACACGGAGGCAAACTTCGCGCTCGACAGCCGGGAATTGACGGGGCGGCGCGCCTTGGTCGGATAGTCCGTCGCAGCAATATCGCGCACCCGCGCGGAGGGGCCACCGAGCCCACCGCTTATGTCCAGGATATGGCGGGCGAAGCCGCTCCAGTTGGTCTCGCCCGTGCCGGCCAGATGATAGATGCCCCACGCGGCGAAATCCTCGTTGCGGTGCAGCCGTGCTGCCGCATGCAGGATCGCGTCAGCGATATCAAGCGCGGAAGTGGGATTTCCCCATTGGTCGGCCACAACCGGTATCTCGTCGCGGTCGCTGGCCAGCCTCAGCATGGTTTTGGCGAAATTCTTGCCGAACGGGCTGTAGACCCACGCCGTGCGCAAGATCAGGTGGCGCGAATTGGCTGATGCCACCGCCTGTTCGCCGGCAAGCTTGGAGGCGCCGTAGACGCCAATCGGCGCGGTCGCGTCGGTTTCCAGATAGGGACCGTCCTTGGTGCCGTCGAAGACATAGTCGGTCGACAGATGGATGACGGGCACGCCGAGCCGAGCCGCCGCCTGCGCCACCTCGCCGGCGCCGGCGGCGTTCACCGCAAAGGCGAGCTCGGGTTCGTCCTCGGCCTGGTCCACCGCCGTGTAGGCGGCGGCCGACACGACGATATCGGGCTTAGCGGCGGTGATGGCCTCGATCACAGTCCCGCGCCGCGCGAGGTCGAGTTGCGGCCGGCCGATGGCGATGACCTTGACGTCTTCGCGCCCAGCCTCCAGAAGGCTTGCCGCAACCTGGCCCTCGCGTCCGGTGACAACGAGCCTCACACCGCCTCCTTGCGCGCTTCGCCCAGTCTTTCGCCGGCATAGCGCTGTTCGCGGATCGGTCCCCACCACCATTTGTTGTCCAGGTACCAGTCGACCGTCCTTGCCAGGCCGCTGTCGAAATTCTCCCTCGGCGTCCAGCCGAGCTCGCGGCCGATCTTGGACGCGTCGATGGCGTAGCGGCGATCATGGCCGGGACGGTCGGTGACGAAAGAGATCAGGTCGCGATAGCTTTTGCCGGCGGCCCGGGGGCGCCTGGCGTCGAGCAGATCGCAGATCGTCTCGACGACACCCAGATTGGTGCGTTCCGAATTGCCGCCGACATTGTAGCTCTCGCCCGGCTGCCCCTTGGTGGCGATCAGTTCCAGCGCGCGCGCATGGTCCTCGACGAACAGCCAGTCACGCACATTGGCGCCGGCGCCGTAGACCGGCAGCGGCTTCTCGTCGAGCGCGTTGAGGATGACCAGCGGGATCAGCTTTTCGGGAAAATGGTAGGGCCCGTAATTGTTCGAACAATTGGACAGCACCACCGGCAGGCCATAGGTCTCGTGCCAGGCGCGCACCAGATGGTCGGAGGCCGCTTTGGAGGCGGAATAGGGCGAGGACGGCGCGTAAGGCGTCTCTTCCACGAACATGCCGCCATCGAAGGGCAGGTCACCGAACACCTCGTCGGTCGAGACGTGATGGAAGCGGAAACGGCCCTTCCTGTCGTCGGAAAGGCCGCGCCAGTATTCCAGCGCTGCATTGAGGATCCGGTAGGTGCCGACGATGTTGGTCTCGATGAAGGCGCCCGGCCCATCGATCGAGCGGTCGACATGGCTCTCGGCGGCGAGGTTCATGACGATGTCGATATCGCCGCGGCGCAATATGTCGAGCACCGCCCGCTCGTCGCAGATGTCGGCCTGGGCGAAGCTGTAATTTCGTGCATTTTCGATCGGCCGCAGCGAGGCCAGATTGCCGGCATAGGTCAGCTTGTCGAGATTGGTCACCCGGTAGGCCGGGTTGGCGCACAGATGCCGGCACACCGCCGAACCGATGAAGCCGGCCCCGCCCGTCACCAGAAAATTCATGCCGCTATCCCCGCGCATCTGGCAATGTTCATCAGGCAAACACCTCGGCGGCGGCGAGCAGCGGCGCCTTGAGGTCCTTGTCAGAAAGCTGAAACCCGCCGGCCGGCGGCGGCCATTCGATGCCGATGGCCGGATCATCGAAACGGATCGAGCGGTCGTGTTCGGGCGAATAGGTGTCGGTCACCTTGTACAGCACCTCGGTATCGGGCACGAGCGTCATGAAGCCGTGGGCGAAGCCCTTGGGCACCAGGATCTGGTTGCCCTTCTCGGCCGAGACCTCGAGGGCAACCCATTTTCCGAATGTCGGCAAGGAGCGGCGGATATCGACCGCGACATCAAGGACACTGCCTCTGACAACGCGCAGCAGCTTGTCCTGGGCGCGTGGCGGCAACTGATAGTGCAGCCCCCTGACGACACCGGCCGCGGCGGAATAGGAGTGATTGTCCTGGACGAAGGCGAGTTCGAGGCCGGCCTCGGCGAAGCGTGCGGCGTTCCAGGTTTCGGTGAAGTAGCCACGGGCATCGCCGTGCCGCTTCGGAATGATTTCGAGCAGACCTTCGATGCCAAGGGGTCTCACCTCCAGCATCTAGTCCTCCGACAACTCGACCACCCGGCGGCGCAGATAGGCGGCATATTCATTTTTTCCCAATCGGGTTGCGCGCTGCAACACTTCGTCAGCCCGCAGCCAGCCCTGTTCGAAGGCGATTTCCTCCGGACAGGCGACCTTGATGCCTTGGCGACGTTCGATTGTACGCACGAACGAAGAAGCATCGTCCAGGCTGTCATGAGTGCCGGTATCGAGCCAGGCATAACCGCGCCCCAACCTATGCACCTGCAACTGGCCACGCTCGAGGTAGGCATTGTTGACCGCCGTGATTTCGAGCTCGCCTCGAGCCGAGGGCCGAATCCTTGAGGCGATATCGACAACCTGGTTGTCGTAGAAATAAAGGCCGGTGACGGCCCAGTTGGATTTCGGCTTCTGTGGTTTTTCCTCAATCGTGAGCGCGGTTCCAGTGGTCTTGTCGAAGGACACCACGCCATAGCGCTCCGGATCCTCGACATGGTAGGCGAACACCGAAGCGCCGCTTTCGCGCGATGCCGCGGTGCGGCAAAGCTTGGACAATCCGTCGCCAAAATAGATGTTGTCGCCCAGTATCATCGAAACGCTGTCCGCGCCGATGAAATCGCGGCCGATAATGAACGCTTCCGCAAGCCCGTTGGGCTGCGGCTGCTCGGCGTAGGACAACTCAAGCCCGAATTCCGATCCATCGCCCAACAGCTCGCGGAAAACCGGCAGGTCCCGCGGCGTGGATATGACCAGAATCTCTCGAATCCCCGCAAGCATCAAAACGCTCAGCGGGTAATAGATCATCGGTTTGTCGTATACCGGGAGGATTTGCTTGGAGACCGCCAACGTTAGCGGATAAAGGCGCGTTCCACTGCCCCCAGCAAGGATAATTCCTTTCAAGAAACTCTCCTTGACATGCCTAAGTCCCCTCCCCTGACACAAGCCGCCCGTGCTTAGGTTTCATGCCGTGGCTTGTCAATCTGGTGCCCGACGAAGGGGCCGAGCGAGTGTCCCCGGCCCCCGCCAACCGCCCTTGCCTTGCCGGGCCCGAGGTCCTGGCCGGGACAAGCAGATCGTCTTCATCGTGATGGCCTATCTCGCCCATCTCGCGCCTTTGGTTCAGCCGCTCGGCAAAACCCTTGTGAAAGACGATCGCATTCAAATAGGCAAACGTCATCGCGAGTGCTGCGGTTCGCAAGGGATAGTCGACAAGAGAGTGAACGAGCAAAAACGACACCGACAGAAATGCAGCCTTCTGTAACGGCTCCCGGCGAATCCGGACCGACGAGGCGAAAAGCAATATGGCATACACAATCATTAACAAAACGACCGGTATGCCGCCCTCAAGTGCCAATTCGAGGTAGTCATTGTGGGCATGATTTACATAAGTTCTGAAAATCATTCCGGCTTTTTCGTATATCTGATAGACCTTCGGAAAGCTGCCGAAACCAACGCCAGTCACCCAGTTCTCTTTCATTCCATCGATCGTGGTGCGAGCAAACTCCGCCCTGCCGAAAGCCGGATCGACCACTTTCGCATCGATCTTCGCCCATGCGCCGATCGTGTAGACGGAAAGCCCGATGAAAACCGCAAGAATGCCATATCCGCCCGCCCTTGAGCGAGCGGACAGGAAGACAACTGATATCGCGGTGATCACCAGTCCGATCAGAATGCCGGCGCGCGAGCCGGCTGCCAGAAGAAGCAGCAAGAGCATCGTCAGCCCAAGCGATCCGGACAGAAAATGTCCACGGAACAAGCCATAATAGACCACGAATGGGATGGAGACGAAGAGCAAGGCCGAAAAGTGATTTTGATTGGCAAACAGGCCCGCATTGATCGTAAACGGCAGCAATCCTCCTATGGCGACGGTATCGGAGAGCGAATACTGGATCGCTGCGGCCAGGCCATTGCAGATGACGCCCATGAAAAAGAAGGGAACAAGGCCGTAGACCTCCTCGGTGCGCAGGCGGGTGACGCCGAGGAAAAATGCCGCGGCGGCGGCGAAATACAACATGCACTCGATCGTGCGCCCGACGCCGACGCTGACGAAGCGCGATTGCGTTTCACCATCCAGCCAGGGTCTGACAAGCAGCACCTCGGGCCGCAAGCCGTCCAGCAAGGCCCCGGGCAGCGGAACGATCTGGAAGCAGAACACGGCTAGGCCGAGAGCAATCAGCCACAAGATCGCCCGGGGAATTGTTTGTCCGCTGGGCCGCGACAAGATGGCCGCGGCCGAGAGAATCGCCGCGATCTCGATCAGCGTTTCGGTGTAGAGGCCGCTCGCGGTGCCGCCGCCAATCAGCAGGGACAGGAAAAGAACCGACCCAAGCAGGTATTTGTCCCACTGCCCGGGCTGCCGTGACCGTGCTCTCACGACGACACCCTCTCGATGCTCAATCTGTGCATGACCAGCGTGCCGACGTATCGAAACCGCCAGCTCTCGGCAATTGCGGCTGTTTCCAGCCTCAGCAACTGTATCGGACACGCAGCCGGTCCGACGGTGAAATCCAGGCTCAGGCTTCGCCGGTTGAATGTACCTTCCGGTATGTTGAAGCGCGCTACCTCGCTTGACGGGTCCGCGCATCTGACGGACCAGAACAGCTGCTTTGGCAGTTTGAGATTTGTCGCGGACACGGTCATGGACATCCGGTAAGAACCGGGGGGCAATTCGACATATTGCTGAAGCGCAGCGTTCTTGACCGGCGTGTTTAGAAATCGAACCGTCGCCCCGCTGTCGCTTTCACTTTCACCCGCGCCCTGCGATCCGGCAAAGGTGATCTCCAGCCCAGATCGGTCGTGTATCACCCAGTCGAACGGCTTGCCGCTGAAGAGCGGCTCGAAGCCGCCATTGAAGATATAGCCGCCCAGCTTCCGCTCCCGATCGGACAGGCTGAAAAGAAACAGCCGATAGGCCGGGCCATAGTCCTTCTGCTTGATGTAACCGGTGATAACGGCGGACAATTCGCTGGATGTCGGCGGCGCACCCGTGCGCCCGAGATCGAGCAGCAGCTGGTTTGCAGGTCCCAGGCTTTGCGGGTTCTGGCCAAGGGCGAGAAAAAGCTTACCACGCCACGGCGCCTCTGCCTCCAGGGCTGCCAGCACGGCCTGATAGCCGTCGGAATTGGAAAGGATGGCAGGCCAGCCTGGGGCGATGGCCGAAAACTGGTCTGGCCACCGGCGCAGCAAGGTGTCGATCTCGCCCACGGCCCTCGCCAGATCGCCTGCCGCGATCGAGCGATCGATGGACCTCTGCAGCGCATGGATTTCAGTCTTGGACAGTTTTCGCGCCTGGTCGAAAAGTTCGAAAGCCTGGGCCTGTTCGCCTTGCCGATATCTGATCTCACCGATCAGGCTGTAGAGACGGGCGTCCGCGACATTGAAGCGAAGCGCATTCTTGGCCTTGGCGGCCAAGGCGCCGAGATCGACGCTCGTTTCGTTCAGCTCGCCGGCAATTTCGTCTATCAAGGCATCTGCGTTCAGCGGGTCCAGTGCCAGAGACACGCTCGGCGTTCCCTCCTCAAGGAGCCGACTTAGCCCGATCGACGAAGCCATCAACACCAGAACGGAGGCGACGAACCAAACGCTTGAACGCAGGAGATTTTGCATGAGAGGGCTGGCCTGCTCCGTCATCGACTTTGCCCTCAATCTTCGGCGTGCCCGCGCCATGTTCGTAATATTGGTAGTTCATGTATTTATAGGCGTAGTTGTAGTCGAACTTGTTCACCGCGAATTTCGACATTGCCGCCCCGATCACGTTCGCTCCGGCTGCGCGCAGGCGTTTCAGCGCCGTCTTGGCCGCCTTGCGCGTCACCTGGTTCGTGGAAATGACCACCAGTGTGCCCTCGGCAAGCCGGCTGAGAATGGGCGCATCGGACAGGCCGACGATCGGCGGAGCGTCGATGATGACGAGATCGAAACGCTTGCCGAGATTGGTGACGATCAGCGCCATCTTCGGCGATGAAAGCAGATCCGCAGGGTTGGGCGGGATCGTTCCGGACGTCAGCACGGTCACGTTGGGATATTTGGTCGTCCTGAATATGCCCGCCACATCTTCCTTGCGCACGGTATTCGTCAGGAGATTGCTCAACCCGATCGTGTTGTCGAGACCGAACAGCCGATGAAGATTCGGTTTGCGCAGATCGCCGTCGATAAGCAAGACCTTCGCACCGAGGGCGGCAAAATCCTGGCCGAGCTTGAACGAGGTCGTCGACTTGCCTTCGGAAGGCTCGGAGCTGGTCACCAGCAGCGAACGCGGCGCGCCCTCCGCGCCGGAGAATTGCAGCGACGTTCGCAGCGAACGATAAGCTTCCGATAGCCCGGACTTCTGGTCGGCGATGCTGGCCGTCAGTTCGCGGTCATCGACGAGCGGCAGGATACCGAGCATGGCCAGCCCCAGCTCCCTTTCGACCTGCTCGGGGTTGGTGAAGGTGTTGTTCAGCAACTCGATGATGTAGATGATCGATGCAGTGAGAGCCATGAACAGCGCTAGCGCGATCGCCAGATTGATGATCAGGCGCGGAGAATAGGGACTTACGGGCAGGGTCGCGAAATCGACGATGGCTGCGCTTTGCGTCTTGAGCTCGGAGCTGACGCCTACTTCATTCAGCTTGGTGATGAGGCTATCATATTGCGACCGGTTGGAATCGACCTCGCGCTTGAGGATGGTGTATTTTATATTCTTGTCATTGAAGACAACCTGCTGCTTTTCCATCTCGGCGAGCTTGGATTTGAGGTCGGCTTCCTTGTTCTGCGCTTCCTGGTACTTCAGGCGCAGCGAATCGGTTATCGCCAGGACGCCGTTGTTATAGAGCCGCGTCAGCTCCTTGATCTGCGACTGGAGCTGCTGCATCTCCGGAAAGCCTGGCTTCAGGATGCTCAGTTTCTGCTGGTATTGGCTCTTGAGGTCAGCGAGTTTTTCGCTGAGCTTTTGCAAGCCATCACTCTCCAGGACCGGCGACAGGCTGGAGCCCCGCCCTTTGTCTATCTGGTCCACGACACGACCGGCATCAAGACGATCCTGGATAGCGGTGGCGAGCGCTGTGTTCAGCGCCTCGATGTTCGATCCGATCAGCGATTTGTCGTCGCCGGTGACGGTGATGCCGGCATCCTTCGCATAGGCGACCAGTTCCTCCTCAGACTTCTGCAGCTTCTGCTTGACCTGCAGGACCTGTTCCTGGATGAACTGTCTCGCCAGATCCGACGTCTCGCTGGTCTGGTCGAGACGTTGATCGATAAAGCTCTGCGCGACCTGGTTGGCGACGTCACTTGCGTATCTGGGCTTCTGGTCGACGAAGGTGATCGACAGCAAGCTGGTGTTGGTCACAAGGTTGACCGTCAGATCCTTCAGAACGCGCTTGATCGCCATTGCCTCTCGCTCTTCGGGGGTCTTTTCCTGGATCGAAGGCGATTTGGAAATTCCAAATGCACGGTAGAAGATGTTGCTGAGCGAGAAGCTCGGGGTTGGGAACAGGAAATCCGGTTTTTCGGAGAGCCCCAGCTGAAACACGACGCGCTGGGCCAGCGCCCGGCTCTTCAGTTTCTCGCGAGCAGTCAGAAACGCGCGTAAGTCGCTGTTTTCGGAAACCACTTCGATGTCCTGAAAAACCTTTGCCGAAGGGACCAGGACTTCCAGCTGCGTCGTTGCCTGATATTTCGGCGTCTGCATCATTGTCACTATGATACCGGCAACTAGGCCAGCCACCGCCATCATGACGATCAGCCAGCGATATTGCACGACATAGAAAAGCAGCTTGAGCGGATTGAATCTCTCGTCGTGAGCGGCATAGTCTCGACCGTAAGGACTATAATTCTGCGCCCCGTCATAATAGAGGTCCGCGGATAAAGCCTGGTCATGTCGAGGACCGGCGATTTGGGACTGCCTGTTGCGATCGAGCATGCGCGAGGTGATCCTGGTTGTCCGTACCCTGGCCGGCCAGGCCTCCCTTACGGAATGACCGCAATTCGGGCCGCGCTCGACGCGAGGCCCAGGGCATCCTTCAAATTGTTCATTGCGATTTTCGACTTCGAAGCGAAAACCACGACCACGTCGCCGCCATAGATACGCGGGTTGCGATTCTTGCCGGCGCGGATTTCCTCGACATTGTAGTTTGCGACCAGCTTGTTTTGACCGACATTGCGGTAGACGAAGACCTTGCCGGCATCGCCGATGGCGTTGAAGCCTCCGGCAAGGGCGATCGCATCCAGCAAGGAGGCGCTGCTGGACACCGGATAGATGCCGGCCCTGTTGACCTCGCCGTCGACCGTGATGCGCTGGCCTATCGATTCCTTGACGAAAATCGTCACATCCGGCGATTGCAGATATTTTGCGCCATAGGCGGTCTCGATATCCTTTTCGAGCTGGCGGACCGTCTTGCCGGCCGCTGTCATCGTCCCGATAAGCGGAAGGGAAATCTGGCCGCCGGCATCCACCTGAACCGTCCTGTTCAGGTTGTCGACCTGGAATACGCTGACTTCGAGTACATCGTTGGCAGACAGCGGCTGCTCGCTGCCGTTTTGTGTATTCTGCGGTGCCGGCAGATCCGTCACCATCCGTAGCGCGCCGCCCCCGGCAAGCGCCGTTGAGGACGATGTCGGCTGCAGCGCATCGACAGAGCTCGTGGACGATGATGAACTGCTCGCGCAAGCAGAGAGGGCGAGCAATACAAGCAGTGCCGGCATTCCCGCGCCAGTTCCCTCAAGATCGAGAATGCCCATCACAGAGCCCCACTTTTGAACAGCTTGGGCAGTCCATCGAAATGGCCCGCACAGCTGGCCCGGCTTTTTTCCGATGGCGTGAGCAACTGGTTCTGCACTATCGCGCCCGAGCTTGCGCAAACCGGCGAGACCAGACCTTGGCTAGCGGCTGACTGCGTCGTCGTCATCCTGTAGTCCAATAGCCAGTGCGGCGCCGCCACCAACCGCGCCGGCGCCCAACAGCACCGGCAAAATGCCAGGTCCGGAATTGGCAGGTCCGATGGCAGCCTGCTGCGCATCAAGCGAGACGCACATACCGTCTTGCACTGGATCGATGCTGACGGTCGCGTTGGCCGGAACATCAAGCGCGCAATTGGCGCCGATGGCCAAGGAAGCCGATGCTTGCGGCCCGGTCATGATGCGCGCGCCTGGATAGATCGGCGCTCCCGCGTCCACCCCGGCGTAACCGCCGGCCTGCGACATCTGCACATCACCCTGGACTTGGGTGAACTGGCCGACAATGCCAGACACGGGCGCAGCGGCCAGACACGAACATGCCTGTGCCGACTGGGCAACAGCATCGGACGCTGCAAACAAGGCACCTCCCCCGGCGAGCGCGACAAAAGCGAAAACAATCCCAACCCGATGACGCCCGGTCATTTCTACCCCCCTTTCGAATCAACGACCCGCCCCCGGAACGAATCGCTTACGCACCCCTTCGATCAACAACACTCAAAGAACTCACCAGCACTCATGGTGGTCCGCCCCTCAGCGACTGACCGCTTTGTCGTCATCCTGCGTCGCCGCCAACACACCGCTGGTGACAAGCGCACCGGCGAAAATCCCTTCGGGCAGGCCAAACCCACTTGTGCCACCGGACGGCTGGATGGCCGCCGTCCGTTCTGAACCCACGAGTTTCAGACAGATGTTGCCGCCCACGCGTGAAACATCCAGACTGGAATTCGCCGGTACATTCATGTTGCAGCCGCCAACAAGTACGGATGCCGAACCCTTGGTACCGACTACCACCCGACTGCCAAGGCCGAGAGTGCTCCCCGCCTTTGCAGGACCATAGCCGACCGACTGCGAGACCATCACGTCGCCATCGGCGGAACGAATGGATCCAATCGCACTCGCCGGGCCGCGATAGGCGGCAGCGCAGCTGCAGGATACGTCCTGGGCGAAAGATGAAACCGAAGTGAAACCGCTCGCGGCAACCAACGCGCTCACTGCGGTTCTAATGATGACATTCATCCGTTTCGCCTTTCCTTCAAATCATCCCGGATATGCCAGATCAAAAGGTGGTGACATCAGCGCCTAACATTTTTTTGCCACAATTCCAACCCGTGTCGCACGATGCGGAGAAGTTTGACCTGAACAACGCGCCATTTTAGCAATTACGTATAAATAATCCCGAGCTGTCGGCGATGGATGTCTGGCCCTCCAAAGAGAAATTACGGTTCCCTTTTCATCCTGATTACACCGAGCCCAACTTGATCAAAGCCGAGCCCCCTCGAAAGCCGAGTCCCGATCTGCAATGCAGCAAGACAAGCTTAGCGCCTGCTTGAATGCCTGATCTCCTCGGCTCGAACTTCAACCGCGTTCAACTACACGCCGGCCGGTTCATCGCCTGGCGAGGCATTGAGCTTCCCTATCTGCGTCATGTAGCACTCTATGACGATCCGTTCCGAAAACTGCCGCTCCACTTTGCTTCGGCTCTCCATGCCCATCCTGTTCCTGGATGCGGCGTCCATCGTTGCGAATTCGAGCATCTTGCTTGCCAGGTCGCCTGCGTCTTTCACCTTGCACAGCAGGCCGTTGACGCCGTGGTCCACCACCTCCCTGCAGCCGGGCACATCTGACGCGATCAGCGGCTTGCCCATCGCGGCTGCTTCCAGCAGCGAGCGCGGCGTTCCTTCCCTGTAGGAGGGCAAGACGACGCAATCGGCCGCGTCCAGGAAGGGACGGACGTCGTCGGTGGTTCCGAGATACTCGACCAGGCCTTCGCCTGCCCATCGCTCGACCTGCGCACGGCTGACCGCTGTGCGGTTCTCGACATCGAGGAATCCAAGAAGCTGGAAGTGCGCGCCAGGCATGTTGCGGCGCATCTGACGAGCTGCCTCGACGAACTCGCCCACGCCCTTGTCCCAGAGAAGCCTGGCCACCAGCAGAAAGACGATCGCGCCGGACGATTGGCTTTGGCGGGGCGCCGGAGAGAAGCGAATAAGGTCGACCCCGGAGCCCGGCAGCAGCGCGGTCAGTTCCTTGCGGACCAGGCGCTCGCTGACGAACAGCATCCTGTCGTCGTCATTCTGAAAGAAGACTATTTTCGAACGGGCCAGCGCCAGCCGGTACAGGACCTTGGCAATTTTCTGGAGAAGGCCGCCACGGACGAAAACCGTGCCGAGCCCTGAAACATTGTTTATGACCGGGATGCCATTGAGGTTTGCCGCCAGCGATCCGAACACGTTGGGCTTGATGGTGAAGCCGACAAACGCCAGCGGCCTCTCGCGGCGCAGCAGGCGCCAGTAGCGCCACAGAAGCACCATGTCGCGAAACGGCGAGGTGCCGGAATTATCCATCTCGATTTCGACATACCGGCAGCCCATCGGCGGGATCAGGCGCGAATACTCGTCCCTGGGCGCCGCAACCACCACTTCATAGCCCCGCCCTTGCAGCGCCTCGATGAGGCCTTTGCGGAAATTGACGACATTCCAGGACGTGTTGATGGAGATGATTATCTTTCTTCCGATCCCAAGCATCGTCCCCGCCTCCCCCAATGCCGTTTCGCTCACTGTCTTGTATGCAGTCGTGCCCTGCCCGGCCCAAAGGTCTCGAACAGCCGCAAGATCTCGTCGTCACTGGCGAGCGATGAGATGCGGGCGAAGCAGGCGTCCCTTGCAGGCCCCAGATCCTGTGGCCGAGCGATCAGCCTCGCGACCGCGCGTGCGATGTCTTGCGGATCGTCGGGGTTGAAATCGAAAGCGGCCCCCTCGGGCATGTAGTACCTCGTGCCGCTGTCTCGCGACATCAGCACGGCACATCCCGCCCAGGCCGCCTCGATGGGAGACACCGCCGCGGGTTCAGCCCGCGAGGGCAGTATCAAGAGATCATGAACGGAGAAGACCGAGATCATGTCGTCATGCGCAATGTTGTTTTGAAACCGAAGCCTGTCCGCCACGCCAAGCGCCTGAGCCTCGCGCCGCAAGGCCTGACAGAAAGCCGTGTCGGCGTTCGTTGCCTCCTCGCCGCAGAATGTCAGGGAGAAGGGCATGGATGAAATCGCGGACAACGCCCTCAGAAGCAAACTGTGCCCCTTGCGCTCCCGGTATTTTGCCACCATCAGGATTCGAGGCGGCCACTGCAATGGCCTGCTTTCCAGGCCTTCAGTCCGGGCCGGCTCGAAAGGGCTCCCGAATGGCAGGGACATGGCATCGCCGAGCTTGGCCGGGCCAAGATTTGGCGAAAGCCGTGAGGTGAAATGCGGGATGCCTAGGCCATGAAAGACGGCTCTTCGAACCCATGTGCCACTCCATGCGCTGGGCTTGGCGTCCTCCTGGTCGTAGATGACCAGCCTGCGCCCTTGCAGAATTGAACAGAGTGCCGCGACCCTGCAAAACCATCGCGTCACTCCGCGGATGATCACCACGTCGGGGTCTTCGGCCTGCAAACGCTTCCAGTAGGAAAAGACGCCGGGAAAGGAAAAAGGCGAATTCGGAATGTTGCTCGAGCGCCGACGCATGATCATCCGGGACAGCGCGGATGGAGCCATCACGTTGGGAGAAACAAGAGCGTGATTCTCGGTGACGCTCGTTTCGACTACGTCGACCGCAACATGGTGCCCCGCCGAAGTCAGAATGCGAACCCAGGGTACCGCATTGGTGTGGTATCTTGGCAGGCAAAACAAGTATCTCAAAACATCCGCCTTCAGATATCTTCCGCCAGGCGGATTCGCCTTTTCAACAATAGATGCGAAACCACTATCATCGCCGCGTAGACCACCGCCGATACGAGCAAGCCGGCCCAGGCGATGCCTGAAATTCCGATCCATCCGGACAAAGCCAGGCAAAGCGGAACATAGATGGCGATCGCCAGCGCCGTGATTTTCAAAAGCGGCTTCGTCCCCGCCAGGACCTGGATCAACGGATTGAGATGCATTCCAGCCAGGCCGAAGCATTCTGAAGCGAACAAAATGGCAAAGAGCAGCGAAGCTTCGGCGTAGGCCGAACCGCCAGCCAGAAGGACGATGGGGTTTTCCAGCAACACCCCCCCAACCGCCATGCCGGCGGCGGCGCATGCCGAAACCACGGTGATGCGGGCGTTCAAGCGGTATAGACGAGAAGAAGGCTCTTGCTTCGACAGTTTCGCGATTTCGGGAAAGATCACCTGGTTCAAGGGACCGGTCAGCCGGGAAACCATCGTCGCCAGGCGCGATGCGAGCGAATAAGAGCCCGCGGCGACCTCTCCCAGCAGGCCCGCGACAAGGAACAATGCGAGATGCCGCCTGGCACTTATCATTGTCGAGAGCAGACTCGTCCCCGTGGCCATGGCAAGAAATGCCCAGAAGAAACGGCGTTTGGACCGGGAACGGAGCGGGTTGAACAATTCGATATCTTCCCGCCCGGCATAGAGAAGCAGGCGTACGAACAGCGTCAGGTTGTAGAATGCGCCGACCGCTGCCAGCACGATTACATAAGCCGGCAATGAGGTATCGAGGATCCAAAGGACGAGAGAGGCAACCACCACGGCAACCCCTTGCATGAGTTGATTGCCGGCAATGACGTCGTACCGGCCGTTCAGCCGAAGCACACCTTTCGGCGTACCCGAAAGACTCGCCAACAAGGTGAGGCTGTAGATAATCGCCAGAAGGCGATTATCCCGCGACACGCCAACAGCTTCTCCAAACAGCAAGATCCCGCCTATCGCCAGGACCGTGGCGAGAAGGGCGGCTGAAACATCGAGGGCAATTCCGCAAGATGCCGCCGGTCCCAGACGCAAAGGCGACCTCGCGCACAGCCTGATCACTAGCTGCCAGCTCTCGAACGTGCATAGGCCGGAAACGAACGCCACATAGGCCTGAATTACGGCGAGTGTGCCAAAATTCCCCGGACCCAGCGACCGTGCGTTGAGCGCCAGTGCAAGGATGGAGCACAACGCGGCCACTCCGCTTGCGGACGTCGTAAACGTAACGTCGCGGGCAATCCGCCGCGCGCGCATCCATCCGGAAGGCTTGGCGACCGCCGTCACGTCCTCAGCCATTGTCTCGGCGCAAGGCCCGCGCCCCCTGCGGCATCACCTCGGCGGAGGCCGGTGGAAAACACTTCCGGTGCACATAAACCAAGCCAAAAATGAAAAGCGCAACGAGAACGGCTCGCTTGGCGGAGATGAAGGCGCCAAGCAGCTCCTTGCGCTGGATGTAGAATGTGAGATGGACGATGGCCACGATCAGCCCGGCCTTGAGCGTCGCGCTGCGCACATTGCGGATTATCGCCTCGACGGCAACACACACGAGCGACAGAATGACAACGAGCAGCGGAAATCCGGCATACCCGAAATTGGCAAAGAACTCCGCCCAGATGTTTGCAGCGACGCCACCACTGTAACCCGGAAATAGGAACGGCTGAACCTGCTCGTTGTAGGTGCATCCGTCCTTGCCAAAGACCGTATCCGAGAACGGAAACAGAGAAAGAGGCACCAGCCAAAGATTCGAGCACGGCAAGGTGTAGTCATATTTCACGACCAGATCCAGGTGAGCCAATGTCACGAACTGCTCCAGCCCCACGAGAGCGGAATCGGACAATTGGTCGAATTGTATTTTCTGACCTACAAGTTCAAAATTTCCTGCTTTTATTGCTGCATATACTGCCTTGTACACTGCAAGAAAAAAGAATGCGCCAATTCCTCCAATTATGTATCTTTTCCTGATCAAAAGCAGGGAAATGTTCCTGTACCTTATGTACAAACAAGCTAAAATCGCGATGGCAACCGAAGAGCGATGCCCGATATAGAGCGTAAGCATCAGTCCCAGGCAGCTCAAGATGATGACCAGCCTGGATTTCTTCCACCCCGACAGGGCTCCGAACACCATGCCGATGATGCAGCTGTTGTAAAATACATACTGGATCCGCCCGGTAGATGACAAAACATCGGCCTTTGCGGCCGAAAAAAGTGCCGGATTTGCTATCGAAATCCCACCGAACACCACCAGCATCACAATTATTACGATCGACTCCCCCCGAACGTCGCCTTCGACTTCGAAATCTTGACGCCTTGGCATGAAGACCAGCATCGCGGCAGCAATGCAAGAAAGAGAAAGCGCAATGGCATATCCAGTGCCCGCGTGATATATGAAATCATACTTCCTTCTGCTGACATCAACATACTGAAATCTCCCGGTGACGAATGGCACAAAGTAGACCAAGCTCGACAAAAGCAACAACATTTGCGGCGTGAGCGCAAATGGCGAAACAAAATAATCTCGTTTGAGGTGCTTCACTTTCGTTCCATCGCCATCTGAATATTCGTATTGTTCTCACCCCTTAGCGGCCCAGGGACGATTTCTCCCACAGCAAGCCATACGAGTGCGCCATCCGCTCAAGCGAGAAATCCGCAGCGATGCGGTCGCGACATGCTTGCCGCCTGCTCGCCCAAGACCGGGTATCCTGAATTTCCGAAACCATAATCTCGATGGAACGCGATAACGCGTCAGGGTTCCGCGGCGGAACGATCAATCCCGTGTTGCCGACAAGCATCGCGATGTCCCCGACGTCCGTTGCCACGCATGGCGTGCCGCATGCCATCGCCTCAGCAACCACGTTCGGAAAGGCTTCGCTGCTGGAGGCCAGCACATGAATGTCGAATGCATTCATCAAACCGGCAATGTCGTCGCTCGGCCCAAGAAGCTTCACCTTGTGGCGAACATCGTAGCGCTCCAACAGCACGGCAAGCGCAGTGTTTTCAGCCGTCATACCCGGGCCGGCAAGAACACATTTGAAGGGAAGGCTCTTGTGCATCGACAGCCTGGACAGGGCAGCGAAGAGATTCTGGTGGTCCTTGTCGGGATGCCAGCGAGCGACGTTTCCGATCACGAACTGGCCATCACCTATCGACCAATCCCGACGGAGCCGCGCGCGCGCCCGGTCGTCCGGCTCGAACACGGCCAGATCGTAGCCATTCGGTATGATCGTCCAGTTCGAGCTCGAATATCCTGCATGGATGTGGCACCGCGATGCATTTTGCGAGCAACTGACAATCCGAGCCGGGATGATACCGGATATGAGAGCGCATATCCTGTCCACTGTCCTGGTCGTAAAGGAGGCCGCCCGCGGATCCAGTCCGCAATTGTGCATCCCCCAAAGAACCGGGCTGATGCCGCCAAGCCGCGCCAGGACGCCTCCGACGAGGTTGGCGTGATACATCCAGCACTGAACCACGTCCGGCCGATAGGTCGAGAACACGCGCCTGAGCGAGGCGAGCCCCTTGAGACTCAACCTTCCCTTTGGCATCGCCAGGCAGGCGAGCGGTATTTTGGCCGCGCGAAGCAACGGGCCATATTTTCCGTCACCCGAAAGCGAAACGACAAAATGGGAATGGCTGCGCTCGGCCGTGCACAGGCGGTATAGCGCTGCCTCGGCGCCGCCGTTCTCAAGTCCGGTGATGACGTGCAGGATCTTAATACGACCGCTCCTTCCCCACGGCGTTCGTGGGATCGACACCCATCGCGAGCAGGTAGGCGTCGGCCACCTTTTCGACACTGAAATCCCGCGCCCGACGCCTGACGTCTGGAGGATCAGCTTCATCAAGGGCGGCCATCACTTCTGCCGCAAAACCCTGGGCATCTCCGACCGCGGCGAGACGCCCCCACTTGCCGTCCTCGAGTATCTCGGCCGGACCGCTTTCGCAGTTGGTGCTCACCACGTTGGTCCCGCAAGCCATTGCTTCGATGATCGTGTTTGGAAATCCCTCCCTGCGGGAGGATTGAAGAAACAACGCTGCCCGCCGCATCCACGGATACGGATTCTTCGAAAAGCCGACCAGAGCGACCGAAGAATTCAGCTCGAGTTCGTCGATCAGGGTTTGAAGCGATCCCCGCAGCGGTCCTTCCCCGACAATGGCCAATTTGACGGGTCTCTTCCTCGCAA
Source organism: Mesorhizobium sp. B1-1-1 (assembly GCF_006442955.1). Lineage (NCBI taxonomy): Bacteria > Pseudomonadati > Pseudomonadota > Alphaproteobacteria > Hyphomicrobiales > Phyllobacteriaceae > Mesorhizobium > Mesorhizobium sp. B1-1-1. Next base: position 78,246 of record NZ_VFWW01000007.1, read on the forward strand.
TCCGCGCGAAGCTGCTTATGAGCGTGGCATGGTCTTTTGCGAAATCAAGCCGCCCAACGGCCACCAGCAAGATCCTGCCATCCTCGACCGCGAAGGGGTGATCGAGCGGTTCATCCGCCTGCTCTTCAACATGTTTGATGTCCAGCGGATTGTAGATCGTTTTGACGGAACTCCGGTGGACCCCGATGCTCTGGATCAGGTCTTCCGCGACGCCATGCGATACAGTGATGATCGTGCTGGCACGACCATAGGTCAGCCGCATGAGAAATGGCAGAAACTTCTCACGAACCAGCTTCGTATCCGCGACGGTCCTGGAAAGATTGCTCCTTTCGGATATCACGATCGGTATCCGGCGCAGCGACAGCATGGACGAGATGATGCCAACGATATTTGCATGGGGTAACGCCGTCAGCATCACCCGCGGCTGCTCCCGCCTCAAATACCGGATCAAGCCCAACACGGAAAACAGCAACCGCGAGGCTCGGAGGTCCTGTATCCTTATCGTCTTCGGAACCAAAGCGAGATACTCGCCCGTCGCACACCCAAGCACCAGATCGATCGGCAAGCCGCGCCGGCCAAATTCGCTGGCCAGGGTGAGCATTGCCCGCTCGGTGCCGCCAGCACGAAGAGAGGGAATGAAGATAGCAATCCGAGCGTCTGGGCTGCCTGGTGATCTCTTGTCTTGGCGCGTGCACGTCACTCGGTTCGCCACCTTTCCTGGCCGGTCACGGCGAAAGCTTTTTTGCTTGCGCCTGACCGTGCGCGATGAGCGATGCTCCACCCGGATACCGGGGAGACAGCCGTCGCACTCGGGTCCACGAAAGCGGAGAATATCTTCGGGTGATCAATGTCTTCGCCGAAAGACATAGGCGTAGGTTTCAGCCGCATCCTTCCCGATGAGAAGAGCCGAGAGACCTAGCCAGAGGCGCCAGACAAGGAAGGCCGGCACGAAAGCATAGAAGTATGAACTCCTCCAGAACAGATGACGCTGGACAAGCTCCAGGCCATTTTGCGCTGCGATCCTTTCCACCTCGCTCGGCAGGCATCTGTCATAGAAGGCTGGGAAGCCGTCGTGCCCCCTGCCCTTGTCCGGATAGACCGCAAACAGCAGGCGACGCTTGATCGCCTCGGGCAAGACCCGATTGAGCCTGGCGAAAACGGCGTTGCGTGAAGGCGAGAAAATGGCGACCGTGCCGCCCGGCCTTACGCAGCTGGCAATGCCGCGAAATGCGCCTTCGCCGTCGCGGACGTGCTCCAGAGTGGCCTGGCATATGACCAGATCGGCATCTCCCTTCCCCCTGAACGAAGTAAGGTCCGCCTCGATCCGCTCGTCATAGATCTCGCCCGGAGCCTTCGACAGTTCCTTGGCATCGCGGTCCACTCCGACGACAACCAGCCCCAGACGACGCTTCTCGGCTAGGCTTACAAGCGGCCTTGCTCCTCCGCCCAGATCATAGACCAGTGCGTTAGGTGTAAAGAGCACCGGTGCGATTTCCGCAGCAAAGGCGTGGTTGCCATCCACGCGCAGCCGTAGCGGCAAGGCTCGGTCCAGACACTCTGAGACCGCCACGTTCGTGCGAACAAAACCCCGCAGCAAAGACGCTATCCCGTCATCGATTTCGTGGACAAGACGTGACCTCCCCCTACCTCCGCTCAAAATAGGCCTGGTACCATTCGACGAACCGCCCGACGCCCTCCGTCACGGACGTGCCGGGACGATAGCCGACCGCCGCCTGCAGCGCCGAAGTATCGGCGAAAGTGTCAGGCACGTCGCCGGCCTGCAGCGGCAAGAGCTCCACGATGGCCTTGCGGCCAAGCGCGTTTTCAAGCGCCTCGACATAGGCGGTCAGCTTCACCGGGTTGTTGTTGCCGATGTTGAAAATGCGCCAAGGCGCGCTGCTCGTCGCAGGATCCGGATGACCGGAATCCCAGGCGGGGTTAGCCGCGGCGGGGCTGTCGCTGGTGCGGATCACGCCTTCGGCGATATCTTCGACATAGGTGAAGTCGCGTGTATGATTGCCGTTGTTGAACAGCTTGATCGGCTCGCCGGCCAGGATGTTCCTGGTGAACAGGAACAGCGCCATGTCGGGACGTCCCCAAGGGCCGTACACTGTGAAGAAACGCAAGCCCGTGGTCGGCAGCCCGAACAGGTGGCTGTAGCTGTGCGCCATCAGCTCGTTGGCGCGCTTGGTTGCGGCGTAGAACTGCAGCGGATGATCCGCCGGGCGATGCTCGGAAAACGGCATGTCGGTATTGGCGCCATAGACGCTCGACGTGCTGGCATAGGTCAGGTGGCCGACACGGCTATTGCGGCAGGCCTCCAGCATGTTGGCGTAGGCGATAATGTTGCTCTCGACATAGGCGTGCGGGTTTTCAAGGCTGTAGCGGACGCCGGCCTGGGCGGCGAGATGGATCACCCTGTCGAAGGCGTGATCGGCAAAGCAGCCGTCCACCACGTTTCGCTCTGCGAGATTACCGTGGATGAAATGGTAGCCCGCATTGGTGTTGCGGCTTGCTTCGGCCAGAAGCCGCAGCCGCGCCTGCTTGATCTGCGGATCATAGTAGTCGTTGATGCTGTCTATGCCGACGACCTCGTCGCCGCGTTCGAGCAGCCGCCTGGCGACGTGATAGCCTATGAAGCCGGCAGCGCCGGTGACCAGAACCTTCATCAGAACCGCCCGTCCGTAACATCCCTGGGGAACAGACCCTTGATGTCGTAGACGACGCTAGGGTCCTTGCAAAGCGCCCGAAGACCGGCAACGCCCAGGGTGTGAAACTGCCCGTGCCCCACGGCGACGACAACGCCATCGTAACGCGCGGCGGGCATCTCTTTAACGCTCGTTACGCCAAAGGCGCGCGCGCATTCCTGCGCATCAACCCAAGGATCCCAGATATCGATGCCGGCATTGTACTGCCTCAGCTGCGCGACAATGTCGGCGACCTTGGAGTTTCTCAGGTCCGGACAGTTTTCCTTGAAGGCCGCGCCCATGACCAGAATCCGGCTGCCAACGACAGGTATGCCCTTGCGCATCATAAGGCGGGCCGTCTGGTCCGCTGCATGCCGGCCCATGCCGTCGTTGATGCGGCGACCGGCAAGAATCACCTCAGGATGATAGCCGAGTTCTTGAGCCTTGTGGGTCAGATAATAGGGATCGACGCCTATGCAGTGGCCGCCGACGAGACCAGGGCTGAAGCGCAGGAAATTCCATTTGGTGCCGGCCGCTTCCAGCACCTCCGATGTGTCGATGCCCAGTTTGCCGAAGATCAGCGACAATTCGTTCATCAAGGCGATATTGAGATCGCGTTGCGTGTTCTCGATGACCTTGGCTGCCTCGGCGACCGCGATGCTCGAGGCACGGTGCGTGCCGGCGGGAACGATCGAGGCATAGAGCGCGTCGATAGCGTCCGCCACCTCCGGCGTGGAGCCGCTGGTGACCTTGACGATCGTCTGCAGCCGGTGCTCGCGGTCGCCGGGGTTGATGCGCTCAGGACTGTAGCCCAGGAAGAAGTCTTCGTTGTAGCGCAGACCGGAATGTTTCTCGATCAGCGGCGCACACACCTCTTGCGTACAGCCGGGATAGACGGTCGATTCAAAGATTACCACCGCACCGGGGGAGATCACCTCGCCGACCGTGGCGGACGCCATGACAAGGGGCTTCAGGTCCGGCCGGTTGGCCCTGTCGATCGGAGTGGGGACAGTGACGATGAAAACTCCGCAATCCCGCAGATCGGCCTTGTCGCTGGTGAACCGCAGCCGCGTGGCGGCGCCGATTTCATCTCTGCTGGCCTCAAGCGTGTGATCTTCGCCACGCCTCAGCGCATCCACGCGCGATTGGCTGATGTCGAAGCCGACGACGTCCCTGATCGCTCCGAGGGCCACCGCCAGCGGCAAACCCACATAGCCAAGCCCGATGACAGCTATTTTCCTGGAGCCGAGGTCCATTTGCTTCCTGTCCGGCAAGCCTTAATCAGCCACGGCCTCCGCTATCGCGCACCATGGCCGGTAATCATCGTCTTGATGGTTCTGAGGGTGATGAGAACATCAAGCCAAGGCGAGAAGTTCTTTATGTAGTAAAAATCGTAGTGTAATTTCTCCATCACATCGTCGACCGCCGCAACATGCCCCTGGTTTACTTGCGCCCACCCGCTCACACCTGGCCTGACGATGTGCCGGTAGCGATAGAACGGCAATTCCGCCTCATACCAGTGCGACAGGACGACAGCCTCGGGCCGTGGCCCGATCCAGCTCATTTCGCCGCGCAGGATGTTGATGGCCTGCGGCAGCTCGTCGATCCTGAACTTGCGTAAAAAACGCCCTATCCGGGTGATGCGATCGTCGTCACGTTTCGTGATCGCCTTGTCCTTGTCGCTGCCAATGCCGGCTTGCTGCCTCATCGAGCGAAACTTGTAGACCGTGTAGATCCGGCCCCTGTAGCCAATGCGGGGCTGGCGAAACAGCACCGGGCCCTCCGAGTCCAGCCGGATCAGCAGCGCGATCAGCACCACGAAAGGTGAAAGAGCCACGACCATGACAAGCGCGGAGATCCAGTCGATTGCCTGCTTGATCTTGAGATAGGCCTGGTTCGGATTGAGCGAGCCGAGCGTGTTTTCCGACAGGTGTTCGATCTCGACGCGGCCGGTCAGCGACTCGCTGACCTGCTTGACGTGGTAGACCGGCGTGCCCGAAAGAGCCCGGTCCGCGATGTATCGTTCCCATTCGGCGTCAAGGTCGGCCCGCAGATCGACAACCACGCCATTCGCCCGTTCGATGACGGTGCCAGGCGAAGTGATCCAGAACCAATGCACTCCCGGCAGTGTCCTTAGGCGCTCTACGTTCCCGCCGGGAATGACGACCAGCCGGTACGGTTCGAGATGCCGCGTTATGATGCTCAGGCCAAAATACCAGAGCGTGGACTGGGTGAAGCTGGCAGCCGCCTGAAACCGGCTGTACTCGAAACGAAAAAAGAAAATAGTCAGGAAAACAAGCCCGTAGGACAGCACAAACGTCGGCAGGATGTAGCTGGCAGCGGCCACGCCGGGGAAATTCCCGATACGCCGATAGGCAAGGAAGCCTGCTACATGCGCAATGACCGCGGCAGCGACGGTTACCTGGAGATTGGCGACGTAGACCGCATCGGGTTTGAAGGCGATCCGGATGAGGGCCGGCGCGACGATCGCGAACGTCAGTCCGCCAATAAGTTGAAAGCGAATTTTGAACAGGAAGTGCCGGCTTCCGACAAGAGTTGATGTTGCGACATTCAACTTCTTCCCCCCTCGAAGCTGCCATGTCGGCGATTGCCATTGCAATAATGCGCTTGGCTTGGCCGTTCATTCGCAAAGCGGAATCAGGCCTCTCGCTACTGGCTGTTCGACTCAGTCGAAGATCAAGAGCTACGACACTGTAACGATACCAGCAAGTATCTATTTACACTGTAGCAACCGGCAGGATTTTTTGATCAATCGCATCGCTGAATGCGGTTCAAAAGCTATCGCTAATAGATAGGCTTACTGCCGGCCGTCGAGAATGTCTGGACGCATGAAGGTAAATGGATGTTCGTATCACTGGTGACTGGCTGACTGCTTGGGCACGACCTGCCAGTCACATCTGTCCGACCCGGACCAATGACCAGGTACTTCCCCGGAACCTCGTTTAAATTCAGGAGCGCTTCAGCAGCGACCAGACGGCTGGCACCAGGCTTGCGGCCAGAGCAACCTTGATCAGATCACCGACGATGAACGGCACGACGCCGAACTGCCAGGATTTTTCCGGACCGATGAGCATCGCCAGCCAGGCAAAGCCCATGGCCATCATGACGAACTCGGCAACCAGCATCGCGTTGAAAAGCTTGATCGGATGGCGATCCCAGCCGCGATCGGCGGCCCAGCCGGCGATCGCCGCCATGACCACGAAGCCGGCGAGATAGCCGCCGGTCGAGCCGAGCATGTAGGCAATGCCAATTCCCTTTTCCGGCGTGCTCTGGAAGACCGGGAAGCCCATCGCGCCCTCGGCCATATAGAGCAGCAGGGTGGCGACGCCGAGCCGCAGGCCGAAAGCGGCCCCGATCAGCAGGACGGCGAGCGTCTGCATCGAAATATCGACTGGCCCCAGAACCACCTTGGTCTTGGCCGACAGGGTCAGGAGCAATGTCCCGGCTATCGCCAGGAAGAACTGCGTTGCCAGCCGCGCCGCGCCATCTTGCGGCAGAGCCAGAGAAACAAGCGGGCGCATCGTCGTTGCAGTTGCCATGGTCTTCCCCATCCGAGTGCCGCCATCCGATGATCGCGGTCTTGCGTTTTCCTATATTGGCTTGCGTGCTATGCGGCAATCGGTTTTGCCATTCCCGCAACAGGCATCGACACCGTCATGGCCCTCGAATTCGATACCAGCTTCGATCCCTGCTACGGCGGGGGCGTCAGCGTCGCGCCCGACGTGCAGCGCGTCACGGCCCGAAATCCAAGTCCCTTCACCTTTCACGGCACCAACAGCTACATCGTCGGACGCGATACGCTGGCAGTGATCGATCCGGGGCCGGATGACGAAGCTCACCTTCGCACCTTGCTCGACGTCATCGCCGGCAGGCCGGTCAGCCACATCTTCGTCAGCCACACGCATCGCGACCATTCACCGCTGGCGGCACGGCTGAAGCAGGAGACCGGAGCCCAGGTGATGGCGGAAGGGCCGCACCGGCCGGCAAGGCCATTGCATATTGGCGAGATCAACGCGCTCGATGCCAGCGCCGATACCGCTTTCGTTCCCGATCTCGCGCTGCCGGACGGCGCGCTGGTCGCCGGCGACGGCTGGGCAATCCGCACGGTCCTGACCCCCGGCCATACCGCCAACCACGCGGCATTCGCGCTGGAGGGCACCGGCATCCTGTTTTCGGCCGACCACGTCATGGCGTGGGCGACCTCCATCGTCGCGCCGCCGGACGGGGCGATGGCGGACTACATGGCCTCGCTGGACCGGCTGATCGAACGCGGTGACCGCCTGCTGCTGCCCGGCCACGGCGGGCCGGTGACGGCACCGCGAGGCTTCATGCGCGGATTGAAGACCCATCGCAAAATGCGCGAACGGGCCATATTGGAGCGGATCCGCGCGGGCGACCGCACGATCGCAGACATGGTCAAGGCGATCTACAGGGATACCGACCCGCGGCTGCATGGCGCCGCCGGGTTGTCGGTGCTTGCCCATCTGGAGGATCTGGTGGCGCGCGGCCTGGTCGCGACAGACGCCGCGCCGGCCATAGACGGCATTTTTAGGCCAGCCCCTTAGGCCCGAGCATCTATTCGGCCGGAGCCGCGCCGACCTGGCCGGCGACTTCCTGGTCCAACTCCGCCAGAAAGTCGGTGATGCGCGCAGCGTTGTCGCCGAGGTCGTAGCGGCCGTAGCGGGAAGCCGACCGCATGTCGACGAGAACCGTATCCCCGTCGTCCGTGATGCGAATTGCCACGTCTGCGGGGAGGCCCAACACGAAGCTCCTGGCGACAGCGGTAATCGTCACGTCGCTTTGCCCGGCGAGTTCGGGATAGGGTCCGGTAAGATCCCAATTGCGGCGGTCGAGCACGGTTTCAACGGCAGTGACGACGGTCTCGAACGGCAGGTCGTAGCTACGCGCGGTGACAAGCGGATAGCTGTCGGTCTGCAACCGCTGCTCGCCGGGCGTCGGGGGCGAGAGCACGTTCATGTCCTTCGTGCGACCGGTGACGTCGAGTGCCGGCGGTTCGTCGAAATCGGTCGAAATATCCCTGAGCGGCGGAAAGATTGTCGCCCAATAGGCGGCGATGCCATAGGGGGTCAGCACCAGCACTGCCAGCAAGACGCCGACCGTGATGTCGCGGCCGCCATAGTCGCCAAAATTCCACACCCTCGAGAAGGCAAATCCGGCGAACAGCAGCGCCAGCGCCGCCAACAGCGCGACGATAGCCAACACCCACAGGAACACCGGCGTTTCAACGAGGTTGAAATAATGGCCGACGAACACGGTCAGCAAAAGCACCGCCGAAAAAGCAGCGGTGCGCCGCGACCATCCGGCAGCCTTCGACGTTTGCCGTTCCGAAATGCTGACCATGTTTCTCTGCGTCATCCCAAGCCGAAGAAGACTTAGCGCATGGCCACCAAAATCGGAATCGATTTTCGAGGAGGATCGTGCGCCAGTTGGAAATGCTATCGTGCCCTGCCGGAAAGGTGCACGTCGCTGCACTGTCCTTTTACGACCGCATCAGGCCGAGACACGCAATATCCCGTCAATCCGTCGGCAAGCGATAGTCGCTGAATTGCTGGCGCAAGGTGATCTTCTGGATCTTGCCGGTGGCGGTGTGCGGAATTTCGCCGACGAAAGCGACGTCGTCGGGCATCCACCATTTGGCCACCTTACCGTCGAGAAAACCAAGGATATCGGTTTTGGTCGGTTCCTTCCCCGGCTTGCGGACAACCACCAGCAAAGGCCGCTCGCCCCATTTCGAATGAGGGACGCCAATGGCGGCTGCCTCGGCGACATCGGGATGGCCGACGGCCAGATTCTCCAGGTCGATGGTCGAAATCCATTCGCCGCCGGACTTGATGACGTCCTTGGCGCGATCGGTGATCTGCATATAGCCGCCAGCGTCGATGTGGGCGACATCCCCGGTATCGAACCAGCCGTCCTCGTCGAACTGCTCCGAGCCGGCGCCGCCGTAGTAGGCGCTGGCCACCGCGGGGCCGCGCACCTTCAGCCGCCCGAATGTCTTGCCGTCCCAAGGCAGCGCGTTGCCGTCGTCGTCCGTCACCTTCATCTCGACGCCGAAGGGCGGGTAACCCTGCTTGCCCTGGACATCGAGCCGGGCGTCACCCTGAAGGCTTTCATAGTCCGGCTTCAGCGTACACAGTGTGCCGAGCGGCGACATTTCGGTCATACCCCAAGCGTGGACGACCTGGACATCATAATTGTCCTGGAATTTCTTGGTGATGATCCGTGGGCATGACGAGCCGCCGATGACGACCTTGTTCAGGTAGGGCAGCTTCCTGTCGGTCTCCTCCAGATATTGCAGCAGCATCATCCACACGGTCGGCACGGCGGCACTGAAGGTTACTTTCTCAGTGTCGAGCAATTCATAGATGGAGGCGCCGTCCATCTTGCAGCCCGGCATGACAAGCTTGGCGCCGATCATCGGTGCGCTCTGGCCAAGGCCCCAGGCATTGGCGTGGAACATCGGAACCACCGGCAGGATCGTGTCGCGCGAAGACAGGCCCATCGCGTCGGGCATGGCGGCGATCATGGCGTGCAGGACATTCGAGCGGTGACTGTAGACGACGCCCTTTGGATCGCCAGTGGTTCCAGACGTATAGCACATGCCGGCGGCGGTGCCTTCGTCGAAGCTCTTCCAGGCGAAATCGCCATCGGCCTCGTCGAGCCATTCTTCGTAGGCGACGACGTTGGGCAGCGTGGTCTGCGGCAGATGCGCCCTGTCGGTCAGCACGATCACCTGTTTCAGGGACTTGACCGCGCCGGCGATCTTCTCGAGCAAAGGGAGGAAAGTCAGGTCGACAAAGACCGCCTTGTCTTCGGCATGGTTCATGATCCAGACGATCTGCTCGGGAAACAGCCGCGGGTTGAGCGTGTGATAGATCGCGCCGATGCCCATGATGCCATACCAGGCCTCGATGTGGCGCGCCGTGTTCCAGGCCAGCGTCGCAATGCGGTCGCCCAGCCGATAGCCGTCACGCTCCAGGCGCTGGGAGACCTTCAGGGCGCGACGATGGATGCTGGCGTAGGTTGTGCGCACAATCGGACCTTCGATCGAGCGTGATACGATCTCTCGCGCGCCATGCTGCCGCTCTGCGTTGTCGATAAGCTTATGGCAAAGAAGCGGCCATTCCTGCATCAGCCCCAGCATTCGTTCCTCCCTTACGCTCCTCGCTTTTGTTGCCATTGTGAAGCGAACCGGTGGATTGTCCAGCCACCGCCGGGTGGCGAAGCAAATCCGGATGCCGGTCGCGCAGGCAAGCGATCGAATCGCGTCTTTCTTGGAGGTCCGAATGCCTGGCGCTCATGTCATAGGACCGGCGGCCTTGAAATCCATTATATCAGAGAAGTCTAAATTACTCGACCGAGAGGAGAATCCGCCACAATCCGGCCATCGTCGGCATTAAGTTTCGTTAATGGGCAAAGGGGTGCGATTGGCGACTGAAAGAGGTTCGCATGGACACGCAGCTCGACGATAAGGCACTGGAAAGTACGCTTGCCGAAAGCCTGGGCGATCTGGTGCCGGACACAAAGACTGTTTCCGAAGACGAATTTGTTGAAGTTGTCGGCGGTGCGCTCGAAGCGGTGGGCGGCACGCTGCTGTTCAAGATGTGCGTCCAGAACGAAGGGGAAGGCGAGCACGTCGCCGCGGCGTCCGTGGGCGATGGCGGCAATCGTCAATTCCTGCTGCTCACTCTGCCGACCGGCGGCGGCCACTTGAAAGTCGAGACCGCATCCAGGAGCAGCAATCCCGTGGCCGGTATCGCGGCCGCCTATGCCGGGTTGATGGACGCGTTCAGAACCGCCGCCTGAGCCTCGCCGGACAAGGTCTTCGCTAAAAATGCCGTCGGTAGCGCCTACGGCTGGAGACCGATTGCGGAATTGCCGGCGACAGTCGCCCTTGCGCAAACCACCTCGTCGACACACTTAAAGTTGAGACGAGGAGAAACAGCATGGACAAGATCGCCAACCCGGCACCCGGCTTCCAGCGCAATCCCGATAAGGTCATCACCGTCGAACCGTATAAGGGCACCGTCACCGTGCGTGCAGGCGACACTGTTATCGCCTCCTCGACGAACGCCAAGGTGCTGACGGAAGCGCCCTATCCGGCCGCCTTTTACATCCCGTTCGCAGACATCGATTTCAACAAGCTGAGCGGCACGCAATCCTCCACCCATTGTCCCTACAAGGGCGACGCAAGCTACTGGAGCGTGCTGCCTGCCGGCGAGGCAGGCAAGGATGCGATGTGGGCCTATGAGCAGCCTTTCGACGAAATGGCTGAAATCCGCAACCACGGCGCGTTCTACGCAAGCAAGGTCAGCATCGAAGCCAAGCCAGGCTGAACGGACGAACGAGGAGGCCGGACCTGCCGTCCTGCCGGTCAGTCGGTGGTGCCGTTATTGCCGAAGCCTTCGGCATCGTCGAGCCGCACGAAGGTCAGACCCTTCTGCTTGAGCGCCAGCAGGCCCTGCACGACGCCCTCCCCGGCGGCATGGGTCGGCTGGTTGATATGGGCGATGATGACGTCGCCATCCTTGGCCGCTTCTATGCGCCTTGTGGTTTCCCTGGCGCCGAGCAGCGAACCGCCGTCGCCATTGATCGAGAAGCCGGCGATCTTGAAGCCCAGCTTGCGGATCATGGCGATCGCCGACGGACTATACTCCGCGGTCGCGCCACGAAACCATTTCGGCGCTGGCTCGCCAGTCCCGGCTAAGGCGACGGCGCCCGACTCGACCTCGGCCAGAACCGCTTCCGGACTGCCGGCGCTGCGTATGCCATAGATCTTCTGCGGCGTGTCGACGGCCGGGATGTGACGGCCGCCGTGGTTTTCCAGTTCGAACAGGTCGGGATGTGCCCGCATGATCTCGACGGCGGCGGCGTTCCGCTTCAGCCAGATGCCGGTGACGAAGATGGTCGCAGGTATCCTGTTTTCCACCAGCGCCGAGAGGATGCGGTTGTCGGTCCGTCCGCCGCAGGCGTCGAGGGTCAAGGCAATGCGCCCGGTTCCGCCTGCATCCGGCTTGATGTGCAGGATGGGTTCGACCAGCGATGCGGCATGGCCGCTGGACACGACGGCCAAAGACATGGCGACAATGCAGAGATTTTTTTGCAGCAGGCGCATCAAATCCAATTCCAATCGGGCGTTTCACGGAGGCATCCCAAGACCCGCATGAGGCGAAAATCGGAGCTGGATAGCAGAAAAGCACCAGACGCGACAATCTGACCGTCTTGCGGCAGTTCCTCGTTCCGATCGGCGGCAGGCGCTCAGCCGCGGCCCGCCTTTGCCACCTGAACGGCCGCCTGCGCGGCCGCCAACCTGGCGATCGGCACGCGGTAGGGCGAACAGGACACATAGTCCAGTCCGACCTCCTCGCAGAAGCGGATGGAGGCCGGATCGCCGCCATGCTCACCACAAATGCCGAGCTTGATCCCTGGCCGCGCCGCCCTGCCCTTCTCGGCGGCCATGCGCACCAGTTCGCCGACGCCATGGATGTCCAGCGATACGAACGGATCCTGTTCGATGATGCCTTTCTGGCGATAGGTTTCCAGGAACGAGGCCGCGTCGTCGCGCGAGATGCCGAATGTCGTCTGGGTCAGGTCGTTGGTGCCGAAAGAGAAGAACTCGGCCGATTCAGCGATGACATGGGCGCGGATCGCCGCGCGGGGGAGCTCGATCATGGTTCCGGTCAGGTAGTCGATCTTGACGCCGCTTTCGTCCATGACGCTCTTGGCCACCGCATCGATGCGCGCCTTGACATAGTCGAGTTCCTTCACAAGCCCGACCAGCGGCACCATGATCTCGGGTACCACCAGCGCGCCGGCCTTGCGGCCAGCCTCGACGGCGGCTTCGAAAATGGCGCGCGCCTGCATCTCGGCGATCTCGGGATAGGACACCGCAAGCCGGCAGCCGCGATGGCCGAGCATCGGGTTGAATTCGTGCAGCGCCTCGGTGCGCTGCCTGAGCTTGTCCGGCGCGACATTCATCGCCGCCGCGACTTCGGCTATCTCGGCCTCGGTCTTGGGCAGGAATTCGTGCAACGGCGGATCGAGCAGGCGGATGGTCACCGGCAGGCCGGCCATGATCTCGAACAGCTCCAGGAAATCCGCTCGCTGCATCGGCAGCAACTTGGCAAGCGCGGCGCGCCGGTCCTTTTCGGTGTCGGCCAGGATCATCTCGCGCATGGCGATAATGCGGGCGCCATCGAAGAACATGTGTTCGGTGCGGCACAAGCCGATGCCTTCGGCACCGAAGGAGCGCGCCATGCGCGCGTCGAGCGGGGTTTCGGCATTGGTGCGCACCTTCATGCGCCGCACCGCGTCCGCCCATTCCATGATCGCGGCGAAATCGCCGGAAAGCTCAGGCTGGAGCATCGCCACTGCGCCCTTGAGCACCTGCCCGTTGCCGCCGTCGATGGTGATGATGTCGCCCTTGCGGAAGGTCTGCCCCATCGACATCAGCGTAGCTGCCTTATAGTCGACGCGCAGCGAACCGGCGCCCGAAACGCACGGCTTGCCCATGCCGCGCGCCACGACCGCGGCATGGCTGGTCATGCCGCCGCGCGTGGTCAGGATGCCCTCCGCCGCATGCATGCCGTGGATGTCCTCGGGACTGGTCTCGACACGCACCAGGATAGCCTTGCGTCCTTGTGTCTTGAGATCCTCGGCGTCCGCGGAGGAAAAGACAATTTCGCCGGTGGCGGCGCCTGGAGACGCCGGCAGGCCGACGCCGATGACGTCGCGCGCGGCCTTCGGATCGATGGTGGGGTGCAGGAGCTGGTCGAGCGAGGCGGGATCGATGCGGGCGACCGCCTCCTCTTTCGAGATCAGGCCGTCCCTGGCCATCTCGACGGCAATCTTCAGCGCCGCCTTGGCGGTGCGCTTGCCGGACCTCGTCTGCAACATCCACAATTTGCCGCGCTCGATGGTGAATTCGAGGTCCTGCATGTCGCGGTAGTGCTTTTCCAGCCTGTCCGAGATGGTGACGAAGGACTGGAAGGCGTCCGGCATCAGTTTCTGCAATGACGGCTTGTCGGAGCCGGCGGCGATGCGGGCCGCCTCGGTGATGTTCTGCGGCGTGCGGATGCCGGCGACGACGTCCTCACCCTGCGCATTCACCAGGAACTCGCCATAGAGCTGCTTTTCGCCGGTCGACGGATTGCGAGTGAAGGCGACCCCGGTGGCCGAAGTTCCACCCATGTTGCCGAACACCATGGCCTGGACATTGACCGCCGTGCCCCAGCTTTCGGGAATATCGTGCAGGCGCCTGTAAGTGATGGCGCGGTTGTTCATCCAACTCGAGAACACGGCACCGATCGCCCCCCAGAGCTGTTCGTGCGGATCCTGCGGGAACGGCCTGCCGAGCTCCTCTTCGACCTTGGCCTTGTAGAGCGCGATGACGCCTTGCCACTCGATAGCCGTCAGTTCCGTGTCGAGTTCATGGCCGAGGCTGGCCTTCTGATCCTCGAGGATCTCCTCGAACACCTCGTGGTCGAGCCCCATGACGACATCGGAATACATCTGGATGAAGCGCCGGTAGCTGTCATAGGCAAAGCGCGCATCGCCGGAATCGGCGGCCAGCGCCTCGACGGTTTCGTCGTTGAGGCCGAGATTGAGCACGGTGTCCATCATGCCAGGCATCGAGGCGCGGGCGCCGGAGCGCACCGACACAAGCAGCAGTTTCGACGGATCGCCGAAACGGCGGCCGGTGAGCCGGCCGATATGGTCCAGCGCCACGGCGACGTCCGCTTCAAGCCCTGCCGGATAGGCGCGGCCGTTGGCATAGTAGGCGTTGCAGACCTCCGACGTGATGGTGAAGCCCGGCGGCACCGGCAGGCCAAGGCTACACATCTCGGCCAGATTGGCACCCTTGCCGCCCAACAGATTCTTGTCGCCAGCCCGGCCTTCGGCCGCACCATCGCCAAAGGTGAAAACCCACTTGGTCATGCTTTGCTCTCCGGTTGCAGGAGATTGGAAAGATTGACGAAACAGAAAGCCCCGCCATATCCCGACTTTGGACGGATATGATGCTGCAATGCGAAAGGCAAGGCGTCGGCAAAGCCGTTTGGCCGCTACAATCGATTAAGCAAAAGCTGCGGCAAAAGGACTTGCCAGTGCAACGGTCCAAGACTAGAACATACAGGGAACGAAGAGGTGCATCATGAAGCTCACCGGAAAACTCGACTATCTGGAACTGCCGGCAACCGGCGCGACGCTGGACAGTGTGAAAGCCTTCTACAGCGCCGCCTTCGCCTGGTCGTTCACCGACTATGGACCGACTTATTCGGCCTTTAGCGAGGGACTGGACGGCGGTTTCCAGGCCGACAGCGGCGACGCCACCGCCAAGCCGTTGCCGGTGCTCTACTCCCAGGATCTGGAAGAGACGCTGGCAGCCGTCGAGAATGCCGGCGGCACGATCATCAAACCGATCTTTTCGTTTCCGGGCGGCAGGCGGTTCCACTTTGCCGACCCGGCTGGAAACGAGATGGCGGTGTGGGGAGAATAGGCGGCGCGACCGGCGCATGAGGCGACCGTCGCCAATAGAGTGGTGGATCAGCAGGAAAGTCGCAATCTCCAGGCATTGAGCTTTCCACCGGCACAGCCTATAAGGCCGCGCGCAGTCGACGCATGTCAGCTGCTGGGGCGTCGCCAAGTGGTAAGGCATCGGTTTTTGGTACCGACATTCCCAGGTTCGAATCCTGGCGCCCCAGCCAAGCGCACAAGGTCCGTTCCGGACACATAGGTTACGGTTTATACCGGAGACATGTTGTTGGAGCAGAATGAGAATCTATTCCGTCGCCGAGCGGATTGCCTTTGTCGTCACGCTCCTGGCCGTCCTCGTTCTCGCGCTGCTGCCGGCACATCGCCTCAAGCAATTCGGAATCGATATCGGCTTCCATTATGACAAGCTCAATCACGCCAGCGCATTCGCCGTGCTGGCTTTCCTGGGCAGCCTCGGCTGGCCGCGGCACAAGCCGGCGCTGATCGTCTTCCTCGCCTTTGTCGGCGCTGCCATAGAAGTTCTCCAGGGCACCACGGCGATAGGCCGCGATTTCGACGTGCTCGACTGGGTTGCCGATTGCATTGGCATTGCATGCGGTCTGCTGGCCGCGATCTGGGCGACCTGGATCGTGCAACGCGCAAGGTGAGAAGAAGCCGAACCGACTGCCTTACCGCGAAAGACAACGCTCAAAATCAGGCTTCAGCACGGCACGTTGAAGGTGAAGTCAGCTTGCCTCGCGCATGGCTTCGGCTGCCTGCAGATCGACCGAAACGAGCTGGCTGACGCCCTGCTCGGCCATGGTCACCCCGAACAGCCGGTCCATGCGCGCCATGGTGATGGGATTATGGGTGATGATGACGAAGCGCGTCTCGGTGGTCTTGGCCATCTCGTCCATCAGATTGCAGAAGCGTTCGACATTGTGATCGTCGAGCGGCGCATCGACTTCGTCGAGCACGCAGATCGGCGCCGGGTTGGTGAGGAACACGGCGAAGATCAGCGACATCGCCGTCAGCGCCTGCTCGCCACCGGACAGCAGCGTCATGGTCTGCGGCTTCTTGCCGGGCGGACGGGCAAGGATTTCAAGTCCTGCCTCGAGCGGATCCTCGGATTCGATCAGCTGCAATTCCGCCGTGCCGCCGCCGAAGAGATGCGAGAATAGCCGCTGGAAATGACCGTTGACCACGTCGAAAGCGGCGAGAAGCCGCTCGCGGCCTTCGCGGTTGAGGCTCTGGATCGCTTGCCTGAGCTTGCGGATCGCCTCGATGATGTCCTCGCGCTCCGAGACGATGGTCTCCAGCCGGTCCGAAAGCTCCTTCTGCTCCTCCTCGGCGCGCAAATTGACGGCGCCGAGCCGCTCGCGCTCGATCTTCAGCCTGTCGAGCTGGCGCTCGATCTCGGCCATTTCGGGCATCGGATCGTCGGCCTCCAGCCCGGTATGGCGGATGACCAGATGTGGCGGCGTGTTCAGCGTCTCCTGGATGCGCGCCTCGACCTCCAGCCGGCGCTCGTCGGCCGCGGTCAAGCGCTCCTCGGCGCGGACACGGGTCTCGCGCGCCTCGGCCAGCGACTGGATGGCGCTGGTGGCCGCCTTGTCCAGTTCGGCCTGCCTGTTCTCCGCTTCCTGCAGACGGTCGGCCGCCGCCTTGCGCAAGGTCTCGGCCTCGGTGAGCTG
The DNA here is from genome assembly GCF_006442955.1 of Mesorhizobium sp. B1-1-1. NCBI lineage: Bacteria > Pseudomonadati > Pseudomonadota > Alphaproteobacteria > Hyphomicrobiales > Phyllobacteriaceae > Mesorhizobium > Mesorhizobium sp. B1-1-1. Next base: position 95,140 of record NZ_VFWW01000007.1, read on the forward strand.
TGACAGCAAGGCGCGCCGCTTGGCATCGATCTTGTCGGGTGCGTCGGCCAATCTCTCGCGTTCGGCCTCGGCCTCTGCCTTGCGTTCGCCCAGCGAGGCGATCTGCGTCGAAGCGTTCTCGCCGCGCTCCAGCCAGTTGCTGCGCTCGGCGCCGATCGCATCGAGCCGGCGCGACCGCGCCTCGGCCTCCCGCCGCAACCCTTCATGGACGGCACGCGCATCGGCGAGCGTGGCGCGGTCGCGGGCGACATTGGCCGAGGATTGCTCGAGCTGTATCTGCAGGTCGCCGAGATCGGGCGCGTCCTGCAGCAGCATTTCCGCCTCGGCAAAGGCGGCCGAAGTTTCTTGATGACTGTCGACAATACGGGCGCGGGCCTCGTCCAGGGCGGCGCGCCGGCTCGCCAACTCGCCGCCGGCCTTTTCGGCTTCGGCCAGCGCGTTGCGGGCGGCGTCCAGCCCGTGCTGGGCGTCGCGTCCGGCCTGACGCGCGGCGCGCTCGGCCTCGCTGGCCTCGCGAAGCGACTGTTCGGCCTGTGCGAGCACCGCCTCGGCCTCGCGCAGCATAAGCGTCGCCTGCACCGCTTCGGCATCGAGCTCGGCCAGCCGGTTCTTTTGCGCCAGGCGTTGCGCGGCCGCGGTCGGCGCGTCGGCGCTGGCGGTCAGCCCGTCCCACCGCCACAGCGCGCCCTCAGGGCTGACCAGCCTCTGGCCGGGCGCGAGCAGCCCTTGCAGGCGGCGGCCGTCGGCGGCTTCGACAATGCCGATCTGCGCCAGCCGGCGGGCAAGCTGCGCCGGGGCACGTACCACGCTGGCCAGGCTCTTGATGCCTTCGGGAAGCGTGGCGTCATCGGCCTGGATCGCGCTCTCGCCCCAATGCACCGGGGCGCTGCGGTCGAGCGGCACGTCAAGGTCCTCGCCGAGGGCGGCGCCCAAGGCCGTCTCATAGCCGCGCTCGACGCTGATCTGTTCCAGCACGGACGGGAAGAGATCGCCGCTGGCTGCGTTCAGGATCTTGGCCAGCGTGCGGGCTTCGGTTTCGATGCGCGCCAGTTCGGCCCTGGCGTCCTGTAATGGCGGGCGGGCGGCATTTTCGGCGGCGCGCGCCTCGGCGACCGCCTGTTCGGCGGCAATCGCGCCGGCCTCGCTCTCTTCGAGCCGCGCCAGCGCGTCCTCGACCAGAAGTCGCTTCTCGGCCGGGTCGGGCAAGCCCGCGACTTTGGAGAGTATTTCCGACAATTCGCGGTCGACATCGGCGAGTTGGCGGGCGAAACGGTCCCGACGCTCGGCGGTCTCGCGCAGCGTCCGCTCGACCTGATTGCGCGAAGCGGCGGCCTCGGCCCGCTCGGCGGTAAGTGCTGCAAGCCTGGCTTCGCTCTGCGAGAGCGTCGCGGCTGCCTGTTCGAAGGCGGCGCGGGTGGTTGCTTCACGCTCGGCCGCGCCGGCATTTTCGGAGTTGAGCGCTGCTTCCTCGGCGCGCAGGCGTTCGAGGATATCCGCATTGTCGCGCACCATGCGCTCCTCGCGGGCGATGTCACCGTCGAGCTGCTGGAGCCGGCGCTCGAGTTCCGCCTGACGGGCGCGGATGCGGCCGGCTTCTTCCTCGATCTGCGATCTGGCGATCGACAGGCGCTGGAAGGCCGCGGCCGCCGCAGCTTCGGCGTCACGCAAATCGGGCAGCCGATGCGCGCCGATACCTTGCTCCCTGGCGGCCGCCATCTGGGCGGCGGCGCGGTCGCCAACCAGGGCGGTGGCGACGGCCAGCGCCGAACGTGCCTCGCCTTCCTGGGCCTTGGCCAGCGTCCAGCGCAGATGGAGCAGCGTCGCCTCGGCCTTGCGGATGTCGGCCGACAGGTTCTTGAAGCGGGAGGCCTGGCGTGCCTGGCGCTTCAGGCTTTCGATCTGGCTTTCCAGCTCGCCAACGACGTCATCCAGGCGCTCGAGGTTCTGCTCGGCGGCCTTGAGCCTGAGTTCGGCCTCGTGGCGGCGCGTATGCAGGCCGGAAATGCCGGCCGCTTCTTCCAGCAGGGCGCGGCGCGCCTGGGGCTTGGCCTGGATCAGCTCGCCGATGCGACCCTGGCCAACCATCGAGGGCGAACGCGCGCCGGTCGACTGGTCGGCGAACAGAAGCTGCACGTCCTTGGCGCGCGCTTCCTTGCCGTTGATACGGTAGAGCGAGCCCGCCTCACGCTCGATGCGGCGCGAGACCTGCAATTCGTCGGCGTCGTTGAAGGCTGCCGGCGCCGAGCGATCGCTGTTGTCGAGGAACAACGTGACCTCGGCGGTATTGCGTGCCGGGCGCGTGCCCGAGCCGGAAAAGATCACGTCGTCCATGCCGGACGCGCGCATGTTCTTGTAGGAGCTTTCGCCCATCACCCAGCGCAGCGCCTCGACAAGGTTAGACTTGCCGCAGCCGTTCGGCCCGACAATGCCCGTCAGGCCGCGTTCGATCACGAACTCGCCTGGTTCGACGAAGGATTTGAAACCGAGGAGGCGAAGGCGCGAAAACTTCATTCACGCCGCCCTGAAAGCGACTTTTGCGAAAACGCGCCGCGGGTTTGCGGCGGCGCGCAGCACGGCCAAAGGCCACGCATGCCGAAGCGCTGCCGCTTCGGCATCGCCAAGACGTCAGAGCTGAGGGTCGATGATGGCCGACATTTCCTCAATCGACATCGCCCCTTTGTAGGTCTTTCCGTTGATGAAGAAGGTCGGCGTCGAGTCGACCTTGAATTCGTCGGCGCCGCGTTTCTGGACCGCCCTCACATCGTCCAGAAGTTTCTGGTCCGTCAAGCAGGCTTCGAAGGACTCCTGTGTAAAACCGGCGAGCTTGGAGATTTGCAGCAGCGCATCCTTGGTGTTGGACACGCCCACCCAGTTCGCCTGCTGCTTGAACAGGACATCCACCATCGGGAAGTAGTTGTCCTTGGCGCAGCGCGCCAGCATGAAACCGGCCTCGGCGCTCGGATCGAACGGGAATTCGCGCAGAATATAGCGCGCCTTGCCGGTATCGATGTATTTCTTCTTCAATTCCGGAAAGGTGGTTTCGGCAAAATGCGCGCAATGCGGGCAGGTCATCGAGGCGTATTCGACGATCGTGACCTTGGCGTCGTCCTTGCCGAGTTGCTTGTCGGGCAATGCGCCGGGCTTAAGCAGTTCGGCCATGTCGACGGTGCCTTGAGCCTCCGGCGCCTTGACGGCGGCCGGCGTGGCCGATGTCGCGGGTGCGGCGGGAGCGGCAGGCTTCACATCGGCCGCCTTGGCTTCCTCACCAGAGTCGCTGCATGCCGCAAGCACGGCCACCACCGGAATGGCGGCCAGCGAAGACAGCAGGTTTCTGCGGGACAAGCTTTTGCCGAACGGAGGACGGTTCATACGAATCACCTGACAGGGGTTGGATTTTGCAACGCAAAGGCACGAAAAGGCGAGAGTTGGCGCGAATTAAGGCATCGCCGTCCCCAATCCAATCGTGAAACTTGAAGCTTATAATCACGAAATCGCGAGATTGGCGACGGTGCTATGACTTTCTTTGTCCCAGAATAGTGGCGCCGAGCCGCTCCAGAGAGGCACGCAGGCCATCGTCTTCTATCTTGCCGACGATGTGCGACAGTCTTGATTTTTCCGCCTCATTGAGAGGCCTGACGGGTGGTTTCGGCCGCGCCTTTTCACTTAGAACCGGCTTCTGCACTATCCTGATGCGGCCGATGGCCGTGAAGCCGAGAAATGCATTGACGCGATTGATGATCTCGCCGGCCTCATGCTGCAGATGGAGCGCCGCCATGCCCTCGCAGGCGATCACCAGCACGGCCGGCTCGAACGGGTCGTCTTCGTGCAGCCGCCGAGGCCACTGGATCTTTTCAGGGCGCGAATGGCCGGCCAGGCGCGAACCGGCAATCTCTTCCCACGACTGGACCAGGCTGACCGAAATGCCCGCCCGCTTGCGCAGCACCGGGTCGAGGATCGCGGTGGCGAGATCGCTCACCGGAACGGGATTGCCGAAGGGCCTTTTCCCTGCCATGTGCGTTCTCCAGCCACCACCTCCACTCTTCCCGGCCGAGGCCGATACGAGATCAATGGCACCGCACGAGCAGACCCGCAAGGCCATATCAGAGGACAGCAGCAGCAAAGCTGCGTCTAGTGACAGCAGCAAAGCTGCGTCTAGTGACAGCAGCAAAGCTGCGTCTAGTGACAGCAGCAGAGCTGCGTCCGGGGACAGCAGCAAAGCTGGCGATACCGCATCCCGCCTGCTCGCATGGTACGACGTGCATCATCGCGAGTTGCCGTGGCGCGTGACCCCGCGCGACAATGCCCGTGGCGTGCGGCCCGATCCTTACCGGATCTGGCTGTCGGAGGTCATGCTGCAGCAGACCACGGTTGAAGCCGTGAAGGCCTATTTTCGCGCCTTTGTCGAGAAATGGCCTGATGTCGCGGCGCTGGCGGCGGCGCCCGTCGAGGACGTGATGAAAGCCTGGGCAGGGCTCGGCTACTATTCCCGTGCCCGCAACCTCAAGGCCTGCGCCGATCTGGTGGCCGGGCGCGACGGCCGGTTTCCGGATACGGAAGCCGGCTTGAAGGAATTGCCGGGCATCGGCGCCTATACTTCGGCGGCGATCGCGGCGATCGCTTTCGACCGGCCGGCTGCCGTCGTCGATGGCAATGTCGAACGTGTCGTGACCCGCCTGTTCTCCATTGCCACGCCGCTCAGCGAAGCCAAGGCCGACATTCGCGCCCGTGTCGAGCGCATGGTTCCCACGACGAGGCCCGGCGATTTCGCCCAGGCGATGATGGACCTCGGCGCCACGATCTGTACCCCGCGCCGACCGCGCTGCATGCTTTGCCCGCTGCGCGAGGGCTGCAGCGCGGTCGTTTCAGGCGATCCTGAACAATATCCCGTGCGCCTGCCCAAGGCCGACAAACCGCTGCGGCGCGGCGCAGCCTTCGTCGCCGTGCGAAGCGACGGTGCCATTCTTCTGCGCAAACGCGCCGACAAAGGGCTGCTCGGCGGCATGACCGAGGTGCCGACGACCGGCTGGACGGCGCGGCTGGACGGCGCGACCACAGCGGCGGCCGCACCCTTTCCCGGCGACTGGCGACAAGCCGGCCGGATCGCGCATGTCTTCACCCATTTTGCGCTCGAGCTCGAAATCTTCCTCGCCCGAAGCACCGGCGAGACGCCCGCCGGGCATTTCTGGTCGCTGCCATCGGACATTTCGGGTGAAGCGCTGCCCACTGTCATGAAAAAGGCAATCGAGGCTGCGATACCCGGCGCGACGAAAAAGCCGTCACCGAACAGTGCAGAGAGGCCCCATGACTGAAATCCGCCACATCGTGTTCGACATCGGCAAAGTGCTGATCCACTACGACCCGAACATCCCGTTCAGCCGGCTTATTCCCGATGCCGAGGAGAGAAAGTGGTTCTTCGACAATGTCTGCACGCATGACTGGAACATCGAGCAGGACCGCGGCCGGACATGGGAAGAGGCGGAAACGCTGCTGATCGCGGACCACCCGGATCACGCGGATAACATCCGCAATTTTCGCCGCCACTGGCACGACATGGTGCCGCATGCCTATGACGACAGCGTCGCCATCATGGTCGGCCTGATCGACAGCGGCCACGATGTCACCATGCTGACCAACTTCGCCGCCGATACGCTGGCCGAAGCGCGCAAACGCTTCGATTTTCTCAATCGTCCGCGCGGTGTCACCATTTCGGGTGAGATCGGCAAGATCAAGCCGGATCGCGACATCTACGACCATCACGTCGCCGCGTTCGAGCTCGAACCGTCCGCGACGCTGTTCATCGACGACAGCCAGAAGAATGTCGACGGCGCCAAAGCGGCCGGCTGGCAAGCAGTGCTGTTCACCGATGCCAAGACACTTCAAGCAGACCTTGAGCGGCTCGGAATCAAGGCGTGATTTGAATCGCTTCCAGTACTTCGTTGAGACTTTGAACCAACGCCAAAGCCGCGGCAATCGGCAGGGTCAGCCCCCTGCCCTTTCCATGCCGAGACGCGCGATGCGACGCAGTTCGTCGATCGGGGTCAGGCCGCCGCTGCGTTCATAGTGCCAGAAGGTCCAGCCGTTGCAGGCATCCAGGCCCTGAACTTCGGCGCCGATTTTGTGGATCGATCCGGCACTGTCGCCGATCGCCACCGTGCCATCGGCGCGAACCTTGGCCGCCCAGCGCTTCTTGGCGTCGTAGAGCGTAGCACCGGGCGTCACCAGCCCGGTGTCGATCAGGCTGACGAAGGCGACGCGAGGCTCGGCGCGCTTGCCAGTGAGCACGGTCAGGTCCGCGCCGTCGAGCGGCCGCACCGCGTCGATGCGTTCATTGGCGGCGTCGATATAGGCCTGCTCGCGCTCTATGCCGACAAAATGCCTGCCAAGGCGCTTGGCCACCGCGCCTGTCGTGCCGGAGCCGAAGAAGGGATCGAGCACGACGTCGCCCGGCTTGGTCGAGGCCATCATGATGCGGGCGAGCAGCGCCTCCGGCTTCTGCGTCGGGTGCAGTTTATCGCCATTGTCGTTCTTCAGCCGCTCGCCACCGGTGCAGATCGGGAACAGCCAGTCGGAACGCATCTGTATGTCGTCGTTCGACGCCTTCAACGCTTCGTAGTTGAAGGTATAGCCCTTGCCCTTCTGGTCGCGGGAGGCCCAGATCATCGTCTCATGCGCGTTCTGGAAGCGGCGACCGCGAAAATTCGGCATCGGATTGGTCTTGCGCCAGACGACGTCGTTGAGGATCCAGAAGCCGAGATCCTGCATCTTGGCGCCGACCCGGAAGATGTTGTGATAGGAGCCGATGACCCAGATGGTGCCGTTGGGCTTCAACACCCGGCGCGCGGCCAGCAGCCAGGCGCGCGTGAAGGCATCGTAGGCCTCGAAGCTCTCGAACCGGTCCCAGTCGTCGTCCACCGCATCGACCTTGGATTGGTCGGGCCGGTGCAGGTCGCCGTCGAGCTGCAGATTGTAGGGTGGATCGGCGAAGATGACGTCGATGCATTTTTCGGGCAGCCGGTCGAGCGCCGCGACGCAGTCGCCCTTCAGGATCGTGTCCAGCCATTCGGATTGCTGGGGAGCATGGGAAAGCTCGTCGACAAGACGCACGGCTGACATTTTTACACCCAAGGCACGCGTTACTGTTTACTCCCGGTTATGGTTACCGATCAGCGTAAATATTCGGTGAAGGGCAGCGATCGGACGCCGCCGGTTTGCGCCGACGTGCCCGTTGGTGTATGCCGCGCCGCCTGAAGCCTGCCCGTTCTCATTGCCCGGATCACCATGCCCCAGCCAGACCTTGTCATCTTCGATTGCGACGGCGTGCTCGTCGATTCCGAAATCATCGCCGCGCGCGTCGAGGCCGAGCTCCTGACCTTGTCCGGGTACGAAATCTCGGCCGAGGAGATTGCCGAGACTTATGCGGGGCTGACGTTCAAGGACATTCTGATGCGGGTTGAGGAGAAGTCCAACATCCCGTTCCAGGTTTCGCTGATCGATCGCGCCGAAGAGCTGGTCGACCGGAAACTGCGCAGCGACGTTCGTGCCATCGAGGGCGTGCGCGAAGCGGTCGCCTCGGTGACGGCGCAACGTTGCATCTGCTCCAACTCACGCTCGGAGCGGATAGAATTCATGCTGGAGAAGGTGCATCTGCTGCCATTCTTTGCCGGGCGCATCTTCTCCGCGATGGAGACGCCGACCGGAAAAACCAAACCGGCTCCGGACGTGTTCCTGTTCGCCGCCGAAAAGCTCGGCGCCCATCCGGCAAACACTTTCGTCATCGAGGATTCCGTGCACGGCGTGACCGGCGCAAGGTCGGCAGGAATGCGTGTCATCGGGTTCACGGGCGCCGCCCATAGCTATCCCGGCCATGCCGATGCGCTGACGGAGGCGGGCGCCGAGACGGTGATCCGCCGCTGGGCGGATCTGAGCGGCACGCTGGTCGCCCTATCAGAATGGTCGGCGGACGTGTGAGCGTCCGCTAGGCCCCGACGAGCACCCTGCGGATTTAGTTGGTCGCGGCGGCTTTCTTCCTGTTTTTCTTCGATTTGTCGGTCGCGGCCTTCGGCGCATTTTCATCATAGCCGGCATAGGCCTGATAATCCTGCGCCGTCGGCGCCGGCACGACGATGTTGGAATCGGTGAACACGAACTGCGTGGCGACCGAGGGGTCGGTAACCTGGACCTGATATTGGTGGATCTGCGAATAAAGCACCTCGGTGCCATGCATCACCGCGGTGCGGATCGGCATGGTGATGGTGCCGGGCGTGAATTTCGGCCCTGGCACGATCTTGCCGGCGACGGCGATCTTCATCGTCAGCTGTCCGTCGGCGCGGCTGCAATCGCGGGTCACGTCGCTGATCGAGGCCTGATAAATGACCCTCGCCGAATCGTCCGGCGGAGTAGCAGCGGCAGCATCGGCCGCAGCCTGGGCCGCGGCATCCTGCGCGGCGTCGCCGGTCTTCTTGAGCTTGGGCCTGGGCTTCCGGGCTTCGTTGGCGTAGGTGTTGAAGAATGCCGTGCCGTCGCGAAGCATCACCCTCGGGCAATAGGCATTCAACTGGCTGGCCAGAATCTTGGGGTCCTGCGGCGGCGGTGGCGCGGTCGGGTCCTTCTTGCCAAAACCCAGGTTCAGCATACCGTTGTCGCCTGATTGGCAGCCGGCGGCGGCAAGCATAAAGCCGGTGAGCGCAAGACCCGCGAAAAAGCGACCGCTGAATGTATGAAACGCCATGAAACTGCACTTCCCTCTCGCAAAGCTGGTGACGTATATCAACCGCGCGGCAAAAATGCGACTGAGCCAGCGTAGAAATTAACCACCTTGCGTGGGTCGAAAACCCAAGGCAGTAACGGAATTGTGACGATGCAATATGTGAGTACCCGCGGCGAGGCGCCCGCGCTTGGGTTTTGCGATGCCGTCCTGACAGGCCTGGCACGCGACGGCGGGCTCTATGTGCCGCGCCAGTGGCCGCAATTCTCGATGGCCGAGATCCGCGCCATGCGCGGCCTGGCCTATCCCGAACTGGCCATCCGGGTGCTGTCGCCGTTTCTTGGCGACGAAATCCCGGCCCCCGTGTTCGAGCGTCTGGTGCGGGAGGCCTATGCCACCTTCCGCCACGAGGCTGTCTGCCCGCTGGTCCAGACCGGCCCCAACGCTTTTATCCTCGAACTCTTCCATGGACCTACGCTCGCCTTCAAGGACGTCGCGATGCAGTTGCTCGCCCGGCTGATGGACCATGTGCTCGCCGAACGCAACCAGCATGCCACCATCGTCGGAGCCACATCGGGCGACACCGGCGGAGCAGCGATAGACGCCTTCGCCGGGCGCAGCCGCACCGACATCTTCATTCTCTTCCCGCATGGCCGCGTGTCGCCGGTGCAGCAACGGCAGATGACGACATCGAAGGCTGAGAACGTGCATGCCCTGGCGATCGAAGGCAATTTCGACGATTGCCAGGGCATGCTCAAGGACATGTTCAACGATCACGGCTTTCGCGACCGTGTCTCGCTGTCGGGGGTGAATTCAATCAACTGGGCCCGCATCATGGCCCAGATCGTCTATTATTTCTCCTCGGCCCTGTCGCTCGGCGCGCCCGATCGCCCCGTCTCCTTCACCGCGCCCACAGGGAATTTCGGCGATATCTTTGCCGGCTACGCCGCCAAAAAAATGGGCCTGCCGATCGATCGGCTGGTCATCGCCACCAACGACAACGACATACTGGCACGCACTTTCGCGACCGGCGAATACCGCACCAAGGGCGTGTTCGCGACCACCTCGCCTTCCATGGACATCCAGGTGTCGTCGAATTTCGAGCGCCTGCTGTTCGAGGCGTCGGGCCGCGACCCGGCGACCGTGCGGCGCTACATGGCCGGGCTCAAACAATCCGGCGCCTTCACCATAGAAGCCGCGGAAATCGCGGGGATGCGGGCCGAATTCGATGCCGGCCGCGCAGCTATGGACGAGGTCGCCGCGACGATCCGCTCGACGCTCGCGGCCAGCAACTACCTGCTTGATCCGCATACCGCGGCAGCCGTGCATGTCGCGGCCGGCAAGGCTTCGAATGCCGTGCCGATGGTGGTGCTGGGCACTGCGCACCCAGCAAAATTCCCGGCCGCCGTCGAGGCCGCCAGCGGCGTGTCACCCGCACTGCCCGCATGGCTAGGTGGATTGATGACATCGGAGGAAAAATACACGGTACTTCCATCCGACCTGAAAATGGTGGAAGATTACGTCAGCCGCCGTGCGCGAGCGGCGCGTTAAGGAGTACGAACCATATGGGTGTTGAGGTAAGCCGTCTGTCGAACGGCCTGACAGTCGCCACCGAAACCCTTCCAAGCATCGAATCGGTTGCCCTGGGTGCCTGGGTCAAGTCGGGTGCCCGCAATGAACGTGACGAAGAGCATGGCATGGCCCATCTGCTCGAGCACATGGCGTTCAAGGGCACAAAGCGGCGAACAGCCTTCGAGATCGCCTCGGAAATCGAGGACGTCGGCGGCGAGATCAACGCCGCCACCAGCGTTGAGACCACATCCTACTATGCCAGGGTGCTCTCCGACGACGTGCCGCTGGCCGTCGACATTCTTGCCGACATCCTGCAGGAATCGGAATTCGATCCGCAGGAGCTCGAACGCGAGCAGCACGTGATCCTGCAGGAAATCGGCGCCGCGCACGACACGCCCGATGACATCGTGTTCGACCGGTTCACCGAGACCGCCTTTCGCCACCAGACCATCGGCCGCTCGATTCTGGGCACGCCGGAAACCGTCAAATCCTTTACATCGAAGCAATTGCACGATTTCATCGAGCGCCAATACGGCGCCGAGCGCATGGTGATCGTGGCTGCCGGCGACATCAAGCACGACAATTTCGTGCGCGAAGTGGAAAAGCAGCTCGGCGGCTTCCGCACCAAGGCCGACAACACCATCCCGCAATATGCGCAATATGTTGGCGGCGATTTCCGCGAGGACCGCGACCTGATGGACGCGCAGATCGTGCTGGGCTTCGAAGGCCGCGCCTACCATGTGCGCGATTTCTACGCCTCGCAGGTGCTGTCGATGATCCTCGGCGGCGGCATGTCGTCCAGGCTGTTCCAGGAAGTCCGCGAAAAGCGTGGCCTGTGCTATTCGGTCTATGCCTTCCACTGGGGCTTTTCCGATACCGGCATATTCGGCGTCCATGCCGCGACCGGGCAGAGCGACATCGCCGAACTGGTGCCCGTCATCATCGAGGAATTGCAGAAGGCCGGCGAGAACATCCTGCAGGAAGAGCTCGACCGGGCGCGCGCGCAATACCGCGCAGGTCTGATCATGTCGGCGGAAAGCCCGGCCAGCCGCGCCTCGCAGATCGCGCGACAGCTGCTCTTGTTCGGCCGGCCGATCGCCAAGGAGGAACTGATGGAGCGGCTCTCGGCGCTGACGGTCGATCGTTTGACCGACCTGTCGTCACGGCTGTTCTCGACCAAACCGACGCTTACCGCTGTAGGGCCCGTGGGTACGCTGGCGCCATACGAAGCGATCCTCGATTCGCTTCCGGGCACGCCCACCACGGCCCGCAAGCTCGCCGTCTAAGCCCGCACAAGCGCCGTGTTCGCGCTCCCTTTCTTTCGCCGCGACCTGCCGGCACTGAAGGGCGACCGCGTGACGCTGCGCGTGCCGTTCACCAATGACTACCGGGAGTGGTCGACTGTGCGCGGCGAGAGCCGGGCATTCCTCGAACCATGGGAGCCGCGCTGGGCGCCGGACGAGCTTGATCGGGCGGCATGGCGACTGCGCATCAGCCGCTACCGCGAGGACTATGCGCAAGGGACGGCGATCGCCTTCTTCATATTCGAGAAATCGAGCGGCAGGTTGGCTGGCGGAATTACGCTCGGCAACATACGCCACGGGGTCTCGCAAAGCGGGCATGTCGGCTACTGGATCGGCGAGCGCTTCGGCGGCCGTGGCCTGATGACCGACGCCGTCAAGGTCGTGACCCGCTTCGCCTTCGATACGCTGAGGTTGCACCGGATCGAAGCGGCCTGTATTCCCGACAATATCAGGTCGATCCGTGTGCTTGAAAAAGCCGGATTCCGGCGCGAAGGACTTCTGCGATCCTACCTCAGGATCAATGGCATCTGGCAGGACCACTACCTCTACGCCCGGATCGCGGACGATCCGCCAGGCGCTGGAACGAAGGACTGATTTTTGACGAAATTCCTGCGCAACGGGCCGCTGTTCGCCTTTGTCCTCGCGACGATCCTGACGCTGTGCGCGGCGTCCTCGGCCTTTGCCGTCGAACCGATCAAGATCGCTCGCGACGATGTCGCGCTCGATCTGTCCGGCGCCGTGGAAATCTACCGCAACCAGGGCGAAAACTTCCAGGTTTCGACCGCGCCCGGGCCCGACGGCATCGTACGACGCATCGAGGTCGAGGCCAATGACGCCCGTTCCACCGGCGACTGGGCCGTGTTCGCGCTTGCCAACACCACCGACCAGCAACTCGATCGGCTGATCGTGGCGCCGCATTTCCGACTGGTCAATTCCGGCATCTTCTGGCCGGATCTCGGCTCGACCCGTATCGCCGCCATCACGCCCAGCGAAGGCTTTGCGCTCGACCGCCAGAGCAGCCCCGACGCCGACGTCTTCCGGGTGACGCTGAACCCGGGAACGGTGATCACCTTCATCGCCGAACTCGCCTCGCCCAAGCTGCCGCAGGTCTATCTCTGGGATCCAGAATCCTACAAGGACTCGGTCAATTCCTACACGCTGTTCCGCGGCATCGTCATCGGCATCGCCGGGCTTCTCGCGCTGTTCCTGACCATCCTGTTCGTGGTCAAGGGAACCTCCATGTTCCCTGCGACAGCGGCACTCGCCTGGGCCGTGCTTGCCTATATCTGCGTCGATTTCGGCTTCCTCAACAAAATCATCGAGATATCGCCCGGCAACGAGCAGATGTGGCGGGCGGGAACGGAGGTGGCCCTGGCGGCGACCTTCGTGGTGTTCCTGTTCGCCTATCTCAACCTCAACCGATGGCACGGCCATTTCAGCTATGGGGCGCTGGTCTGGATCCTCGGGCTGCTCTTGATCGCCGGCGTCGCCATCGTCGACCCGGCGGTCGCCGCGGGCATCGCCAGGCTGTCCTTCGCCGCCACCGCGCTGACCGGGCTCGGCCTGATCATCTTCCTCGGCATACGCGGCTATGACCGTGCCATCATGCTGGTGCCCAGTTGGGTGATGGTGCTGTTGTGGCTATGCGGATCGTGGATGGCGATAACCGGCATGCTCGACAACGACATCGCCCAGCCGGCGCTTGGCGGCGGTCTGATCCTCATCATCCTGCTGATCGGCTTCACCGTCATGCAGCATGCCTTTGCCGGCGGCGCGCTGCACCAGGGTCTGTTCTCCGACCTCGAGCGGCAGGCGCTGGCGGTGGCCGGCTCGGGCGACACGGTGTGGGACTGGGACGTGCTGCGCGACCGCGTCGTCACCAAGCCCGACGTCAGCATCCAGCTCGGCCTCGCCCCTAACAGCCTGGGGGGTGCAGCCCGCAACTGGCTGCCGGTGCTGCATGTCGATGACCGCGACACGTTCCGCACCACGCTCGACGTGGTGCTCGAGCACCGGCGCGGCAAGGTGGCGCAGAACTTCCGGCTGCGCGGCGCCGACGGCCATTATCACTGGTTTGCGCTGCGCGCGCGCCCGGTTATCGGATCGGACGGCGAGGTCATCCGCTGTGTCGGCACCATGGTAGACGTCACCGAGCAGAAAAAATCCGAGGAGAGGCTGCTGCACGACGCGGTGCACGACAACCTCACCGGCCTGCCCAATCGCGAATTGTTCATGAACCGCCTCGAGGCGATCATCTCGATCGCACGGACCGAAGAGAAGGTGCGCCCGACCGTCTTCGTCATCGACATCGACCGCTTCAAGCAGGTCAATGACGGGCTCGGCATCTCGGCCGGCGACACCATCCTGCTCACCATCGCGCGACGCCTGCACCGGCTCTTGAAGCCGAAGGACTCGCTGTCACGCTTCGCCGGCGACCAGTTCGCCTTGATGCTGCTTTCCGAGCAGGACCCGGCCCGCATCGCGGCGGTGGCGGACGCCATCAAGCATGCCATCAACGCCCCGATCACCTTTGCCAAGCGCGAGATCGTGCTGACCGCCTCGATCGGGCTGATCACCTGGACCTCGGCGCAGACCTCGGCCGAGGACATGGTCAAGGACGCCGAGCTTGCCATGCATCAGGCCAAGCGCTTCGGCGGCGACAGGATCGAACCGTTCCGCCCGGCCTTCCGCACCGTCGGCACCGATCGGCTGCAGTTCGAATCCGACCTGCGCCGTGCCATCGAACGGCGCGAATTCACGCTTGCCTACCAGCCGATCGTTCGGCTGGAAGATGGCAGCGTCGCCGGCTTCGAGGCATTGCTGCGCTGGGACCATCCGCGCCGCGGCATGATCCCGCCGGCGGATTTCATTCCGGTCGCCGAAAGCTGCGGGCTGATCGTACAGCTTGGGCTGTTCGCCATGCAGCAGGCCGCCGAGGATCTGGCGGCATGGCAAAAGCAGATCGGCGACGCGCCGCTGTCGGTTTCGGTCAACCTTTCCAGCCGCCAGCTCATCCGCCGCGACCTGGTCAGCGACGTCCGCTCCGTGATTGCGCGGGCCAATCTGAAGCCGCGCTGCTTCCGGCTCGAGCTCACGGAATCGCTGGTTATGGACAATCCCGAGCAGACTGCCCATGTGCTGACCAAGCTGAAGCAGCTCGGCATCGGCCTGTCGCTGGACGATTTCGGTACCGGCTATTCTTCGCTCGCCTATCTGACGCGCTTTCCCTTCGACACGATCAAGATCGACAAGAGTTTCGTGGACGACAGCACGCCCAAACGCGCCGTGCTGCTCAAATCCATGGTCAGCATGGCGCATGAGCTCGGCCTGTCGGTGGTCGCCGAAGGCATTTCGGACGAGCGCGACGCGCTAGAGCTGCGCCAGATGGGCTGCGAATATGTGCAGAGCTTCATGTTCGGCGCCCCGATGCCCGGGGATCAGGTGCTGAAGACGCTGAAGGAACAGTATCCGCTGACGCAGGCGTAGTTGGCTTTCACGCCGCTGGAGCTCAGGCGTGGCCGGCCGCTACACTCAAATGCGCGAGGTCGATGCCGATCGAGGCGAGAATCCGGTCGTATTTGCGCTCGATGTCGGTATCGAACAGAAGCTCCGGAGTGGCCGGACAGGTCAGCCAGCCGTTTTCGGCTATCTCGGTTTCCAACTGGCCGGCGCCCCAACCCGAATAGCCCAGCGCCATCAGCGCGTGACGGGGTCCCCGGCCCGACGATATGGCGCGCAATATGTCGACGGTCGCGGTCAGGCAGACATCGTCGGAAACGGTCAGCGAAGACTCCACCCGGTAATCGCCCGTATGCAGCACGAAGCCGCGGCTGCGGTCGACGGGCCCACCATTGCGAACGACGAAATCACGGGTACGGGCGGGCAACCGGATCGCCTCGTGCTCGTTCATGATGCCAAGTTGCACCAAAAGGTCCGGAAACAGCATCTGCTGCGTCTGGTTGATGATCAGGCCCATCGCGCCCTCATCGCTGTGGGCGCAGATGTAGATGACCGAGCGCGTGAAACGGTCGTCCTTCATGCCGGGCATGGCAATGAGGAACTGATCGTCGAGAAAGCCGCTGCCGGCGGCTGTCTTCTTGTGGCGCAACAAGTCCATAATCAGAGGGTAACGCGTTTCCCGGGCGCCGAAAAGATGTACCGCGCCGGTTTTCGACCAAGCCCGTGCCGCCGGCCGATCATTACCTGCGGCAAAGGTCACGCAAATATGATACCGGCAAGACCATGAAATCATTGCACGGCCATGAACGGACGATCAAATCATCACCATGCAAAGCTTGAAAATCCTGTTGCTCGGCGCCGCTGTCGGATCGGCAATCACACCCCCAGCCGCCGCCTCTTCGTCCGCCTGGTACAACAGCGAAGGCGGCAAGGTACGGCTGGTGACGAGCGGCAAGCCCGACGATGCCGGCCGCATCCGGGGCGTTCTCGACATAGCGCTCAAGCCTGGCTGGAAGACTTATTGGCGCGACCCGGGCGACGCGGGCGTGCCGCCGCAACTCGATATCTCGGCCAGCACCAACATTTCCGATGCCAGCCTCTCCTTCCCGGCGCCGAAGCGTCATGACGACGGCTACGGCAAATGGGCGGGCTACGACTATCCGGTCTCGCTGCCGGTGACGTTCACGCTGTCGGCCGCGAAGGATCCGTCCGTCATCGACGCCGACATTTTCCTTGGCATTTGCGAGACGATCTGCATCCCTGTGCAGACGCGGTTGACCGTCGACCCCGGCTCCGACCCGGACAATGCCGAGGACGCGGAGCTGGTCAAGGCGAGCTTCGCCGCCTTGCCCGCGCCGGCAAGATCCGACTTCGGCATCAACGTGCTGCCAGGCGACCATGAAACGCTGGTTGTGGAGGCGAGCTTTCCCGGCGATCCGGAAGCGGCGGACTTCTTCGTCGCAGGAGACCGCGACTACATGTTCGGTTCGCCGGCCCGCAGCCAGAAGGATGGCAAGCTGATCTTCACCGTGCCGATCCTCGACCGGCCCTCGACGACCCCCACGGATGGCGGACTTCACTATACACTGACGAGTTCGGCAGGCGCGGTCGAAGGGCTCTTGCCTTTCCCTTGATCCAGCCCTCCGCGATGGTTGCGGGAAACCGCATAGTTCGCTACCCAAGGCTACGTCCTTCCCCATTCTCCCAAGCGAGGAACTCATGACCATTTCCGCTGGCGACAGACTGCCCGATACGACGTTCAAGACGATGACTGCCGACGGTCCCAAGCCGATCACGACGGCCGAGATTTTTGCGGGAAAGAAAGTCGTGCTGTTTGCCGTGCCTGGCGCCTTCACGCCGACCTGCAGCAACAATCATTTGCCCGGCTACCTGGAGAACCGCGACGCCATCCTGGCGCGCGGTGTCGATACGGTCGCCGTGGTCTCGGTCAACGACGTCCATGTCATGGGCGCCTGGGCACGCTTCACCGGCGGTGAAGGCAAGATCCTGTTCCTCGCCGACGGCAATGGCGACTTCGCCAAGGCGATCGGCCTCGACGCCGACTTCTCCGGCGGAGGCATGGGTCTTCGGTCGAAGCGGTTTTCAATGATCGTCGATGACGGCAAGGTCACCGCCCTCAATGTCGAGACCAAGCCCGGCGTCGATGAATCCGGCGCCGCCAAGATCCTCGAACTGCTCTGACCATGACGTTCGACATCGTCTGGCGTAGCGTGGCGATCGGCGTCGGCGCCACGCTGCTGATGGATATCTGGGCCTTTCTTCTCTACAAGATGTTCGGTCAAGCACGGCCGAACTGGACCCCCGTTGGCCGCTGGGTCTGGCATTTACGGGAAAAAGTCTTTCACGACGATATTGGCGATGCGACGCCCTATGTACACGAATCGGCTTTGGGCTGGGCCTTTCACTATTTTGTCGGCATCGTCTACGGCATCATCCTTGTCGTGGTGGCCGGAGCGGGCTGGCTTGTCGCGCCGACTTTCCTGCCGGCTTTCATCCTCGGCATGGTCACGGTCGGCGCCGGCTGGTTCCTGCTGGCGCCCGGCATGGGCGCGGGCTGGGCAGCGTCGAAGCGGCCCAACCCGATGAAGGTACGGGCGCTGAATCTGGTGTCACACACAGTGTTCGCTTTCGGACTCTACGGTACGGCGCTGCTGATCCGCTGAGGATCTGCGGCTGTGCCGGCCTGCCGATCGGCCGCCACCCGTGGACAATTCGGCGCGCGTCGTCCCATTCCGGCACCGGAATCTTGGCGTCCACCTGAACCTGGGGATGCGTCACATAGTGCAGGCCCGGCATGACAGAGATCCCAGCCTGGGGATGGTGCCGCCCCGGAATTCAATAGCTTTGGGTCGAACGCCGCGCCTTTGCCACCGCCGGCTGCTTGGACTGCGAGACCGGCTTGGGTGGGGTAGAAACAAGCCTGACCGGGCCCTTCTTGAACGGCGCCATGCCCTCACGAGCGAGTTCGTCGGCGCGTTCGTTCTCGGTATGGCCGGCATGGCCCTTGACCCAGATCCAGGTGACCTTGTGACGCCGATTGGCTTCATCCAGCGCCTGCCAGAGTTCGCCGTTCTTGACGGGCTTCTTGTCGGCGGTCTTCCAGCCGTTCTTCTTCCAGCCATGGATCCACTTTGAAATGCCGTCCATGACATATTTGCTGTCGGTGTGAAGATCGACGGTGCAAGGCTCCTTGAGCGCATTCAGCGCCGAGATGGCGGCAAGCAATTCCATGCGGTTGTTGGTCGTCTCGGCCTCGCCACCCGATAGTTCCTTGGTGGCGCCGTTGAAGCGCAGGATCGCGCCCCAGCCGCCCGGGCCGGGATTGCCCGAACAGGCGCCATCGGTGAAGATCTCAACGTGTTTGCTCATGCCAGCCCATATTCCGAAGCAGATTTGATCGTCCGATGAAACCGCATTCTCCTGATGTATTCGGTCGGATCGCGTTTCATCACCAGCCCGCCATCGGGAACGGTCAGCCAGTCATACAGCCGGGTCAGCATGAAACGCAGCGCCGAGCCCCGTGCCAGCATCGGAAGTGCTGCCTTTTCCTGATTACTCAGAGGCCGCACATCCTGGTAGCCGGCAAGCAACGCCTTGCCCTTGGTGAGATTGAAGGAAAAATCCTTCTCGAAACACCAGGCGTTCAGGCATGTGGCGACGTCATAGGCGTAGAGGTCGTTGCAAGCGAAATAAAAATCAATCAAGCCGGAGAGCTTCTCGCCGAGAAAGAACACATTGTCCGGGAAAAGATCGGCATGGATGATGCCTTCCGGGAGACCCTTCGGCCAATTCCGCTCGAAGTCGGCGAAGTCGACGTCGACTTCGGCCGCAAGGCCCGGCTCGACCTCATCGGCACGGTCGCGAGCTGCCGACCAGAGCTTGCGCCAGCCGTCGATGGCGAGCGCATTGGGGCGGGTCATCGGAAAGTCGGCACCGGCCAGATGCAGGGAGGCCAGCGCCTTGCCGACCTCGGCGCAATGGACCGATGTCGGCCGCCGGAGCGAGAGACCCTCGAGGAAAGTGATGATGACGGCCGGCCGGCCCGCCAGCGTGCCGATGACGCTGCCGTCATGCGCGGTTACCGGCAGCGGGCAGGACACGCCCTTTTTGGCGAGATGGCCCATCAACCCGAGGAAAAACGGCAGATCCGCCTTTTCGACCCGTCTTTCATAGAGCGTCAGGATGTAGGAGCCGCTGGAGGTGTGCAGCAAAAAATTCGAGTTCTCGGTGCCCTCCGCGATCCCCTTGTAGGAGAGGAGATCGCCGACTGGGTAGTGCTTCAGGAATGCGCCGAGTTCGCCTTCCGCAACGTCGGTGTAGACCGCCATGTGCCTTACGGCGCCCCGTTGACGAAAGCCATGTCGGCCGCCGTCAGTTCGACATCGCGCAGTACCCGCATGACGGGAAAATCCTCCGTTTCGGTGGCCGTGATGGCCAGGTCGATCGTGACATCGAAGCGCTGGCGGAATGCATCGATGATCTCGTCGACGATGATCTCCGGGGCGGATGCCCCCGCCGACAGACCGAGCGTCGAGATGTCGCCGATGTCATCCCACGGAATCTCGGCGGCGCGCTGCACGAGAAGCGACATCGCAGCCCCCGCACGCTCAGCCACTTCGACAAGACGCCGCGAATTGGAGGAATTGGGCGCGCCGACGATCAGGTAGAGATCGGCGCCCGCGGCTGTATCCTTGACCGCTTCCTGACGGTTCGTGGTGGCATAGCAGATCGATTCCGCCGCCGGCGCCTTCAGGTCGGGAAAGCGGTCCTGCAGCGCGCGGATGATGCCGGCCGTGTCCTCGACCGATAGCGTGGTCTGGGTGACGAAGCCGAGCGCCTTCGGGTCCGCCGGCGCAAGCCTCGCGGCATCGGCTTCGGTCTCGATCAGCGTTACCGCACCCTCCGGCAATTGTCCCATCGTGCCGATCACCTCGGGATGTCCGGCATGGCCGATCAGGAGCACGTGGCGGCCGAGCCGCTGGTGGCGCATCGCTTGCTTGTGGACCTTGGAGACCAGCGGACAGGTGGCGTCGAGATAGAACAAATTGCGCGCCTGGGCATCCGCCGGTACCGACTTCGGCACGCCATGCGCGGAAAAGACGACCGGCGACTGCCGATGTTCGGCCGGAATCTCGGAAAGTTCCTCGATAAAGACGGCGCCAAGGCTTTGCAGACCCTCGACGACATAGCGGTTGTGCACGATCTCATGGCGGACATAGACCGGCGCGCCATATTTCTTCAGCGCCAGCACGACGATCTGGATAGCACGGTCGACGCCGGCGCAAAAACCGCGCGGCTGGCAGAGGCGGATCGTCAGAGAAGGCTTTGTCGTGGTCTGAAGCATGAATCCGGGCCGTTTGATCAGAGCCGAAATGAGGTGCCTACCCCCGTCCTGTCAAGGGCGATGGCCCTTCAAGCGGGTCGGTCGCGCTCATTCCTCTTTCGCTGGCCTGCGAAGCCGCAGGATGAGAACGGCGGCAAGTGCCGCGGCAAGCCCATACCAGGTCACGGCATATTGCAGATGGCTGTTCGGCAGGTCGATGATGGTGACACCGCCGATGGGCAAACCGCCCGGATTCGGCGTCTTGTCGGCGTCGATGAAGATTGGCACCAGCTTGGCGCTCGCCGGCAAGCCAGCGCTCGCCGCCATCACGTCACGGTCCTTCCAGTAAAAGATGTTCTTCGCCACGTCGTTGTCGGGAAGCATCATCGACGGCTTTGCCGGCAGCGGATTGCGAGCGAGGCCGGTGACCGTGACCTTGCCCGCGACCTGTCCCTTGGCGCGCTTGGCGGCATCCTTCAGATCGTATGGCACGAAACCGCGATTGATCAGGACGAAGCGGCCATCGTCGAGGGCCAGCGGCGTGTAGACGTTGAAGCCGGCTTCGCCTTCCCATGTTGCGTAGAAATGCCGCTCGCCGGAATGCAGGAACGTGCCGGTCACCGTCACCGGCGTGTAGTCGACGTCCCCAGTCGAGGCGAATTGTTTCTCCACCTCGGCCAGCGGGAGCGGCGGCGAGTGGGTGCGCTGGTCGATGGTCTGGATAAGACCTTCCTTCCAGTGCAGGCGCTGGACCTGCCAGGTGCCGAGCGCCAGCAGGATCAGGAGCAGGACGAGGCCAATGCCAAGCAGCAATACCGATCCTGGCCGCGAACGACCGCCCTTGGCGGACATGTCGGTCATTCGCCGCGATCCAGCCGGCCCTCGGCCGCCTTGTTGCGGTACTGCAGCGTAAGCAGCACCCCCTTGATCAGCCGGAGCGCCGTCAGGCACAGCACCAGCGCCAGCGGGATCCAGACCAGCAGATGCAGCCAGAGCGGCGGGCTCAGCGTCACTTCGACCCAGAGCGCCAGGCCGACGATGATGAAGCCGATGATCAGGATGACGAAAACCGCGGGCCCGTCGCCGGCATCGGCATAGGAATAATCAAGACCGCAATTGGTGCAGCGTTTGCCTACGGTGAGAAAGCCGGAAAACAGCCGCCCCTCGCCGCAGCGCGGGCAGCGTCCATGCAAGCCCGCGGAAATAGGGTCGATCGGAGGCCAGATCGCCTTGTCGTCGCTCATTGCTTACCGCTCAATCCTGATGGGTGTTCCATCGATCACCACCGCCCAGACTTCGTCCATGCCGGAGTCCGTAACGGCAATGCCGCCGTCGGTCCAGCCGACCAATTGAAGCAGCCGCCGAATCCGTTCGGCTGGCCGTGGATCATGATCATACCGCCGGCATCGACACTGTGCGCCCTCGCAACCGCCCGGATCGCATTGGACCGAAAAGAAGAAGGGCGGCCACGTTGCCGCAGCCGCCCCTTCAAAGTCATCAGACCGGTATCAGTGGGCTTCGATTACCGCGCCGATCGATCCCCAGACATAGATCGAGGCGAACAGGAACAACCAGACCACGTCGACGAAATGCCAGTACCATGCGGCAGCCTCGAAACCGAAATGCTGCTTGGGCGTGAAATCGCCCTTCATGGCCCGGATCAGGCAGACGGCCAAGAAGATGGTGCCGATGATGACATGGAAGCCGTGGAAGCCGGTCGCCATGAAGAAGGTGGCGCCGTAGATGGAATCCTTGAAGGCGAACGGAGCATGCATGTACTCGTAGGCCTGCACCATGGTGAACAGCATGCCGAGGCCGACGGTCAGCACCAGCCCGTTGATCAGCCCCTTGCGATCGCCGTGGATAAGGGAGTGGTGCGCCCAGGTGACCGTGGTGCCCGACAACAGCAGGATCACGGTGTTATAGAGCGGCAGGTGGAAAGGATCGAGAACCTCCATGCCCTTCGGCGGCCAGACACCGCCGGTGAACGCGGTGCGGGCATATTGGTGGGCTTCGCTCGGAAACAGGCTGGCATCGAAATAGGCCCAGAACCAAGCGACGAAGAACATCACCTCGGAGGCGATGAACATGATCATGCCATAGCGCAGATGCAACGACACGACCCGCGTGTGATGGCCCTCATGCGCTTCCTTGATCGTGTCCGACCACCAGGCGAACATGGTGTAGAGGACGATCGCGAGGCCGATGAAGAACAGCCACGGATTGGCGATGTTGAAGCCGAAGATCGGGAACGAGCCGCCCTTCAGGTATTCCATGAGGCAAACGCCGCCAAAGGCGGTGACGAGCGCCCCTATCGATCCCAGGAAAGGCCACGGGCTCGGGTCGACGAGATGATAGTCGTGATGTTTTGCGTGCGCGTCTGCCATATCAACCCCCGAGATTTCCTTCGGTATTTGAAATTGTCTTGCTGTTGCCCTGGACCGGCTCTGACGATGCGACCGGCTTGTTCTTCTCGACCGGAAACATCGTGTAGGACAGGGTGATCGTCTTCACGTCCTTCAGTTCCGGCACGTTGACGATATCGGGGTCCACGTAAAACAGGACCGGCATGTCAAGCGTTTCGCCGGGCTTCAGCGTGGTGTCGGTGAAGCAGAAGCATTCGACCTTGTTGAAATAGGGACCCGCCAGTTCAGGCTGGACATTGAAGGTGGCGCGGCCGGTGATGGGGCGATCGAACTTGTTGGTCGCCTGATAGTGCGCCTGCACCGTCTCGCCGATCTTCATGGTCATCGAGCGCTGGACCGGCTGGAAATCCCACGGCACGCCGGCGATATTGGCATCGAAGCGGACGGTGATCTCGCGATCGAGCACGCGGCCGGCATACTGCTTCTCGACGCGTTGCGTCGTGCCGCCATAGCCTGTCGCCTGGCAGAACATCTTGTACAGCGGCACCGCGGCATAGGCCATGCCGATCATGCCGGTGAAGAAGGCAAGGCAGACGGCCGCAACAAGGCGGTTGCTGTTGTGCCCGGCCGGTTTGGCGCTCGTGTCGACACCCATCTCCCGCCTCACATCGTGCCAGAGAGGTTATGACCGAACTTCACGATCGTCGCGATATAGAAGATAACGACCAGCACGGCCAAGGCTACGCCGATGGCGACCGAGCGGTTGCGCCGGGCCTTCCGCTGGCGTTCGGTCAAGGTGACCGTTTCGAGCTTGTCTTCGATCATGCTCATGCTCCACCCACCGCAAGTGCACGTTCGACGACGCTGTCGGCGAGATAGACGGCGAAGATGGCGAAGAGATAGAGCAGCGAATAGCCGAACAACGCCTTGGCTGGCTTCATCGCGCGATCGTCGTCGGACATGCCAAGCACTTTCCACGCATACCAGACAAAGCCGAGCCCGAGCAGCAGGGCAGCCACGCCATAGAACGGCGTGGTGTAGCCAAGCAGCCACGGCAGCACACCGACCGGGGCCAGCACCAGAGCATAGGCGAAGATCTGACGGCGGGTCGACGCCGGGCCGGCGACATTGGGCATCATCGGGATGCCGGCGCGTTCATAATCCTGCGACTTGAACAGCGCCAGCGCCCAGAAATGCGGCGGCGTCCACAGGAAGATGATGAGGAACAGGACGACGCTCTCCAGGCTGACCGTGCCGGTCACCGCGGCCCAGCCGATCACGGGCGGAATGGCGCCGGCAGCACCGCCGATGACGATGTTCTGCGGCGTCCAGCGCTTCAGCCACATTGTGTAGACGACGGCATAGAAGAAGATGGTGAAGGCCAGCAGCGCCGCCGACAGCCAGTTGACCAGCACGCCGAGCGTCATCACCGACAAAACCGAAAGCACCAACCCAAAGCTCAACGCCTCGTGGGGCTGGATGCGGCCGGCCGGCACCGGGCGGGTGGCGGTGCGTGTCATCACCGCGTCGATATCGGCATCGTACCACATATTGAGCGCGCCGGAGGCACCAGCCCCGATGGCAATAGCCAGGATCGCGATCACCGCCAGCAGCGGATTGATGGTCACGGGTGCCGCGACCAGTCCGACAAAGGCGGTGAACACCACCAGCGACATGACGCGCGGCTTCAGGAGGGCGAAGAAATCACCCGCCGTCGCTTCCGACATGCGGAAGCCCGCTTCGTCAATGCTGGTTTCGTCGACAAGGGCCATGCGTACTCAAATCCATATTCCGTTTGGCCGAAACCGCCGGCAGGCCGGCGGTTTCGATTCCGGGCTGCCGCCTTATTTGATCTTCGGCAGCTGCTCCCATTGGTGGAACGGCGGCGGCGACGGCAGCTGCCATTCCAGCGTCGTTGCGCCCTCGCCCCATGGATTGGCGCCAGCGATCCGCTTCTTCTGGAAGGCTTCGAACACGCCATAGAGGAAGATCACCACGCCGACGGCCGAAATGTACGAACCGTAGGACGACACCATGTTCCAGCCCGCAAACGCGTCCGGATAGTCGATGGTGCGGCGCGGCATGCCGGCAAGGCCGAGGAAGTGCTGCGGGAAGAAGACAAGGTTGACGCCGACGAACATGACCCAGAAATGGGTGTTGGCGATGACAGGCGAATACATGTAGCCGGTCATCTTCGGGAACCAGTAGTACCAGCCGGCGAAGATGGCGAACACCGCCCCCAGCGACAGCACGTAGTGGAAATGCGCGATCACGAAATAGGTGTCGTGCAGCGACCGGTCGAGACCGGCATTGGCCAGTTGAACCCCGGTGACGCCACCGATCGTGAACAGGAAGATGAAGCCCAGCGCCCACAGCATCGGCGGCTTGAACGATATCGATCCGCCCCACATCGTCGCGATCCAGGAGAAGATCTTTACGCCCGTCGGCACCGCGATGACCATGGTGGCGAAGACGAAGTAGCGCTGCGTGTCGAGCGACAGGCCGGTCGTGTACATGTGGTGCGCCCAGACGATGAAGCCGACCGCGCCGATCGCGACCATGGCGTAGGCCATGCCGAGATAGCCAAACACCGGCTTGCGCGAGAAGGTCGAGACGATATGGCTGATGATGCCGAAGCCCGGCAGGATCAGGATATACACTTCCGGATGGCCGAAGAACCAGAACAGGTGCTGGAACAGCAGCGGATCGCCGCCGCCGTCGGGAGCGAAAAAGGTCGTGCCGAAATTGCGGTCGGTAAGCAGCATGGTGATGCCGCCGGCAAGGACCGGAAGCGACAACAGCAGCAGGAATGCGGTGACCAGCACCGACCAGGCAAACAGCGGCATCTTGTGCAGCGTCATGCCTGGCGCGCGCATGTTGAAGATGGTGGTGATGAAGTTGATGGCACCCAGGATCGAGGACGCGCCGGCGATGTGGATCGACAGGATCGCCAGATCCATGGCCGGACCGGGCTGACCGGAGGTCGAAAGCGGCGGATAGAGCGTCCAGCCGCCGCCGACGCCGTAGGCGCCAGGCGCGCTCGGCACGAACATCGAGATAAGCAGCAGGATGAAAGCCGGCGGCAGCAGCCAGAACGAGATGTTGTTCATGCGCGGGAACGCCATGTCCGGGGCGCCGATCATGATCGGCACCATCCAGTTGGCAAAACCGCCGATCAGGGCCGGCATGACCATGAAGAAGATCATGATCAGCGCGTGCGCCGTGGCGAAGGCGTTGTACATGCTCTTGCCGCCGTCGATCGCGGCGTCACCGTTCATGCCGTAGACCATCTGCGCCAGACCGCTGAAGATCTGGATGCCAGGCTCCTGCAACTCCATGCGGATGGCGACCGACAGCGCGCCGCCGATGATGCCGGCCATGATCGCGAAGATCAGGTAGAGCGTACCGATGTCCTTGTGGTTGGTCGAATAAACCCAGCGCACCCAACCATGATAAGGCTTGTGGTCGTGCCCGTCGTGAGCTGCAGCGTCTGCCATGTTCCGCTCCGTTCCCTAAATCTTGCTAACCCGCGGCATCAGTTGCCGGCGGCCGCTACCTTGTTCTGGCCATCGACCTCGGCCATCAGCGTCTTGTTGGCGCCGGGCAGATCGGTCTTGGCCGCAGCCAGCCAGGTCTTGAACTGCGCGTCGGAGACGACGCGGATGGCGATCGGCATGAAGGCATGGTCCTTGCCGCAGAGCTGCGAGCACTGGCCGTAGTAGAGGCCTTCCTTCTCCGCCTTGAACCAGGTCTCGTTGGTGCGGCCGGGAATGGCATCGATCTTGATGCCGAAGGACGGCATGGCGAAGGAATGGATCACGTCGGTCGCGGTGACGAGCACCCGGGTCATCGTGTGGACGGGCACCACCATCTCGTTGTCGACGGCAAGCAGGCGCGGATAGACCTTGCGATCTTCCTTGCCGGCGGCGGCACGGTCGCCATCCTGGAGGATCGCCGAGTTGAACGAGAGCGTGTTGTCGGTCTGGTATTCGTAATCCCAGTTCCACTGGTTGCCCGTCGCCTTGACGGTGAGCTTAGCTTCTTCCGGCGGCGTGTACTGCGCGGTCAAGAGCTGGAACGAGGGGATGGCGAGGCAGAGCAGGACGACGACAGGACCGACAGTCCAGATCACCTCGATGAGCGTGTTGTGGCTGGTCTTGGACGGAACCGGGTTGGCGCTCGCGCGGAATTTCACGATGCAGTAGATCAGAAGGACCAATACCAGGGCGGTGATCGGGATGATGAACCACATCGTGTAGTTTCCGAACCACTCGATCTGGCGCATCATGTCGGTTGCCGGCGCCTGGAAGGTCGTCTCCCACTCGACGGGCTGATCGGCATGGGCGGCCGTGCCGGCGAAAAACGTGGTAACGGCACAAGCGCTTAGAAACTTGGCACTTGCTGGAAACTTGGCGTTTGCCAGGAAATTTCTCATCGCCCTCTTCGTCTCCCAGTTCCTCGCGGCTGTGTCCACGAGAATAACGAACAATGCCGGGACGGGAATCCCGACTGTCTCAAGCTGGTTCAAACCATACTCTTTTTCCCTCCGCAAGAAAGGAGCGGAGGAAACCGTGCGGCATTTTTGCGCGCAAGCCGGAATGCATCTTTGAAGGCGGCGGCCGCCATGGCGAATCGGCTATGTTCGACGGATTGGCTGCTTGCTGCCGGCCGGCGCGCCTGGCGTCGTAATTCGGGCGAAATTGGCTAGGAAAAGCGCCGCATGGGCATTTTCGTGGCGGCTCGGCCGCTGTCTCGTCCTTTACTTGGCTTTGGCGCGGCTTAAAGTGCCGTGATTCGCAATGGAGCCGTCATGAACTCTTGGCTGTCGGGATTTGGGCTTTCGAGCCCCTTGGCGAAGGTCATCTTTCTCGCCGCCTTGTCCGTCGCCGGCTTGTCGGCCGCCGGCCAGGCCAACGCGGCCCAGCCGAGCGGCACGGTGCGCTCGACCCATGGCGCGTGGTCGATCATCTGCGACACGCCGGCCGGCGCCACGTCCGAACAATGCGTGATGATGCAGAACGTCGTCGCCGAGGACCGCCCCGAGATGGGGCTGTCGGTCGTGGTGCTGCGCACCGCCGACAACAAGGCGGAGATCCTGCGCGTGCTGGCGCCGCTCGGCGTGCTCTTGCCCAACGGGCTCGGCCTCAATGTCGACGGCAAGGATATCGGCCGCGCTTATTTCGTGCGCTGCTTCCAGGACGGCTGCTACGCTGAGGTCATTCTCGAGAAGCCGCTGCTCGATACGCTGAAGACCGGCACGTCGGCCACGTTCATCGTCTTCCAGACGCCAGAAGAAGGCATCGGCATCCCGGTGGACCTCAAGGGTTTTGCCGACGGATTTGCGGCCCTGCCGTAGACTCCCGCGCCTCGACCCGGGAGCTGCCGATCAACGATAGGTTTTCCGGACCTGGGATAGATCCGGGACGCCGCCGCCCTGCATTTGAATGACGATTGGCGATTGTCTGGGCGCGGCTTCGCGCCTACATCCCGGATATAACCATTCATCCACGGACATACGCCATGAACAGCCTTATCGGCCAATTCGATATTTCCGACGATCGCGTCAAGGAGATCGTCGCAGAGACCATCAACGGCGCCGACGATGGCGAGTTGTTCGTCGAATACAGCGAGAGCGAAGCGCTGATGTTCGACAACGGTCGGCTGAAGACGGCCAATTTCAACACCGACCAGGGTTTCGGCCTACGCGCGGTTGCCGGCGAAGCCAGCGGCTATGCCCACTCCAGCGACCTGTCCGAGGCTTCGCTGCGACGCGCGGCTAACGCCGTCTCGACCGTCAAGGGCGGTTATTCCGGAACGCTTGCCGCCGCGCCCGCCCGCACCAACCGCCATCTCTATGGCGATGAGAACCCGATCCCCTCCCCTTCCTTCGAGGCCAAGGCGAAGCTGTTGCAGGAAGTCGACGCATGGCTGCGCGCCGAGGATCCGCGCGTGCGCCAGGTCTCGGCATCGCTGACCTCGTCCTGGCAGCATGTCGAGATCGTGCGCGCCGACGGCCAGGTGGTGCGCGACATCCGGCCGCTGGTCAGGGTGAACGTGTCGGTGGTGGTCGGCGACGGCGACCGCCAGGAAAGCGGCTCCTACGGCATGGGCGGACGCAAGGCGTTCGGCGACTTCCTCGTCGAGGACAGCTGGAAGCACGCCGCCAAGGAGGCGCTGCGTCAGGCGCTGGTCAATCTCGAAGCCGTACCGGCGCCGGCCGGCACTTTCGACATCGTGCTCTCCAGCGGCTGGCCCGGCGTCATGCTGCACGAGGCCGTCGGCCACGGGCTGGAAGGCGACTTCAACCGCAAGAAGACATCCGCTTTCGCCGGCCTGATGGGCCAGCAGGTGGCGGCAAAGGGCGTCACCGTCGTCGATGACGGCACGATCGCGGAACGACGCGGGTCGCTCACCGTCGACGATGAAGGCACGCCTTCGGCGCGCAACGTGCTGATCGAGGACGGCAAGCTGGTCGGTTACATGCAGGACCGCCAGAACGCCCGGCTGATGGGCATGCGGGCCACCGGCAACGGAAGGCGCGAGGGCTACGCGC
Source organism: Mesorhizobium sp. B1-1-1 (assembly GCF_006442955.1). Classification (NCBI taxonomy): domain Bacteria; kingdom Pseudomonadati; phylum Pseudomonadota; class Alphaproteobacteria; order Hyphomicrobiales; family Phyllobacteriaceae; genus Mesorhizobium; species Mesorhizobium sp. B1-1-1. The sequence goes on from NZ_VFWW01000007.1 coordinate 124,442, forward strand.
ACCAGCCGATGCCGCGCATGACCAACACCTACATGACATCGGGCGACATGGAGCCGGACGAGATCATCGCCTCGGTCAGGAACGGCATCTATGCCGTCTCCTTCGGCGGCGGCCAGGTCGACATCACCTCCGGAAAGTTCGTGTTCGGCTGCACCGAAGCCTACATGATCGAGAACGGCAAGGTGACGCAGCCGATCAAGGGCGCAATGCTGATCGGTAACGGGCCCGACGCCATGCACCGCGTTTCGATGATCGGCAATGACATGAAGCTCGACAACGGCATCGGCATGTGCGGCAAGGCTGGACAGGGCGTGCCGGTCGGCGTCGGCCAGCCGCACCTCAGAATGGACCAGATGACGGTCGGCGGCACAAGGGTTTGAAGCCGCCTCGTGGCCAGTCTGCTAGGTCTTGCTCACAGACCGGCGCGACGTGGCATACAGGATCAGGAAGCCGATAACGCCGCCGATCGCGTACTGGGTCCATGCACTCAGGTAGTCGACGGTCCCATCATGGCCCGAGACATAGAGCGCAGCGCCGACAAACGTCATGACCGCGACGCCAAGCGCATAGGATGGCACCAGCCCCACACGCGTGAATTTTCTCAAGATCCAAGCGAGCACCGCACCGGTGAGCGCCATGATGAGAGCCGAACCAAAAATCTCGGCAACAAAACCTGGTGAAATCATCTTCTCCCCCTTATCCCAACTTGGATTATGCCTTTTTCGAGGGCAGATTCAACTGCAGTGGCGATGATCCACAACTTTAGCGATAAATCTGGCTGGGATTTCGGGGCAGACTGCATGACGCGACCAGTCTCGCTGAGCAGGGCTAAGCGCCTAACGTCTTTTCCGCGGCTTCTCCAGCAAGGCAACAGCCTCGACATGGGGCGACCACAGAAACTGATCGATCGGCGTCACGCTTTTCACCGCGTAGCCGCCGTCGATGAGGATGCGCAAATCCCGCGCGAGCGTCACCGGGTTGCAGGAGACCGCGGCAACGAATGGAACATCCGAGCGGGCGATCTGCTTCGACTGATCCTCCGCGCCCGCGCGGGGCGGATCGAAGACAACGCCATCAAAGGCGTTTAACTCCTTGAACGTCAGCGGACGGCGGAACAGGTCTCGGCGCTCGCCGGTCACGCGTTTCAGGCCGGTGGCGAAGCGTGAACCCCGATCGAGCGCCGAAAGTGCGGCCGCATCGCCCTCCACCGCATGCACTTCCGATCTCGCGGCCAACCGCAGGGCGAAGCTGCCGCAGCCGGCGAAGAGATCGGCAATTTTTTTGGCACGTTTCAGATGTCCGCCGACGATATCGGCCATGGTCCGTTCGGCTGCCTCCGTCGCCTGCAGGAAGGCGCCCGGCGGCACCGCGACGGCAACGCTGCCGAACATGACGACAGGCTTCTGCGGCTCGATGATGATCTCGTCATCGATGGACAGTCTGGCAAAGCCCTGCGCAATGACAAAATTGGCGGCTATGCGGCGCTGGTTTTCGCCGAGCTTGCCCGATTCATGCACCGCCACGTCGAGGCCGGAATCCGTCACTGTGACCGCCATGCGAAACGATTTCGGGGTGGCGCAGATCAATTCGGCGAGTGCCCTCAAGCCGTCGAGCGCGCTGACGATCCCAGGCAGCGAGATCGGGCATTCGGAGATGGAAATGATTTCCGGCGACAGATGGCGATTGAAGCCGAGCAGCATGCCTGTTTCGGTGCGCCTGGCGGCGAGCACGACGCGGCGGCGCGTGTGCGGCGCGCAGGCGACCAGACCGCCTATTTCGCAATCGATGCCTCTCAGCGCATGCACGACCTTCTCGCGCTTCCACTGCTGATAGGCTTGCGCCTCCAAATGCTGGAGGGCGCAGCCGCCGCACTCGCCGAAATGTCGGCAGGCGGGTTCGATGCGCAGGGGCGAGGCCTCGATCAGCGCCATCAGCGTGGCGCGATCCCTTTCACGCGCCGCGGTGACGACCTCGCCTGGCAGCGTGAAAGGAATGAACAGATCGCCGCTTTCGGTGTCGGCGATGCCATCTCCCTGGGCGCCAAGCTTTTTGATGGTGAAGCGTGCGCTCATCGGTCCTTGACCCCACCAAGCAGGAATTCGCGATTGCCGTCACCGCCCTCGATCGGCGACAGATGCAAGCCGAGCGAGCGCCAGCCGGGCACGGCATCCAGCCAATCCTGCAACAAGCCAGCGACACGGGCGGCATGATAGGGGCCTTTCAGCAGGCCGCCCTTGCCGATCGCCTCGCGACCCGCCTCGAACTGCGGCTTGACCAGAAACATCGCTGCGGCACCGGGCTTGGCGATGGCAAGCGCAGGCGGCAGGGCCAGTTTCAGTGAAATGAAACTGACGTCGGAGACTATGAAGTCCGGACTGCGGCCGCCAAGATCGGCGGTTGAGAGATCGCGGGCGTTCAGCCCCTCGATGACCGTCACGCGCGCGTCCTTGCCGATATCAGCATGCATCTGTCCGTGACCGACATCGATCGCCGTGACATGGGTCGCGCCGCGTTCGAGCAGGACCTGGGTGAATCCGCCGGTCGAGGCGCCGATGTCGAGCGCCTCACAGCCGGCCGGATCGAGGCCGAAATGGTCGAGCCCGGCGATCAGCTTCAGCGCCGCGCGTGAGACATAGCCTTGGGCCGGGTCATCAACGGCGATGACGCATTCCGGTTGCACGGCCTGACCAGGCTTTCGGGCAATAGCGCCGTCCACCGTTACCGTGCCGCGCTCGACCGCGTCGCGGGCACGCGAGCGGCTGGCAAACAGGCCGCGCTGGACGAGCAGATCGTCGAGCCGCTGGCGCGTGCTGGCTGGCGGGGGAAAATTCATCGGTCTTCCTTGGCGAAAGCCGGCGGCGAAGGCAAGGATATTGGAGCGGGAGAAGCAACATCCCCCAGGGCGGCGACCGCAGGGAGCCGCTCGCGGCCAGTCGCATATCGCATCAGGTCGGCCACGATGATAAGGAAGAAACGCCGTTTTGCTGCCGAAGGCGAAGGAGAACGGATGCTGACGGGAACCTGCCATTGCGGTGCGGCCCACTGGACCTTGAAGGGCGATCCCGGGCCGATCACCGCTTGCAACTGCACGCTGTGCCGACGTTACGGCACGCTCTGGGCCTACGACTTTGTCGATGAACGTATCCGCGTCGCGGGGCCGACAAAAAGCTATAAACGTGCAGGCAAGGCCGAACCCACGCTCGAGATCCTGTTCTGCCCCACATGCGCGTGCGTGCTTGCCTGGCGCGGTTTGCGCCCAGCCGAGTCCGGCCGCACGCGGATCGCCGTCAATGTAAGGCTTGCGCCGCCGGAAGCCGTGGCCGGCCTGCCGATCGACCATTTCGACGGTCTCGATACCTACGATGATCTGCCGCGCGACGGCCGCTGCGTGCGCGACATGTGGTTTTGATTTGGGTGCTTTTGATTTGGGCGAGATCAGAAGATGGTGCGGGGAGCCTGACGCTCGACGGCGGGAGACAGGCCGTCATCCCGATCGCGGGCAACTTCCCTGCGCGGGCGCTCGACTGGCGCGGCGGATGCCGATGCGGCGTCCGGCGGGACAACAAGCTGCGGCAGCTGCTTGTAGGAGAAGCCGCCCCTGATATGCCCCATCCTGCTGGCGACTATATCCACGGCCGCCTTCTCGAGATTGCGGTGGTAGCGCGTTCCGGCGATGGCCGGCGCTGCGATGGCGGTCAGGATCGCCATGCCGCACAGAAGCGTCTTCACTGTTGTTGTCTCCCTGCCTGGCCAGAACCTAGCAGCGTGCCGTTGAAAAACGGGCAAGAGACACGGTAAGCAAAACGCCAAACCGCAATGTCAACAATGCGTTACGACATCGAGCCGGCAAACCGATTCAAGCGCTTGATGTGTCGAGTCAGGCGCGCTGGGCGCGGACCGCCTGCCCGAGGGCGGTGAAAACCGTATGGACGATGCCGGCGGCATCGAGACCGGCATCGGCATACATCTTTTCCGGCTTGGCGTGGTCCGCAAACACGTCCGGTAGCACAAGCGGGCGCACTTTCAGGCCGCTTTCCAGCAGGCCCTCATGGGCGAGGAACTGCAAAACGTGACTGGCGAAGCCGCCGACGGCGCCCTCCTCCACCGTGACCAGAACCTCGTGCGAGCGGGCCAGCCGTCGGATCAGGTCCTCGTCGAGCGGCTTCGCGAAGCGCGCATCGGCGACGGTGGTCGAAAGCCCGGCCGCGCCCAGCTCCTCGGCCGCGATCAGGCAATCCTGCAAGCGCGTGCCGAAGGAGAGGAGTGCCACCTTGCCGCCTTCCCTGATGATGCGGCCCTTGCCGATTTCGAGCACCGAGCCGCGATCGGGCATGTCAACGCCGACGCCATTGCCGCGCGGATAGCGGAAGGCGATCGGGCCGTCATCGTAGGTTGCCGCGGTGCGCACCATGTGGCGCAGTTCCGCCTCGTCGGCCGCCGCCATGACGACGAAGCCCGGCAGGGAGGCCAGGAAGGTGGTGTCGAAGGCGCCGCAATGGGTGGCGCCGTCGGCTCCGACGAAGCCGGCGCGATCGATGGGGAAGCGCACCGGCAATTTCTGGATCGCCACGTCGTGCACGACCTGATCGTAGGCACGTTGCAAGAAGGTCGAATAGATCGCCGCGAACGGCTTGTAGCCTTCGGTCGCGAGGCCGGCCGCGAACGTCACCGCATGCTGTTCGGCGATGCCGACGTCGAAGGTCCTGGCCGGAAACACTTCGCCGAACAGGTCAAGCCCGGTGCCGCCCGGCATGGCGGCGGTGACGGCGACGATGCGCTCGTCCTCCTGGGCCTCCCGGATCAGGCTTTCGGCGAACACCTTGGTATAGGCCGGCGCGTTGGCCGGGGCCTTGGCCTGAGCGCCGGTGATGACGTCGAACTTGTTGACGCCGTGATATTTGTCGGCCGCGGCCTCGGCCGGCGCGTAGCCCTTGCCCTTCTGGGTGACGACATGGATCAGCACGGGGCCCTTGCCATTGTCACGGACATTTTTCAGCACCGGGATCAGATGGTCCAGATTGTGGCCGTCGATCGGACCGATATGGTAGAAGCCGAGCTCCTCGAACAGCGTGCCGCCGGTGACGTAGCCGCGCGCATGCTCGACCGCCCTGGTGATGGCACGGTCGGCACGCTTGCCAAGATACGAGGTCAGTTTCTTGCCGAAGTCGCGCAGGCCGACATAGGCCTTGCCAGAGGCCAGGCGCGCCAGATAGGCGCTCATGGCGCCGGTCGGCGGGGCGATCGACATGTCGTTGTCGTTGAGGATGACGATCAGGCGGGCATCGAGCGCGCCGGCATTGTTCATCGCCTCGTAGGCCATGCCGGCCGACATGGCGCCGTCGCCGATGACAGCGATGACATTGTTGCGGCCGCCGGCAAGATCGCGGGCCGCCGCCATGCCGAGGCCGGCCGATATCGACGTCGAGGAGTGGGCGGCGCCAAACGGATCGTATTCGCTCTCGGTGCGGCGGGTGAAGCCGGAGAGGCCGCCCTCCTGGCGCAGGGTGCGGATGCGATCGCGGCGCCCGGTCAGGATCTTGTGCGGATAGGCCTGGTGGCCAACATCCCAGATCAGCCGGTCATCGGGGGTATTGAAGACATAGTGCAGCGCCACGGTCAGTTCGACCACGCCAAGCCCGGCGCCGAGATGACCGCCGGTGCGCGACACCGCGTCGATCAGTTCGAGGCGGAGCTCTGATGCCAATTGCGGCAATTCGCTTTCGGAAAGCGTGCGCAGCTCGGCCGGGATGCGGACCTTGTCGAGAAGCGGCGTATGCGGCGTTGCGTTCACGGGTAGGCCCAAGCTTCTGTTCATGCGCGGGATAGGCCGCCGGCAGGCGAAAGTAAATGCCTGCCAAATGACGCGAAAGGCACGCCCCGTCGTCGACTTCCTCAGCCTTCCGGCAGTGGAATGAACTCTTCCTCATCGCCGGGAACGATGTCGAAGCGGCCGGTCTTCCATTCTTGCTTGGCCTGTTCGATGCGCTCCTTGGAGGACGAGACAAAATTCCACCAGATGTAGCGCTTCGAGCCCAGCGAGGCACCGCCGAAAAGCATGAAATGGGCACCAGCCTGTGAGGATACGACGATCTCGTCGCCGGGCCGGAACACCAGAAGCCGTTCCGCCGGAAACACGTCGCCGGAAATCGAGACCTCGCCTTCCAGCGTATAGATGGCGCGTTCTTCCGCGTCAGCAGGGATTTTCACGCTGGCGCCGGGCGCCAGCCTGAGGTCGGCGTAGAGCGTCTCGGAATCGGCTCGCACCGGGGAACGCAGCCCCTGGAAATCGCCTATAACGATGCGGCCGCTGACGCCTTCCGCGTCGATGTCGGGAAGCCGCGCGACAGCGGTGTTTTCGAAAACCGGCGCCACTTCCTCCTTGCCGTCCGGCAGCGCCAACCATGTCTGCAGCCCCGAGATCGACATCGGCGCGCCGCGCAGTTCTTCCGGCGTGCGCTCCGAATGGACGATGCCGCGGCCGGCGGTCATCAGGTTCACGTCACCCGGCTCGATCACCATCTCGGTGCCGAGCGAATCGCGATGCCTGATCCTGCCGTCGAACAGGTAGGTGACCGTCGACAGGCCGATATGAGGATGCGGCCGGACGTCGAGCGCCTGACCGGCACGCAGGATGGCCGGGCCCATGCGGTCGAAGAAGATGAAGGGACCGACCAGCCGCCTTTTGGCAGTCGGCAAGGCGCGGCGAACCTGAAAACCGCCAATGTCCTTGGCGTTCGGAATGACCATCAATTCGATCTGGTCGCTGGCAAAGGCATCGCCGGCTTCAGGATCCTTCCCGGGAAAGAAGCTCATGAACTCTCCTTGTCAGCGGCCGATGGCTGCTTTGGCCAGATCAGGCAAAGCGGATCGCCGCCTTCGCCCGCAGCTTGGCCGCAACCTCCTCGCGATTGCGCGGATGCTGGTTGGTTTCAAGCGAATCGAGAAGCTCGCGCGCCGACGCCGCGATGGCCTCGACGGCATGGTCGAATGCGTGCTGGTTCTGCTTCGAAGGCCGCGTCGTTCCGCTCAGCTTGCGAACGAATTGAAGGGCTGCATCGCGCACCTCGTCGTTGGTCGCCGGCGGATCAAAATTGAACAGGGTCTTGATGTTTCTGCACATCGCTTCCGTATCTCCTCTTGTCCTGGAGCCGTTTCAATCGGGACGCGTTCTATCCTCAATCATGATCGTGTCAAAAACCAGAGAGACGGCTGCGTGCCTCAATCCGCGTCCAGCGGCTCCGTCCCGACCGGCTTGCCGTCGCGGGACAGCCTGATCTTCTCCACCTTGTCCTCGGCCGCCTTCAGCAGCCGGTCGCAATGCACCTTCAGCGCCTCGCCGCGCTCGTAGATCCTAATGGACTGGTCGAGCGGCACATCGCCACGCTCCAGATCATCGACGATCTTCTCCAGCGCGTCGAGAGCCTGTTCGAAGCTCATCGCCTTGACGTCTTCGTTGGTTTCACCAGCCATCATTCATCCTTTCATCAGTCGCCCGACATGGGCGGCGACCGAAAATGCCAATCCTTGCAGATCGTAGCCGCCCTCGAGCAGGCTGACGAGCCGGTTGCCGCTGTGGCGCGCCGCGCGCTGCATGAGTTGGCCGGTCGCCCAGTCGAAATCATCCTCGGTCAGGTTGATCTCGGCCAGCGGGTCGCGATGATGCGCATCGAAGCCGGCCGAAATAATGATCAGGTCGGGTGCAAAATTGTCGAGCGAGGGCAGCACGCGCGACAGGAAGGCATCGCGGAACGCCTCGCTGCCGGTCTGCGGCGCAAGCGGCGCGTTGACGATGTTGCCGGCGCCGGTTTCGTTCTTTGCTCCGGTGCCGGGGTAGAGCGGCATCTGGTGCGTCGAGCAATAAAGCACGGACGGATCGTCCCAGAAAACATCCTGCGTGCCGTTGCCGTGATGCACGTCCCAGTCGACGATGGCGACACGTTCGATATCGTGTTTGCGCTGTGCATAACGTGCGGCGATGGCCGCCGTGTTGAACAGGCAGAAGCCCATCGCGGTCGCTTTCTCGGCATGATGGCCGGGCGGCCGGGCGGCGACGAAAACGTTGTCTGCCCTGCCGGCAAAGACGTCGTCGACGGCGGCGTTGGCGGCTCCGATCGCGGTGATCGCCGCCTGCCAGCTCTTCGGGCTGGCCGTTGTGTCGGCATCGATGCGGGCGATGCCCGTCTCGGGAATGGCGGCGCGTACCCGCTCGACGAAATCCTCGGGATGCGCGTAGAGAATGGTGGCCTCATCGCCTTGTGGCGCCTCGAGGCGGTCGAGCGCGGCAAAAGCCTCGTCGTCGAGCACGCGCTCAATGGCGCGCAAGCGGTCCGGCCGCTCCGGATGGCCGGGTGGCGTGATGTGCTCGAGGAAGATCGGATGGGTGTAGAGACGAGTGGCCATGCTCCCTATCTAGTGCCCCGGCGCGGCGATGGCCATGCGTTGCGGCCTGATGGTTGGGGAAAATCGCGCTTGCGTCCGTTCGCGTCGCCGCGGGGATTGGCGGCGCAGGGGCTTCGTCGTAAAGTCCCCGCCACTGCCTGGTGCCCGCCGCGAGCGGGAGAATCGGGAACACGGTTTGATACCGTGGCGTGCCCAACGCTGTAAGGGGGACCGCGCCGGTAAATGCCACTGTCGATGACGGGAAGGCGCCGGATGCGGGTTGATCCCGAGCCAGAAGACCGGCCTGGCAGGCATCGTCATCCGCATGGTCAGGCGGACGGCAGTTGATTGCAATCGCAAGGGGACAAGCGATGCCGGACAATATGACCATCCCCGTGGGTGACGGATTCGACCAGATGGCGCGCGATGCGGTCTACCGCGCCATGTTCACGCGGCGCGATGTCCGCAGCCATTTTACATCAGAGGCCGTCGACGACGAGGTCTTGGCGCGGCTGCTGCTTGCCGCCCATCACGCGCCATCGGTCGGCTTCATGCAGCCATGGAATTTCATCGTCATTCGTGGCACCGAACGACGGGAACAGGTGCGCGACCTGTTCCTCGCGGCGCGCGAGCAGGAATTGCCGGCGATCGAGGAAGAGCGGCGGGCGCTCTACCGCAAGCTCAAGCTGGAAGGCATCTGCGAAAGCGCGCTCAATATCTGTATCACCTGCGACCGCCGACGCTCACAGGGTTCGCCGCTGGGACGCTGGCACAATCCCGAGATGGATCTCTACAGCACGGTCTGCGCGGTGCAGAATTTCTGGCTGGCGGCGCGCGCCGAAGGCGTCGGCGTTGGCTGGGTCAGCATTATCGAGGCGCAGGCGTTGAAAGGCCTTCTGTCGATTCCCGAGCATGTGACGCCGGTGGCCTATCTCTGTGTCGGCCGTGTCTCGGAGTTCGCGCCGAAACCGGACCTCGAAACACATGGCTGGGGGCGGCGGCTGCCGCTGCCCGAGCTGATCATGAGCGAGACGTTTTGCGGACAGGGCGAAGTTCCGCTCAAATCAACGATCGCACGCCTCAAGGCGGCAACATGCGAAAAGTCTGACAAACCCTTGATTTGATTGCCGATACGGCATGCGCAGCGCGCTGCCGGCGGCCTGCCGTCGTCAGGCGGCTCCGGCATCCTTCCTCAACAATCCTTCGAGCAGTTGCTTGAATGCCGCCACCACGGTCTTCGACGTCGCTTCCGGGTCGTTCGAATTGGCGATCCGCTGCGCCGCCTGGCTGCTCGCCCCGTTGATCAGCCGTGCCGCGGTCTCGGGGTCTACGCCCGGGACAACCACCCCGTCGCCCTGCAGCGTCGTCAGGTGATCGGTCATCGACGCGACGCAGGCATTGGCGTTCGGCCATTGCGCGGGATCCCCCAGCACGGCCGGACCGTCCCGAAACATGATGCGCTGGATTTCCGGCTCCAGCGCCATTTCGATGTAGCTCGTGCATTCGTCGACGAAGCTTTGCCAGCGGGTCGGTGCTTTCGCTGCAACCTCATTCACCCGTGCCGCCATCTCGGCGTCTATCTCGGCGATGACCGCCTGCAAAAGCCCCTTCTTGTCCCCGAAATGATGATAGAGCGCACCGCGCGTCAGCCCTGCCGATGCGGTGAAATCATCCATCGATGCCTCGGCATAACCGATCGTTCCGAACGCATGCCGGGCCGCGGCAATCAATTTGGCGCGCGTTTCGGCGATCATTTCCCTGCGGGGCTTGTGCATCTCTTCTGGCCTTATCTACATACGTCACGTATGCCAATTGACATACGCGACGTATGATCTATTTAGTATTCATACGCATCGTATGTAATTTCCGAATCGCCTTTTGTCGAGGAACGGATCATGCAGAACCCCTATTCCGAGATCTTTCGAGCCCCTGGCGCCAAGGGCTTTGCCGCTGCAGGCTTCATGGCGCGCCTGCCGATCGCCATGGCGCCGATCGGCATCGTGGCGATGCTGTCGCAGACGCGTGGCGAATACTGGCTGGCGGGTGCCGTCTCGGCGACATTCGCGCTGGCCAACGCTTTCCTGGCGCCGCAGATCTCCAGGCTGGTAGACCGCCTCGGCCAGACATGGATCGTCGTGCCCACCACCATCATCTCCGTGCTGGCATTCCTGCTGCTGATTGCGTCGGCCAACCAGGATTGGCCGGTATGGACAATGTTCGTGTCGGCGCTGCTGGCAGCGGCCATGCCCAGCATGCCGGCAATGGTGCGCGCGCGCTGGACCGAGCTTTTTCGCGGCCGGCCGGAGATGAACACCGCCTTCGCCTTCGAATCGGCGGCCGACGAGCTGGTCTATATCGCCGGCGCGTCGCTGTCGGTGGGCCTCAGTGCGGCGCTGTTTCCGGAAGCAGGCATGCTGGCGAGCACGTTGTTTCTCGCTTTGGGCTCGATAGCATTCATCCTGCAGCGATCGACGGAGCCGAAAGTGCGGCCGGTGGACCATGGTTCGACTGGCTCGGCAATCCGCCTGCGGCCGGTACAGATCATCACCTTCGCCCTAATCTTCATCGGCGCGACCTTCGCGACGACGGAAGTGAGCACGGTGGCGATCACCAAGGAGTTCGGCCAAGCCGGTGCCGCAAGCCTGGTGATCGGCGTCTATGCGCTGGGATCGTTCGTGTTGGGCATCGTGGTCGGCGCGCTCAACCTCAAGACGCCGCTACAGCGCCAGCTGACCGTCGCGGTCGCCATCATCGCAGTCAGCACGATTTTGCCGCTCACCGCCGACAGCGTGCCGATTTTGGCGCTGACCGTCTTCATCAGCGGCGTGGCGATCTCGCCGACTTTCATCACGGCATTCGGCCTGATCGAACGGCATGTGCCGGAAGCGATGCTGACCGAGGGCATTACCTGGGTGACAACGGGAATCGGCATCGGCATGGCGCTGGGCTCTTTCGCCGCCGGCGCGGTGGTGGATGCGTTCGGCGCCCAGAACGGGTTCTGGGTCTCGGTGGTCGCGGGCGGCATCGCGCTGGTCACGGTGCTGCTCGGCCAGCGCAGTCTTGCCACTCACAAATGCGAGTTGGATGGGTGTGAAGCGGCCGTCGCTGCCGCGGAATGAACCATGACGCGTCCGGTTCAGCGGATCGGACGCTATTGCCGCCGTCGAACCTAGAGAATCTCGGTCTTGGCGATGTGGATGCCAAAACCTTCGAGGCCGACATAGTGGCGCTCGCGCGAGGCGATCAAATTGATCGAGGAAATGCCGAGATCCTTCAGGATCTGAGCACCGAGCCCGATCTCGCGCCATTCATTCTCGCGGCGGCGCGCCTCTTCGTGGTCCTCCCGGTCGCCGCTCGCCGGCCGGTTGCGCTCCTGGTGGGCGACACCGACCGAGCCCTCGCGCAGATAGACGATGACGCCGCGCTTGCGCTCGCCCATCGCCTTCATGATGGCGTCCAGCCGGTGGCTGGTGCCGAAGACGTCGGTCACCACGTCCTCGGAGTGCAGACGCACAGGCACCTCTTCCCCATCGCGGATGTCGCCGAAGACGACGGCGACATGATGCATGGAATCCCAGGGCAGCGTGTAGGTGAAGACTTGCGCCTTGCCGCCGAGCGTGTCGATCTCGGAGCATGCCACGCGTTCGACCAGTGTTTCCTTGCGTTGCCGATAGGCGATGAGGTCGGCGACCGAGACCTGCTTGAGGCCGTGCTCCTCGGCAAAAGCCGCGACCTGCGGGCCGCGCTTGACGGTGCCGTCATCATTGACCAGTTCCGAGATCACGCCGATCGGCGGCAGGCCGGCGAGCTTGCACAGATCGACGGCCGCCTCGGTATGGCCCGAACGCATAAGCACGCCGCCTTCGCGCGCGATGAGCGGGAAGATGTGGCCGGGGCGGACGAAATCGGAGGCGCCGACATTGCCGTTGGCGAGATTGCGCACGGTCAGCGTGCGGTCGTCAGCTGAAATGCCAGTCGTGGTGCCGTGCTTGAAATCGACGCTAACCGTGAAGGCGGTGGTGTGCGCCGAATCATTGTCGGCGACCATCGGCGCAAGGTTGAGGCGCTTGGCCTCCTCGCGCGGCATCGGCGTGCAGACGATGCCCGAAGTGTTGCGCACGATGAAGGCCATCTTTTCCGGCGTGCAATGGACGGCGGCGACGATCAGGTCGCCCTCGTTCTCGCGCCCGTCATCATCCATGACGACGACGATCTCGCCCCGCTCGAAGGCGCGGATTGCTTCGACGATCTTTTTCTGGTCGTAAGACATGGAAATGCTCGCTTCGCTCGCAAGGGAGTAGGGGAATAGGGCAGTAAGGGAGTAAGGGAGTAAGGGAGTAAGGGAGTAAGGGAAAGGAAAAATTGCTCGTCTCGCGGGCAGCTTAACAGACTGCCCTACTGCCCTACTGCCCTACTGCCTTCCTTGCCTGTCTGTCCTCGGTGCCGCAGATAATGGTCGGCGATTGCGCAGGCAACCATCGCCTCGCCGATCGGTACGGCGCGAATGCCCACACACGGATCATGGCGACCCTTGGTCATCACTTCGACGTCGTTGCCGTCCTTGTCGATCGACTTCCGGGGCGTCAGGATTGAAGACGTCGGCTTGACGGCGAAGCGGGCGATGATCGCCTGGCCGGTCGAGATGCCGCCAAGGATGCCGCCGGCATTGTTGGACAGGAACACCGGCTGGCCGTCATTGCCGATACGCATCTCGTCGGCATTCTGTTCGCCGGTGATGCGGGCGGCCTCGAAGCCGTTGCCGATCTCGACGCCCTTGACGGCGTTGATCGACATCAGGCCTGACGCGATATCCTGGTCGAGCTTTGCGTAGATCGGCGCGCCGAGGCCGGCCGGAACGCCGTCGGCGACGATCTCGATCACGGCGCCGACGGAGGAACCCGCCTTGCGGATGCCGTCGAGATAGCTCGTGAAAACGGGAACGGACGCCGGATCCGGCGTGAAGAACGGATTGTCCGCGTCGCCAATGAAATTCCAGTTCCAGTTGGCGCGGTCGATCGACTTCTCGCCCATCGATACCAGTGCACCGCGCACCACCATGCCCGGCACGACCTTGCGGGCGAGGGCTCCGGCGGCGACCCGAGCCGCGGTCTCGCGCGCCGAGGATCGGCCGCCGCCGCGATAGTCGCGCACGCCGTATTTGACGTCATAGGTGTAGTCCGCATGGCCCGGCCTGTACTGGCGGGCGATCTCTCCATAGTCCTTCGAGCGCTGGTCGACATTCTCGATCAGCATGGAGATCGGCGTACCTGTCGCGATCATCGTCTCGCCGTCATCGTCAAGGATGAAGCCCGACAGCACCTTCACTTCGTCAGGCTCACGGCGCTGCGTGACGAAGCGCGACTGGCCGGGCCGGCGCTTGTCGAGTTCGGCCTGGATTTCGTCACGCGTGAAGCGGATGCCGGGTGGGCAGCCGTCGACCACGCAGCCCAATGCGGCCCCATGGCTTTCGCCCCAGGTGGTGACGCGGAAAAGATGGCCGAACGTGTTGTGAGACATCGCAAAGTGCCCTGCCCGGCATCGGAGCCGACTGAAGCCTGCCTTCTATTGGCGTTTTCCACAGGGGTCAAACCGTGATCTTCGGATTTAGTTTTGACACATTCGATTGGTTTCTGCTCTGCTCCATTCGCCGTTGAGGATCCGCCGCTACCCATGCCGGCGCAATACCAAAGAGGACGATGATGCGTACCCTGATTGGCGCTGTTGCCGCCACATTCCTGCTTTGCACCGCCGCTTTCGCCGGGCAGACCGAAGGCCTGATCAAGAAGATCGACAAGGACGCGCTGACCCTGACGCTGGACGACGGCAAATCCTACAAGCTGAACGCGGAAACCGATCTCGACGCGCTGAAGCCCGGCATGGACATCGTCATCGCCTATGACGTGACCAATGGCGAAAACGTGGTCACCGATATGCAGTTGCCTGACAGCGACTCCGACTAGGCTTCCAATGCAAATCGGCTGTTCGGCGTTTGTTGAGCCGTTACAGCCGTTTTATGCACCCCGCAACCGGCAGCCTGCATGAGCCTTCCTGGATCGTGCCGGGTCCCTAAAGCCACCCCAGGCTGTCGCCTTCCAGCTTGAGCACGCGGTCCTGCGGTATCGCCAGCTTCGCCGCATCGTTCTCGGCCATGTCAAGCACGAAGCGAAACAAGGTGCGCATGACGCCGCCATGCGTCACGCAGACTGTCTGGCGCTCGAGCGCGTCGAACCACGGCTTTACCCGCTCGAGCAGCATCTGGTAGCTCTCGGCATCTTTGCCCGGCGGCTGAAAGTTCCATTTGTCCAGCGCACGCGTCCTGCTCGCACCCGGAAATTGCGTCTCCAGCTCGGCAAAGGTGAAACCCTGCCAATCGCCGAAATTCACTTCAACAAGGCGGGGGTCGGTCCCGTAGGCAGCCGGGTCGAGCTTCATGGCGGCGCGAATGCGCTCCATGGTCTCGCGCGTGCGCCGCATCGGGCTGGCGACGAAATCGAACTCTGCGGGATTGGAGATCAGGTCAGCCAGCCGATGCCCGTTTGCGCTCGCCTGCTCGCGGCCGAGCGCGTTGATGTCGGTATCGGCCTGCCCCTGAAGCCGGAATTCGGCATTCCACGCGGTCTGGCCGTGGCGCACGATATAAACCAGCGGGTACATCAGGTCTTCCGGAGGTCGGGCCAGGGCCTGGGCGGAGGATAGGCGGAGGAGTTAATCCTTGACTGTCGAAATGTCAGGTGCGTCGACCGCCTTCATGCCGACGACGTGATAGCCGGAATCGACATGATGCACTTCGCCGGTGACGCCGCGCGACAGGTCGGACAGGAAATAGACGCCGGAATCGCCGACCTCTTCCTGGGTGACCGTCTGCTTCAGCGGCGAATTGTACTCGTTCCACTTCAGGATGTAGCGGAAGTCACCAATGCCGGAAGCGGCCAGCGTCTTGATCGGGCCCGCCGAGATCGCGTTGACGCGGATCTTCTTGGCGCCGAGATCGACGGCGAGGTAACGCACGCTGGCCTCGAGTGCGGCCTTGGCGACGCCCATGACGTTGTAATGCGGCATCACCTTTTCGGCGCCGTAATAGGTCAGCGTCAAAAGCGAACCGCCATCGGTCATCAGCGCCTCGGCGCGCTTGGCGATGGTGGTGAAGGAATAGACCGAAATATCCATCGTGCGCAGGAAATTATCGCGCGTCGTCTCGACATAGCGGCCGGTCAGTTCGTCCTTGTCGGAAAAAGCGATGGCATGGACGAGGAAGTCGAGCTTGCCCCAATGATTGGCGACATTTGCGAAAACGTCGTCGAGGCTCGCCGGATCGGTCACATCGCAATGGCCGGCGACAAAGGCGCCGAGTTCCGCAGCCAGTGGCTCGACCCGCTTCTTGAACGCTTCACCCTGATAGGTCAGCGCGATCTCGGCGCCGTGGTCGACGCATGCCTTGGCGATGCCGTAGGCGATCGACCTGTTGTTGGCGACGCCGAGGATCAGGCCGCGTTTGCCGGCCATCAGGCCCTGTCCACCCGCCATATGCGTGCTCTCCGCAAGATTTCTTATTTGTGGAGAGCCCTATCGCACAGGCACAGAGCCCCTTCAAGCGCTCAAACGGGACAGTTCGGGGACAAGAGCCGCCAATCAGCCTTTTTGGCTGCGCAACAGCCCTTCGAGCGCGCTGTCGCCGCCTTCTGGCAGCATGATGCGCACATGGGCGTAGAGATCACCGTGGCCGCCGGCCTTTTCCGGCAGGCCCCTGCCCTTCAGGCGCAGGACCTTGTCCGAGCTCGACCAGGCGGGAACGTTGACCGCGAGCTTGCCGGTCGGCGTTTCTACGGCCACCTTGGCGCCAAGCACGGCATCGGCCAGCCCCACCGGCAAATCGGCATGCAGGTCGCGGCCCTCCAGGCGGTAGCGCGGATGCCGGCGGAAGCGGATCTTGACCAACGCGTCGCCGGGCTGGCCCGGCCCTTGCTCGCCCTGCCCCTTCAGCCGGATGGTCTGCCCGTCCTCGACATAGGCCGGCAGCTTGACCGCCACCTTGCGGCCGTCAGGGAACATCGCCGTGACCTTTTCAGCGTTCGCCGCTTCCTCGATGGTGATGTCGAGCGTGACATTCAGGTCGGCGGCGGTTGCCGGCTGGCGGCGGTCACCCATTCCTGCCCCGCTTTGGCCGGGGCCGCGCGAGCCGGAGAAGACGTCGCCAAAAATCTGGCTGAAGATATCGCTGTTGCCGTCGAACGGATCGCCGCCCGGGCGTCCGGAGCGGAACTCGAATCGCGAACCGCCGGCTCCCTGCTGCTGGCGACGAAAACCGGCGAAGGGGTCACCGCCACCGGGGGCGCCCTCGAAGCCCTGGAAACGCGGCTTGCCGTCGGCGTCGATCTCGCCCCGATCGAAAGCGGCGCGGGTCTTCTCGTCCCCGACGATCTCATAGGCCTGATTGGCCGCGGCAAAACGGTCCTTCGCCTTGGGATCATTCGGATTCTGGTCCGGATGGTGCTTCTTGGCGAGTTTGCGGTACGCCGATTTTATGTCCTTGGCCGATGCGTTCTTTGCAACGCCCAGCACCTCATAGGGGTCGCGCATGCTTCCTGCCCTGGAGAAAGAGTGAGTCCATAGTCGCCTCTTATATGCGCTCGCATAGGAAGAAATTCCAGTGCTGGACGTTATTCAAAGGTGGAAGCTCAAAGCGCCCTGAAGTCCTGCATGCGCCAGCCGCCGGCGCTGGCCAGGCAAAGTTCGCCCGCGAACATGGCAACGCCGTCAAAGCTTTCGCGCGAAGCCTTGAAGCGGCGGCAGGTCTGGCCCCCGTCCTTCAATTCCGCCAGTTCGGTAATTGAGCCGCGCGAACCCGTACCGGCATTGGCCCACGGCACGGCTTGACCGCCGAGCTGCTCGATGTCGGCGGAGGACACCGCGTTGCCGATCGTCGTCTGGTCGGAATCGCGGTCCGAATCGGCCGGCGCGGCTGGAGCCGAAATGCTGCCGGTCAGGATCGAGCGATCGACCTCGGCCTTTTGCAGGCTGAAGCCGCCCGCGCCACATGCGGCAAGCGGCAAGGCAATCATCATGATCGCGGCTTTGGCGCTGGCTGAAGCAAATAGGCTGCCTTGCCTGCTGTCAAAAGCTTGCGCGATACGCGACAATCGGCAACCTCCCCTGTTTGATGAAAATTTGAGAAAAACTATGAGTGAGACTGAGTTAACAAGCGGTGACTTTACCGAGGCCGCCGAGCCGTTTCGCCTTTTTGCCGCATGGCTGGACGACGCCACCAAAAGCGAAATGAACGACCCCAACGGCGTGGCGTTGGCAACCGTCGATGCCGAGGGCATGCCGGATGTGCGGATGGTGCTGCTCAAGGGGTTCGATGAGAGCGGCTTTGTGTTCTACACGAATTTCGAAAGCGCCAAGGGCCGGGAGATCCTAGGCAGCATGAAGGCGGCGATGTGCTTCCACTGGAAATCGCTGCGCCGCCAGGTGCGCGTGCGCGGGCCGGTGGAGATCGTCAGCGATGCCGAAGCCGACGCCTATTACGCGACACGGCCGCGCGGCAGCCGCATCGGCGCCTGGGCCTCGAAACAGTCGCGGCCGCTGGAAAGCCGGTTCGCGCTGGAAAAGGCGGTGGCCGAATACACGGCCCGCTACGCCATCGGCGAGATTCCGCGCCCAAAACACTGGTCGGGTTTCCGCATCGTGCCGAAGACGATCGAGTTCTGGCACGACAGACCGTTTCGGCTGCATGACCGCGTGGTGTTTTCGCGCAATGCCGGGGGCGGTTGGGAGAAGACGCGGCTTTATCCCTGAGTTTGTAAACTAGCGCCGACATCCTCACTGCGCCTAGCCCGGGCTGGCCAGTGGCGACCGAGGCACGCGGGATAGGTCGGCGCTCCACCCCACCCTGCGGGCCGACCTCCCCATCTAAGGGAGGCGGGGGCCGAACTATTTTTTTCTGGTCATGAATGCCGTCAGTGCAGCGCGGGCTTCGTCCGATTTCAGCCGCTCGCGAAAATGCTCGCTTTCCACGTTGATGCGGGCGACGAGGTCCTCGCGAGAGCCGCGCATCAGGTCGCGCGCGATCCTGAGCGCCTGCGGCGGCTTGGCGGCGATCTGGCCGGCGGCCGCCAGAACCGACGCCTCCAGCGCTCCTTCCTCGACAACTTCGTAGATCAGACCAGCGGCCTTGGCGCGTTCGGCCGACAAGCCTTCGCCAAGGCCGAGCAGCGCGAACGCGCCCTGCTGGCCCAGGATGCGCGGCGCCAGCAGGCTCGATCCCGCTTCGGGCACAAGGCCGAGGTCGACGAAGGGTGTCCTGAACACGGTGCGCGGCGTGGCGAAGGTCAGGTCGCAGTGCAAATTGAGCGTGGTGCCGATGCCGACCGCGATGCCGTCGACACCGGAGACGATGGGTTTTGCGACCCTGGCCAGCGCCGTCAGGAAATCCCAGACTTCCGTGCCGCCTTCGCCGCCAGTCGCGACGACCATGAAATCGGCGAGGTCGTTGCCGGAGGAGAAGGCACCGGGCACGCCGAGAAAGACATGGACGCGAATTGCCGGATCCGCATCCCCTTCGGCCAAGGTTTGCGACATCTTGGCGTACATGGCGCGCGTCAGCGCGTTCTTCTTGTCCGGGCGGTTTATGCGGATGATCTGCATGGCGCCCTGGCGCTCGACGAGGATATGGTCTGTCACGGTTCTTTCCTTGTGAACGTCAGGCGGAAATCAATGTCTTGCCGGCAGCGGCGAGGCTTGCGGCGCCGTCGACAACGCGCTCCTTCAAGGCACTTGTCTCGCCGAGCAGGTTTTCGGCGAAAAAGCGGCAAAGGGCGACGCGGCCGTGATCGGCAACGGCGCCCCGCGCCAAGTAGGCGCCGCCGGCTGCAAGCGAGACCAGCCGGAGATAGGGTGTCGCGCCGGCAAGCGCCTCGCCAGTCCGGCCATCGGCCGACAGTTTTTGCAGGAAACGTGTCGCTTGCGTCAGATCGTCGAGCCCGCGGTCGAGAGCATCGGCCGTATGGCCAAACCCTTCGAGATTCGATGTCCGCACGGCGCTGGCGACAGCGGCAAGCTCGGCGATGAAGCCGTGCACATGCTCGCCGCCGCCGAGCGGCAGTTTTCGGGTCACCAGATCGATCGCCTGGATGCCGTTGGTGCCCTCGTAGATCGGCGCGATGCGGGCGTCGCGATAGAGTGCCGCAGCCCCCGTCTCCTCGATGAAACCCATGCCGCCATGGACCTGGACGCCAAGCGAGGCGACCTCGACGCCGATATCGGTCGAAAAAGCCTTGGCAAGCGGCGTCAACAGGTTGGCCCGGTCGCGCCAATGCGCCGCCTGGTCACCAGACGATACGCGCGCCAGGTCGATGGCATGGGCACAGGAATAGCTGATCGCCCGCGCGATCTGCGTCAGCGCCTTCATGGTCAGGAGATTGCGCTGCACGTCGGGGTGATGGACGATCGGCGCCATGCCGGCACCGGCGTAATCCGCCGCCTTGCCCTGGCGGCGCTCATTGGCATAGGCAATCGCCTTCTGGGTCGCGGCTTCCGCGACCGCCACGCCCTGCATGCCGACGGCGAGGCGGGCATTGTTCATCATGGTGAACATGCAGGCCAGCCCCTTGTTCTCCTCGCCGATCAGCCATCCGATGGCGCCGGGCTTGGCGCCCTGAAAACCGTCGCCATAGATCATGGTGCAGGTCGGCGAGGCATGGATGCCGAGCTTGTGCTCGAGGCCCGAACAGAAGACGTCGTTGCGTGCGCCAGGCGAGCCGTCCGCGCCGACCAGGAATTTCGGCACCAGGAAGAGCGAGATGCCGCGCGTGCCCGCAGGCGCGTCAGGCAGCCGCGCCAGTACCAGATGGACGATATTGTCGGTGAGATCATGCTCGCCATAGGTGATGAATATCTTCTGGCCGAAGATGCGGTAGGTGCCGTCGCGGGCCGGTTCGGCGCGCGTGCGCAAGGCAGCGAGGTCCGAGCCGGCCTGCGGCTCAGTCAGGTTCATCGTGCCCATCCACTCGCCGGAGACGAGCTTTGCGAGATACTTGGCCTTGAGCTCTTCCGAAGCGTGCTTGTCGAGCGCCTCGACCGCACCCATGGTCAGCGTCGGGCCAATGCCGAAGGCCATGGCGGCGGAATTCCACATTTCGAGCGCGGCGACGCCGAGCATGGTCGGAAGCGCCTGCCCGCCATATCCTTCCGGGCCGGAGAGCGCGTTCCAGCCGCCGTCGATCCAGCGGCGATAAAGTTCCTTCCAGCCCGGCGGCATGGTCACTGCCGCGTCCTTCAGCACCGCGCCGTGCTCGTCGCCGATCTTGTAGAGCGGCGCGACCTCTTCGGTGGCGAAGCGGCCGGCCTCGCTAAGAACGGCGTCGACGAGATCCTCGCCGAGATCGCCGAACGTGCCGTCATCGAGGGCAGGCTTCAGGCCGGCCACATGCTTGAGGGTGAACGCGATGTCCTCGACCGGTGCCAGATACATGCCGCTCGCTCCTCCTGATGCATCGGCCAGGCTGATCCTAGGACCTGAGTGGGACCTGCTTGCCACACACCGTATTCGCCTTTGGGCGATCGCCCATCTTCTTTTTACGTAAACGTCAAATTTTGTCACGCTGATTTTGTAATCGCGCCGGCTCGTATTAAATGCGATGGACGCCGGGTCAAAATCGACCGGCAACAGACCAGAACCAGCCGACTGGAAACCAACTCATGCTTGCCAGACCTGACGCCTACCGTTGTATCGAGTGCGGCCTGCCCTACCGGGCGGCGGGGTTCTCGTACTATCATGGCGAATTGGAAAACGGCGCCGCCTATTGGTCGGATCGCGGTATATTGTGCTCGCCGAAATGCTCGCTCGCCCATCATCGCAAACGCGCGGCCGAAGGCACGTTGCAACAGGGCCCGGCGCCGGATCCGTTTGAAATTCAGCCATTCGGCCGGCGCTGACCGTCGCACTTGATATGTACGGGTAAATCCCGTACATACTGTGCTAGAGGTGATCGCAAGGACAAACCAACTGACCCGTACCTCCCGTCTCGAAGCTCGGATATCCCCGGATATGCTGAGTGTGGTGAAACGTGCCGCCGAAATCCAGGGCCGCAGCGTCAGCGACTTCGTCGTCTCCGCAGCGCAGGAAGCTGCACAACGCACCATTGAGGAGACCGCTATCATCCGCCTGTCCATCGAGGATCAGCTCGCTCTGGCAGAGGCCATTCTCAATCCGCCCGAACCTAATGAAGCGCTGCGCAAAGCCGCCGACGCCTACAAGCGAGTTGTCGTCGAATCCCGGTGAGTCTAGGCTTGATCATCGAGCCGCTGGCCGGATCGTATGATCGTAAGGCATTCAGCTGCGGCGTGCTGGCACTCGACCAATATCTACACGAGCTGGCAAGCCAGGACGTCAAACGCCGAGTTAGCAACTGCTTTGTCGCCGCGGACCGTGATGTCGGTCTCATTGCCGGATACTACACTCTTGCAGCGTCAAGTGTGCCCATCACTTCCCTGCCGGAAGACCTGACAAGACGCCTACCGCGTTACCCGGTCCTGCCCGCCATATTGATCGGAAGGTTGGCAGTCGATACCCGATATCAGGGACAAAGAGTAGGATCGATACTGATCGTGGATGCACTTCGGCGCTGCGCCCAAGCTGCTCCTGCTTCCTTCGCACTGATCGTCGACGCAAAGGACGACAAGGCCGCCGCCTTCTATTGCAAATATGGTTTCAGGCCATTTCAAGACCGGCGGTTGTCGCTGTTCCTATCGGTAGCGACGGCGTTGAAGCTGTTCGGCTGACGGACCGCATTGCCTTGAAAGCGAATCCTTAACCATAGCGGTCCAGGATTTGCCTTTGATCAACGGGGATTCCTGTTTGAAGAGAACGGCGCATCTTCTTCGCCGCCCAGCGATCGCTCTCGCGGCGATGATGGCGCTGACAACGGCGGCAAGGGTCTCGGATTTCTCCGAGCCGTGGAAAAGTGCCGACCGGGCGCTTGTCGTCGATGCTTACGAATACAATTCCATCGACTGGGCGCAGCTTGCCACGGACAAGCGCGTCGTCGGCTTCATCAACAAAGCCTCCGATGGCATGTCGCCGCCCTATTCCTGCTCCGGAGACGATACCGAGGTCAAACTCTGCAAGGCACTGTGGAAACGCCATGCGGTGACGCGCGAACTGTTCCAGACGCGCAAGGTGGTCGCCAAGGCGCTCGGCCTGAAATGGGGCGCCTATCACCTCGCCCGCCCCGGCAATCCGGTCGAGCAGGCCAATAATTTCCTCGATTTCGCCGATCCCGCGCCGGACGACCTCATGGCCCTCGACATCGAAGGCATTGATCCCGCGCAATGGATGTCGCTCGACGACGCCGAGGCGTTCGTGCGCCAGGTGCATCGGCGCATCGGCCGCTTCCCGGTACTCTACACCAATGGCAAGACCGCCCAGTATATCGCCGACAACAGCTACAAATACCGGCTGCTGTCGCGGCTGCCGCTCTGGTACGCGCGCTACAAGCCTGACATCGACGTGCATTTTCCCATCGGCAACTGGCAAGGCTATGCGCTCTGGCAGTTTTCGGCGCAGGCCAATTGCGGCCGCTTCCGGTGCCCCTACAGGGTAGCCGGCACGCCCGACGACATCGACGTCAACGTCGCGCCGACAGATGCCGCCACGCTGCGCCAGCAATGGCCGTTCGGCGGGCTGATCGACGTGCCCGCGGATTATCTCGCCAGCGTACCGGTGCCGCTCTCGCGCGAAGCCGCTTTGGCCGGCAAGACCACCCTCATCTACGCCGATGTGGCGACGCCGCCGAGTTTCGGGGAAATGGTCGCGGTGCTTGGTTCGCGCTGGTCGAAATTCCGCGACGGGTTCCGCATGCCTGTCGTGAAGACGGTGCCGCGGCGGCCGATCTTCGGCATCGTCCAATATGTCTCCTGGAAGCGCACCGGGCAGCGTACCCCAGCGCAACTCGACGCCGCCTTCGCTGCGGCGGCGGACCCGGTGAGCACCGCTTCTACCGAACCCGACCGCGGCAAACGCTGAATTTGTGCGACCGGATGCTTGCGGTCAGCTTGCTCCTGCCGCTTCGCGCGCCACGGCCTGCCAGCCAATGTCGCGGCGGCAGAAGCCCTGCGGCCAGTCGATACGGTCGAGCGCGGCATAGGCCTTCTCCTGCGCCTCGCCGACAGTCGCGCCGACCGCGGTGACGTTCAAGACGCGACCGCCATTGGCGACCAGCGCACCGCCATTGATGGCGGTGCCGGCATGGAAAATCTGGGCGCCCTGGCTGGCAGCCTCATCGAGCCCGCGAATGACCGAGCCTTTTTCGGGCGTCCCGGGATAGCCCCTCGCGGCCATGACGACGGTCAGTGCCGCCTCGTCGCTCCAGCGCGCCGATATGTGCGCGAGCTGGCCATCGACGGCGGCATTGAGCAGCACCAGCAGGTCGTCCTTCAGCCGCATCATCAGCACCTGGCATTCGGGGTCGCCGAAGCGGGTGTTGTATTCGATCAGCTTCGGCCCTTCGTCCGTTATCATCAGCCCGGCGAAGAGAATGCCGGCGAAGGAGGCACCCGTTAAAGCCATGCCGCGCATGGTCGGTTCGATGATCTCGCGCATGGTGCGCTCTACCATCTGCGGCGTCATTACCGGGGCCGGCGAATAGGCGCCCATGCCGCCGGTGTTGGGGCCGACATCACCGTCGCCGACGCGTTTGTGATCCTGCGCGGTGCCGAAGGGCAGTGCTGTAGTGCCGTCGCACAGGCAGAAGAAGCTGGCCTCCTCGCCGGTCAGAAACTCCTCGACCACGACTTCCGCGCCGGCCGTGCCGAAAGAGCCGTCGAAACAGGCGTCGAGCGCGGCCAGCGCCTCATCCATCGTCATTGCGACCGTGACGCCCTTGCCCGCGGCAAGGCCATCGGCCTTGATGACAATCGGCGTGCCCATCTTCTCGACATAGGCCTTGGCCGATGCCAGGTCTGAGAAACGGCCATAGGTGGCGGTGGGGATGTCATATCTGGCGCAGAGATCCTTGGTGAAGCCCTTCGATCCTTCGAGCCGCGCCGCCGCACGCGACGGGCCAAAGACGCGGATGCCCCAGCCACGCAGATCGTCTGATATGCCGGCCACCAGCGGCCCTTCCGGCCCAACCACTACGAGGTCGATCTGCTTGTCCTTGCAGAAGGCGGCGACAGCGGAATGATCGGCGATGTCGAGCTTGACCAGCTCCGCCTCGCGGCCGATGCCAGGATTGCCGGGCGCAGCATAGAGCTTGGTCAGCAACGGCGACGCGGCGATCTTCCAGGCGAGCGCATGTTCGCGGCCGCCGGAGCCGAGAAGAAGAACGTTCATGGCCACCTCTTGATGCCTGTAATCTTCCAAAGAACCCGCTATTGCTCTCTGGACGACGGGTCAAGGCATCCGGGCGATTTGGTCGAAATTGCGCACGGGAACGTTACCCCTGCCAGAAAATCGGCGGCGTCCTCCGCCGCCGATTTCGGGCAAGCGCCTCAGCTCTGGAAGACGATCGGGAACCAGTCCTCGCGCAGCTTCTGCCCCGGCTGCATGCCATGGCCATGATAGGGCGGCGAGGTGCGCCCCGGCCGTTCGACATAACGGGCGTCGTCGCCGACCCAGCGCAGCGAAAGCGCCCGCCGCCGCGCCGCAGTGAGGTTGCCGCGTGCGCCATGCGCTGTCCTGAAATCGAACAGGATAGCATCGCCCGGCTCCATTTCCCATTCAAGCACCTCCAGCGAGGAGTCCGTGTCTGGATCCGGCACCGGCAGGTAGTCACCCTCGTCGCCATAGAAATTGCTGTCGTCGAGCCAGCGCACCGGCAGGATCATCTTGTCCCATTTGTGCGAGCCGGCAATCAGCCGCAGCGTTGCCTCCTTTACAGGGTCGATAGGGATCCAGAAGCTCACTGTCTGCCGGCCGTCGACAAAATAATAGGGGATGTCCTGATGCCAGGGCGTCGGCTTCTGCGTGCCCGGTTCCTTGACCAGGACATGATCGTGGAAGAACTGCGCCGTGCGCGACCGCATCACCGCGGCCGCCAGTTCGGCCGCCGGCGATTCGCGCACCAGCTCGACGAATTCTGGAATGCGTTCCCAGTTGCAGTAGTCGTCGAAGAAGCTGCCTCGCCCATTGGCGATATCCGACGCGGTGGCGCTGCGGTTTTGCATGTTGCGCTCGATGCCGGCGGCGATCGTTTCGACCCAGTCCTTGAAAGCGCCGCGGATGCAGACAGCGCCGTCGCGCTGGTAATCCGCTATTGTCCGCGCATCGATCAAGCCTGTGTCGATCGCGCGAGGTGCGGTCTGGGAAGCCATGGCATTCTCCTTTCAGGGATCGATGCCACTATCGCAAGCCTCTTTCATTCAGTAAAATAATAACTTCTCATCTGTCACATAGTGCCACTCTATGAGTCTGACCCTAACGCAGCTGCGCTATTTGGTTGCCGTCGCTCGCCACGGCAACGTTACCGGCGCGGCCAGGGCGCTGAACGTCTCACAGCCGTCCATTTCGGTGGCGATCGACGCGGTCGAACAGGATTTCGGCCAGAAACTCTTCGTGCGCCAGCGCGGAAGCGGCGTTTCGCTGACATCCTTCGGCCGCGCCGTGGTGGCCAAGGCGAAACAGGTCCTTGCCGAGACGGACGAGCTCATCGGTCTCGGCTCGCGCAAGTCGGCGCTCGGGGGCGAACTGGTGCTCGGATGCTTCGAAGATCTGGCGCCTTATTTCGCGCCGGCCCTGATCCGCGCCTTCTCGGAACGCCATCCTGAGGTTGCAGTGATCGTGCGCGACGAGACCTTCGAGACGCTCGGGCGGCGCCTCGGCGATGCCGCCGTCGACCTCGGGCTCACCTATGATCTTGGGCTGCCTTCGCATTTCGCCCGCATCCTGCTGCATGAGCTCAGGCCGCACGCGCTTTTGCCGGCTGGACACGCGCTGGCGGATCGTCCCGATGTCAGCCTGGCCGATCTGGCCGCCTATCCGCTGATCACGACGGACCAGCCGCATAGCTGGCAGCACATGCTGGACCTGTTCCGCAGCCGTGGCCTGTCGCCGGTCGCCGACAGGCAGACAAGCTCGTTCGAACTCCAGCGCAGCATGGTGGCCAACGGCTTCGGCGTCGCCGTCAGTTACACGAGGCCGCATGGCGACCGCAGCTATGACGGCTTGCCTCTCGTCTGCAAGCCGCTTTCCGATCCGCTGCCCATGCAGCGCATCCTCCTCACCCATGACACGCACCAGCGCCTGCCCAATGCCGTGCTGGCCTTCGTCGACGTGGCAAAGAGCTGGTTCTCCGCCCGCGACATCTTCGCCTCCTGAAGCGCTGACGAATGCCACTGCCCTGCTCGCCGCTTGACGGTTTGCGCGGCTGCTGCCACTCCATCGTTCATGGAAACGGTTCAGTCGAAAGCAGCCCAGGGCCGCGTCGCCGACGCGCCGAACGGCCATTGGGTGTACCGCGTGCTGCCGCGGCCGATATGGCCCTATGCGCAGCTTGCCCGATGGGACAGGCCGATCGGCTGGCAGTTGCTTCTGTGGCCGTGCTGGTGGTCCGCGGCTCTCGCGGCCAGCGCCTATCCGCGCCCGGGCGATCCGCTGCCTTCGCTGCTGCCGGCGCCCTTGTATCTCGTGCTGTTCCTGGCCGGCGCCATCGCCATGCGCGGCGCCGGTTGCACCTATAATGATCTGGCCGACGAGGACATCGACAATCAGGTCGAGCGCACGCGCTCGCGGCCGCTTCCGTCGGGCAAGGTCACGCGGCGGGGGGCATGGCTGTTTGTCATCCTGCAGGCACTGGTCGGACTTGCCGTGCTCTTGCAGTTCAACAGCTTCGCCGTCCTGCTCGGCGTCTGTTCGCTGGCCATCGTCGCCATCTATCCATTCATGAAACGGATCACCAACTGGCCTCAACTGGTTCTCGGCCTTGCCTTTTCCTGGGGCGCGCTGATGGGATGGGCGGTTGAGTTCGGCGACCTGGACGGGCCGGCCGTCATGCTCTATCTCGGCTCGATCCTGTGGGTGATCGGCTACGACACGATCTATGCGCACCAGGACAAGGAAGACGACGCCATCGTGGGCGTACGCTCGACCGCGCGCCTGTTCGGCGACAATACCAAATCGTGGCTGGTCGGGCTTTATGGCGGCGCGCTTGTCTGCTTCGCCATCGCCTTCGCTTCGGCGCAGGCCCCTGTCGTGGCTCTGGCCGGACTTATCGCCGCCGGCGCCCACATGGCGCGGCAGATCCTGGTGCTGGATATCGACAATCCGGATCAATGCCTGCGGCTGTTCAGGTCGAACAACCAGGTCGGCTGGCTGATCTTCCTCGGCCTCATCGGCGGCGCGCTGTGGGTGGCGCTGAAGCCGCTGGTATAGTTTTCTTTCCCTTCTCCCCGTTTACGGAGAGAAGGTGGCGGCAGCCGGCGCCAGCCTTCCAGACAGAATTTCAGCCTATTCGCGCGCGATGATCTCCTCGCCGCCGATCACCAGCCTGAGACCGAGGTCACCCGCCCTGCGGCGGGCGAGGAAGCGCGGGCGGCGCATGGTCGAAACGCGGCCCTTGCGGCGATCCTGCGGCGGCAGCGTCTTGATGGCCGCGCCGAGCGATTCCTCCAGCGTGCGGGCGATGCCGTCCGATTCGATCAACAGCATCGGCAGGCGATAGGCGTCGGCCCAGGCGCGCCAGTCGGCGGCGACGTCGTCGAGATCGTCGGCCACCAGCAGCGGCACCGACAGCATCGGATCATTGTGCAGGAGTTCCAAAGTCACCGTGACGTTACCTTCCGGGTCCTCCATCGCGCGGGCGGCAACGCCGCGGAACGCATTAGCGGGCAGAGCGATGATCGCCGGTACGCCGCTCATCTCGAGCAGGCGGCGGATCACGGCGCCACGGTGGTCGATGGTGAAGGTCACGTCGCCATAGTCGTCGCGCGTGGCGTAGCTTACCACCTGCGGCAGGCGGAATGGGTCGAGGCGCATGTTGCGTCCCGCCCAGACTGGCTTCAGTCCAGTGTTCATTGAATGCCTTCCTGTTTCTCCTGAGAGCCGGTGTCCGGTTCTCTCCGGGCCAGTTTTCCCGGCCTCGTTATGGGGAAACAGTAGCGCGGCCTCCTTACCGCCGCGCTTAAGAAAGTCGGTTAAATTTTGCTGATCACGGGGATGGTTATCGGAATGCGACCGAGCGCTTGAATCCGAAAGGATCAGATAACCTTACCAGGATTCATGATGCCGGCCGGGTCGAAGGCCTGCTTGACCCTGCGCATCAGGTCTATCGCCATCGGCGGGGCGGTGGCGATCAGTTCGTCCCGCTTCAACTGGCCGATGCCGTGCTCGGCCGAGATCGAGCCGTGGAAGGAGCGCACGACGTCGTGCACGGCCTTGTTCATGGGGTGGTAGAGATCGAGGAACGCCTGGTCGTCGCCGTCAACTGGCCGCGAGATGTTATAGTGGAGATTGCCGTCGCCCATATGGCCGAAGCAGACCACGCGCGCTCCGGGGCTGACCGAAGCCACCGCGCCGGCGGCCTCTTCGATGAAACGTGGGATCGATGCCACCGGGACCGAAATGTCATGCTTGATCGAGGCGCCCTCGGGCTTCTGCGCGTCGGGCAGCACCTCGCGAAAATTCCAGAAGGCATCGCCTTGCGCAAGGCTGGCCGCGATCACCGCATCGCCGACGACTTCCTGTTCCAGCCCGGCCCCGAGCACGTCCTCGATCAAGGCCCTGGCATCTTCCGGTGAACGGCCGGACGAGATCTGCATCAGCACATACCACGGCCAATCCTGCGCCAGCGGCCGCACCACGCCCTGGGCATGCGCCAGCGTGAAATCGTAGGGCCGCTTGCCGATCAGTTCGAAGGCGGTGAGCGCGGCGCCGGCGCGGTCCGTCGCCAGGCTGAACAGCGACAGCGCCGCCGCGGCCGACGGCAGGCCGACGAACGCGACCTCGCGACCTTTCGGCTTCGGGAACAGTTTCAGCACCGCGGCCGTGATGATGCCGAGCGTGCCTTCGGCGCCGACGAACAGGTTCTTGAGGTCGTAGCCGGTATTGTCCTTCTTCAGCTTGCGCAGATCGTCGAACACTTCGCCCGTCGGCAGCACCACCTCGACGCCAAGGCAAAGCTCGCGCGCATTGCCATAGGCCAGCACGCCGGTGCCGCCGGCATTGGAAGAAAGGTTGCCGCCGATCTGGCAGGAGCCCTGCGCGGCCAGCGACAGCGGAAACAGCCGGTCGGCGGCATCGGCCGCTTCCTGCAACGTCTGCAAGATGACGCCGGCCTCCGCCGTCACGGTGTTGGACAAGACATCGATCTCGCGGATGCGGTTCAGCCGCGACAGGGACAGCACGATCTCGCGGCCGGAGTTGTCCGGCACCTGGGCGCCGACCAGCCCGGTATTGCCGCTTTGCGGCACGACCGGCGTTGCCGTCTCGGTCGCCAGCCGCATGATCCGGCTGACCTCCTCCACACTGCCTGGCCGCAGCACAAGCGATGTCGCGCCATGCCACAGCCCGCGCCGTTCGGTGATGTAGGGTGCTATATCGCGCTGGTCGCGCAGCGCGTATTTCTCACCGACGATCGCCGCGAAGCGGTCGAAGAGAGCGGTGTCGGGAATCTCGGCGATGTCGGTCATGTGCGCGAAACTATGTTGGCGGCAAGCTATTGTCACGCGGCGCGGCGGCCCGCGAAAGCCGATCGTTGATCGCTTCGCCGAGCCCGTCGAAGGGAACGGGTTCGACGGCGATGATCCGCGCGCCGCTGCGATCGAGTTCCTGCATGTAGGCGAAAAGATTGCTCGCCGCTTCGCGCAGGTCGCCAGCCTCGGACAGATTGAGGCAGGCGGCCGCGTTTTGCCAGCCTTCAGCGCGACGTTTGCCGAAGGCCAGCAGCGCCTCGCCTTCGCCGACGGTCCCGGCGTTGAGCCGCACCGCGGCGTCAGGCGCATAGTGCGAGGCAAGCATGCCCGGCGCCTCGACACCGGCGTCGGCGCCGCGCAACAACTCCATGCCGACGACCGCCTCGATTTCCTGGGCGGCAATCCCGCCGGGCCTCAGCAGACGCAATTTTCCCTCTTCGGCCTTGACGATGGTCGATTCCAGCCCGACCGGCGTCGCCCCGCCATCGACGACCAGCTTTATGCGTGCGCCGAGATCAGCCGCCACGGCTTGCGCCGTCGTCGCGCTGATCCTGCCGGAGGAATTGGCGCTCGGGGCCGCAAGCGGCCGGCCGAGCCTTGCAATCAGGTCGCCGCCAAAGCCCCTCGGCATGCGCAAGGCGATCGTGTCGAGCCCGGCGCTGACCAAAGGATGGGTGCCGTTGCCGGGCCGCTGCGGCAGCACCAGCGTCAAAGGACCTGGCCAGAACGCAAGCGCCAATTTCCTCGACAGCGGATCGAACACAGCGATGCGCTCGGCCATCTCCATATCGGCGATATGGGCGATCAGAGGGTTGAAGCGCGGCCGCCCCTTGGCCTCGAAGATGCGCGCCACGCCGATGCCGTTGGTGGCGTCGCCGGCGAGCCCATAGACGGTCTCGGTCGGAATGGCGACCACCTCGCCGCTTTCAAGCAGCGCCAATGCCCGTTCCATCGCCTCGCCGACGGCAAGAATTTCAGCCACTCTGGTCACCTCACGAATGCCGGCTGCGTAGTACGATGGCGTCCAAGGGGCAAGCCCGGCCCTTGGCGATTTAACAATCCCTAAAATGCTACGGTTCCGCGAAAGCCGGCATCAATTCCGACCCGCTATCGTGGGGCTTCCGGGCAATGGGGAGCTTTCATCGTGTCTGTGCGTATTTGGGGAACGCTGGGTGTCACTCTGGCGGCGATGGCCGGCGGGGCCCAGGCCTCGTCACTGGTCTTTCCCGGAGCGCCGTCCGCAACGCCGTCCATTGTCACGCTGGAGGCAGCCGACGCTGCCCAGGCAGGCGATACGCGGTCGGTCACCGCACTCGGAGACCCTGACGTCACCTATGAAAAGGTGGCGGCGATCCCGAACGCGCCTGAGGCGCGGCACGGCTTCCTGCAAAACCCGATGATCATTCGCGGCGGTATCGTCGGCAGCGCCTTCTCGACGCCCACGCAGGCCAAGGTGCCGGCCACTGCCCCTGCAACCGCCACCGCTTCGACGGCACCGGCGGCGAATGGGCAGAAGACCCCGGCGACATCACCGGCAGCCGCGCCGGCGGCGGCAGCGCAGCAGCCCGTCCCTGGAGTCGGCAAGCTCAAGTAGCGGCTGTCTTGACGTCGGTCCGGCGTCCGGCACCATTGCCGGACAGGCCGCTTTTGCGCCGTGGACGAGTGTCGCCGCCTGAAGTCTCTAGCCCGCGATCTTGGAGAAATCCGCAACCTGGTCGGTGGCCGCGCGGATGCGGGCGAGCAGCGCCAATCGATTGGCGCGCACGGCCTGATCCTCATCATTCACGAGAACGCGTTCAAAGAATGAATCAACCGGTTCGCGCAAAACGCTAAGCGCCAGCATGGCGGCGGAAAAGTCTTCGTTTTGAATCGCTTCGCCGGCTTGCTTCTCGGCCTGATTCACCGCCGCGAACAGCGATTTCTCGGCATCCTCGCGGAACAGCGCGGGCTCGACGGTTTCGGCGATCGCCGTTTTCTTCTTCTCCTCGGCAGCCAAAATATTGGCCGCGCGCTTGGTGCCGGCAAGCAGGTTCTTGCCGTTCTCGGTGTCGAGGAAAGTGCCGAGCGCCTCGACGCGGCGTACGATCTGCAGCAGGTCATCCGACTGCGGCGTGATGACAGCGTCGATCAGGTCGTGGCGAGCGCCCTGATCGCGCAGGTAGACTTTCAGGCGGTCGTGGAAGAAGGCGAGGAGGTCTCGGACCTGATCCGTACTGCCAACCGTGTAATTCATGGAGGCGCTGCCGAAGATCGTCGTCAGCCCCAGTCGAATGCGGTTCTCGACCAAAATCCTCACCACGCCGAGCGCAGCGCGGCGCAGCGCGTAAGGATCCTTCGAGCCGGTCGGTTTTTCATCGATGGCCCAGAAGCCGACAAGCGTATCCAGCTTGTCGGCGAGCGCGACGGCGATCGACACCGGATCGCTCGGCACGTAATCGGACGGCCCCTGCGGTTTGTAGTGCTCTTCGATGGCTGCCGCCACGGACGGATGCTCGCCCTGGAGCAACGCGTATTTGCGGCCCATGGCGCCCTGCAATTCGGGAAACTCGCCGACCACTTCGGTGGTCAGATCGGCCTTGGCGAGAACCGCGGCGCGAGCGGCGAGCGCGGGATCGGCGCCGACGAGCGGCGCCAGTTCCTCCGCCAATCGCCTGATCCGCTCCACGCGCGCGCCCTGCGTGCCAAGCTTGGCATGGAAGGTCACATTGAGGTGGTCGAGGCGCGCGATGCGCTGGTCGAGAGGCTTCTTCAGGTCAAGCCCGAACTTTCTCGCCGACGCCTCGAGCTCGGCGAGATCGGGCAGATCGCCCTGGTCGGTCGTCCAGAAATAGAGCGCGTCGGAGAGGCGCGCGCGCACCACCTTGCCGTTGCCCTGGGCGATCTCCTTGCCGCCGTCGCTCGCCTCGATGTTGGCGGTGAGGATGAAGCGGTTGGAAAGTTCGCTGATCTCCCCCCTTGAGGGGGAGATGCCCGGCAGGGCAGAGGGGGTCGTCTCATGTGGAGCGCCGGCGTCCTCTGTGTGCGAAAGGGAGTCGCGTCCCGTCGTGCCGACCCCCTCTGTCGGCTTCGCCGACATCTCCCCCTCGAGGGGGGAGATTGGGCGCGATGTCACAAAGCACTTCTGGTTGGCGCGGATGGTCAGGCGGATCACCTCGGCCGGAATGGCCAGGAAAGCGTCTTCGAACGCGCCCATCAGCACGACAGGCCATTCCACCAGCCCGGACACCTCTTCCAGAAGCCCCTCGTCCTCGACCAGATCCAGCCCGTTGGCGAAAGCGAGGTTGCGGGCATCGGCAAGGATGATCTCCTTGCGCCGGTCGGCGTCGAGCACGACCTTGGCCGCTTCCAGCTTGCTTACATAATCGTCGAAGCGGCGCACGGTGATTTCGCCGGGCGCGTGAAAGCGGTGGCCGTAAGTGACATTGCCCGAACGGATGCCGTCGATCTCGAAATCGACCACGACCGGCTCCTCGGTTTCCGGACCGAAGGTGCACAGGATCGATTGCAGCGGCCGTACCCAGCGCAGCGAGCCGGGCTTGGCCGAGGCCGGCCCCCAACGCATCGATTTCGGCCACGGGAAATTGCGGATGATGTCAGGCACCAGTCCGGCGATGATCTCTTCCGCCGCCCTGCCCGGCTTCGAGACATGGGCGACGTAGAAATCGCCTTTCTTCGGGTCGGAATGGACGTGTGCCTCGGCGACCGAGGAAAGCCCGGCCTTGCGCAGGAAGCCCTGGACCGCCTGTTCCGGCGCCGTCGTCGACGGCCCCTTGATCTCCTCGCGGATATCCTTCGAGCGCGCGGTCAGGCCCCTGATGTCGAGCGCCAGTCGCCGCGGTGTCCAGTACTCGCGCGCCGCCTCGTAGGTCAGCCCTGCCTCGACCAGGCCGTCGGTCAGCATCTTCCTCAGATCGCCCGCCGCCTTGCGCTGCATGCGGGCCGGGATTTCCTCGGAGCGAAGTTCGAGCAAAAGATCCGGCATCAGAGTGTCTCCGCCCGCATGCCATTTTCCTGTTCGCGCGTCCTCGTGCCTCCGGCGCTGCGGGCGCGCGGCTGGGCCGGGATTTCCTCGGAGCGAAGTTCGAGCAAAAGGTCCGGCATCAGAGTGTCTCCGCCCGCATGCCATTTTCCTGTTCGCGCGTCCTCGCGCCTCCGGCGCTGCGGGCGCGCGGCTGGGCCGGGATTTCCTCGGAGCGAAGTTCGAGCAAAAGATCCGGCATCAGAGTGCCTCCGCCCGCATGCCATTCTCCTGTTCGCGCGTCCTCGCGCCTCCGGCGCTGCGGGCGCGCGGCTGGGCCGGGATTTCCTCGGAGCGAAGTTCTAGAAGCAGGTCAGGCATGGATAGCTCCTCACCCTCCCCTCGATGGGGAGGGTCGGCGCGTCAGCGCCGGGGTGGGGTGGCGGCGTCTCAATCTCAAGCGCCTTCGGCGTCTGGCGGGCGAAGGTCTGATTTCGTTCTTCCACCGCCGCATAGATCGTATCGAGCACGGAATCCAGTTCGTTTTTGATTTCGTAGTTCCAGAAACGGATGACACGATAGCCCTGACTTTCGAACCATTTTGTCCGAACTTCATCGTGTCGTTGCTGACGATCGAAACTGTGGTGAGCGCCGTCCACCTCGATGATCAGCTTCAGGCGGTGCGAGATGAAATCAGGGAAGTAAATACCGACCGACGCCTGCTTGCGAAAATGCGTGCCTTCCACCGGGATGCGCCATAGGTGCCGCCACAAGATGCGTTCTTCGTCGGTCATCGCCGCACGAAGCCGTTGCGCCGACCGCAGTTTGAACCGATCGAGTTTCGGCATGAGAAGTCGCGCTGTCACCCCCCACCCGCCGCTTCGCGGCGACCTCCCCCATCCAGGGGGAGGTAAAGAGGCCATAGCAACTCGGCTGGCCGCTGTCACCCTTTCCAGAAATTTTGGGCGTCCTGTCGGGACGGGATGATCCCACCCGTCCTTGGATCAAAGATTTCCATGAACCGAACGCAGCGCTGAAGCGACCCACGCTCAGGCAGAGAGCTATTGGCTGAACGACCATGAAAACGGCATCCAGACTTTTGCAAATCCTGGCGCTCAGCGCTTGCTTCACCGCTCAGGCCCATGGCGCCTTCTCGATGCCGGGCGTGCGCCAAGCATTGCGCATTATGGCCGGCCCGAGCGGCCAGATTCTATCGCCGATCAACGCTTCCCTCGATTTGATGAGGGAGGGTGCCTGAGCTCAGGCCGCCAATCCGCCGGCCTGCGTCTTCAAGAACGCCTCGCCACAGGCTTTCGCCAGATTGCGCACGCGCAGGATGTAGCTCTGCCGCTCGGTGACGGAGATCACGCCGCGCGCGTCGAGCAGGTTGAAGACGTGACTGGCCTTGATGCACTGGTCGTAGGCGGGAAACACCATGCTGTGCACAGGCAGATTGTCGTTCGATGCGGGCGCACCGGCATCGAGCAGTGCCTTGCATTCGGCCTCGGCATCGTCGAAGTGGCGCAGCAGCATCGTCGTGTCGGCGTATTCGAAATTGTGACGCGAATATTCCTGCTCGGCCTGCAGGAAGACATCGCCGTAGGTGACCTTGTCGGCGCCGTCGCGGCCGTTGAAATTGAGGTCGTAGACATTGTCGACGCCCTGCACATACATGGCCAGCCGTTCCAGACCATAAGTGAGCTCGCCCGCAACCGGCGCGCATTCGATGCCGCAGACCTGCTGGAAGTAGGTGAACTGCGACACCTCCATGCCGTCGCACCAGCATTCCCAGCCAAGGCCCCAGGCGCCCAGCGTCGGGCTTTCCCAATCGTCTTCGACAAAGCGGATGTCATGCAGCAGCGGGTCGATGCCGATCGCCGCCAAAGAGCCGAGATAGAGCTCCTGCAGATTGGGCGGATTGGGCTTCAGGATCACCTGATACTGGTAGTAGTGCTGCAGCCGGTTCGGATTCTCTCCGTAGCGGCCGTCCTTGGGGCGGCGCGAAGGCTGGACGTAGGCGGCGTTCCAGCGCCTCGGTCCAAGCGCCCGCAGCGTCGTGGCCGGATGGAAGGTGCCGGCACCGACCTCCATGTCGTAGGGCTGGAGGATCACGCAGCCATAGTCCGCCCAGTAATTGTGCAGAGTCAGGATCAGCCCCTGAAAGGAGCGGCTGGGATGCATATGGGCGGGGATTTCAATCGTCACGGTGGCCTCGGCTGCAAGGGCTGACTTGCGGCCCCGTCCTAGAGACACGGCGGCGAAGCGTCAAGCAAGGCGCGGGCGTCGCGAGGCATGTCGAAGGCTTTGCGAGCGGCTGGCCCATTGCCGGCGATGAGCACGTGCCTTCTGGTGAACGCTCACAACTCCGCCTCGCCAGACAACAGCTCAGCCATGCCCAACTCCATCACCGTCCGCCCGGTCACGCGCCAGGATTTCGCGCAATGGCTGCCGCTGTGGGACGGCTACAACGCGTTTTACGGGCGCTCGGGCGAGACGGCGCTGGCAGGCGAGATCACCGCCATGACATGGTCGCGCTTCTTCGACGCCTATGAGCCGGTGCATGCGCTGGTTGCCGAAAGTGAAGGACGGCTCGTCGGCCTCGTGCACTACCTCTTCCACCGCAGCACCACGGCGATCGCGCCAAACTGCTACCTGCAGGATCTTTTCACCGACGAGACCTTGCGCGGCAAGGGCATCGGCCGGGCTCTCATCGAGGGCGTCTACGAGCGGGCGCAGGCGGCCGGTTCGGGCCGGGTCTACTGGCTGACGCACGAGACCAATCACACCGCCATGAAGCTCTACGACAGGATCGGCGAACGCTCGGGCTTCGTCGTCTACCGCAAGCTGTTCTGACACGGCTGCCAACGAAAACGGAGCCCGACAAGGGCCCCGTTCGCGAGCAACATCATTTCATCTTAGCCCTTCGGCGCAGCCGGTGCCGGCTTGACCTTGGGGGTTTCCTGCGCCGTGTTGGACTCGATCGGCGGCAGGCCCTTCATCAGCTTCTGCTGCAAGGCGGCAAGCACGTCGGGATCCGGCTTCAGGTCGCGCGCCTGGTTCCACTGGAAGGTGGCTTCCAGCTTGCGGCCGACGCGCCAATAGGCGTCGCCGAGATGGTCGTTCAGCACCGGATCTTCCGGCTTCAGCGACACCGCGCGTTCCATTTCGCGCACCGCGTCATCGTACCTGCCGAGGCGGAAATAGGCCCAGCCCAGCGAGTCGACGATGTAACCGTCGCTCGGCCTGAGATCGACGGCCTTCTGTATCATCGCCAGGCCTTCCTTCAGGTTCATATTCATGTCGACCCAGGAATAGCCGAGATAGTTCAGCACCTGCGGCTGGTCGGGCTGCAATTCCAGCGCCTTGCGGAAATTCGGCTCGGCCTTCGGCCATTCCTTCAGCCGCTCATAGGCGATGCCCCGCTGGTAGAAGATATTCCAGTTGGCGGCGGTCGGCGTCTTCAGCGCCTCGACGGCCTTGTCGTAGAGATTGGCGGCGGAACGGAAATCCTCCTTCGACGAATAGACCCCACCAAGCG
The DNA here is from genome assembly GCF_006442955.1 of Mesorhizobium sp. B1-1-1. Classification (NCBI taxonomy): domain Bacteria; kingdom Pseudomonadati; phylum Pseudomonadota; class Alphaproteobacteria; order Hyphomicrobiales; family Phyllobacteriaceae; genus Mesorhizobium; species Mesorhizobium sp. B1-1-1. The sequence continues at coordinate 161,941 of NZ_VFWW01000007.1, forward strand.
CCAGATAGGCGCGCATGTCGTTGGGATGCTTATCGACGAAGGCCTTCAGATGCGTGATCGCCTCGTCATGGCGATCGAGATCGGCCAGGTTGAGGCCAAGCTGTAAGTCCGAAAGCTCCTTCAGCGGCGAGGTATCCGGTATCCGTCGGTAGAGCGCGATGGCCCCCTCGCCGTCCTTCAGCTGTTCGGAAACGGCGGCAAGCTGCACCAGGGCGGCATCGCTGTCGGGTTTCAGCGCCAGCGCATATTGCAGATAGAGCCTGACGAAAGGCTCACCGCCGCCGCGATTGAGCGCGGTTGCCAGATCGAGCAATATCTCGGAGGCGCCGTCGGATGGGCCGGCTATGAAGGGCGGGATCTTGTCGCCCTTGCTGATCCTGTCGCGCAAGGCGACAATTTCCAGCTTGCCCGGCGAAAACGCCTCGGCCTGGTCGAGCACCGATACCGCCTTGGCCGTGTCGCCCTTGCGGGCCAGGAACGAGGCATAGGCCTGCGCATTGCGCATCCATGTTTCGGGAGCCGCGCTGCCGGCGGCGGTGTCCTGCATGGTCGCGGCATAGATCGCGTCGGCCTTCTCAGGCATGTTGGACGCGTCGGCGATCAGCGCGCGGTGGAAGGATTTGAACAGGCCGAACCAGTCCGGCCCCTGCAGCTTGTCGATGGATGCCATCGCCTCGCTGGGGTCGCCGGCGCCCTCTTGGGCCCAGCCGGACATGACGCCGGAGATCAGCCGGTCGAGATCGGATTCCAGCGACAGCTTCAACCAATACTGCGCCTTGGAAAAATCCTTCTTGTGGAAGGAATCGACCGCCAGCGCCAGGCGCGAGAACCGTTCGACGTCGGGAACTTCCTTGAGCTTGTCGGCATAGACAAGGGATTCGTCGAAGCGGCCTTGCGCGATCAGCGACAGCATCAGGCTCTGCTGCAGGCCCGTATCGCTTGGATCGAAGGCCAGGGCCTGCTTGTAGTAGGCAATGGCATTATCCAGGTCGTTGTCACCCTCGGCGATCCGGGCAGCCAGATAGGCTCCCGAGAAAGATGTGATCTTCACCGGTTCGGTGGTCTGCTTGGCATAGGCCGGCAGCGCCGAAATCGCCATGCCCGTCACAAGTGCCAGCCTTGTCAGCCAGCGCACACGTCCCTGCTGCATCGTATCCCTTTCAGCCAGGCGCCATCTCCGCGTCAGCGGGATCGACGTAGATTCGATCTTTCGGAGAAAAGCATGGCCTTTTTGGGGTCACGCTTCAATCCGCCTCGAATTCACAATCGGGTCACCCGATTAACAAACCATGCCGGCAAAGAACGGCTTTCAGCCCGAAACCGGCGCATCGGCGTCAGGAGTGCCCGGAAGACCGGAGGGCCGCAGGCGCGCGCCCTGATATCCGCCTGACGCCACCGCGCTGCACAGGCCGCTCCATTCACAGCCTCGGCAGGCCTCGCGCGTGAGGCCGGCCGAGAAGGCCTGCCGCATCCGCGCCAGCATGTCCGCACCGGGATCGAGGCGCGCACCGGCCCGGATTGGTCGCCCGAGCAAGGCGCCGGCATCGTGGGCGGCAACCCGGTCCCGCTCGGCGGCGCTGTCCCGCAGGCAATGTGGCTCCTGTTCATCCAGCAACGGTGCGCAGATGTCGTCCGGGCCGGACACGACCAGTATGTCCTCGCCCCGGCCAAGGCGCTGCGCGATACCGTCGTAGTTGGCCGTGAATGCGGGGCTGTATCCCTTGCCCACATAGGTGAGCAGGCAAAGGAGGTGATGAGCGCGCAGCCTTATCGTCACGGCTGGCGCTATTTCGCCTTGCCGCGCGGGAGCGCCATCAGCGTGGCGGCGCCAAGCGCCGACTTGAGCAGGCCACCGAGGACAAACGGCAGGAAGCCGAAGGCAACAGCCTTCTCGGCGCCGATGATGACGGCGAGCCACGCCGTGCCAAGGGCTAGGCACAGCAGGTTGCCGAGCAGCATGGCGGCAAAGGCAAGCACGACCCTGCCGCCGTTCCAACCGCGCTCCGCCAGCCAGCCGACCAGTACGCCGACAACCGGGAAGGCGAAGAGGTAGCCGCCCGTCGGACCAATGAAATGTTGTACGCCGGCAGCCCCGCCGGCCAGAACCGGGAAGCCGACCGCACCCTCGGCCAGCCAGGCGGCGATGGTGATCGCGCCCAGCCGCCAGCCGTAGAGCGCGCCGACCAGCGTCACGGCAAAGGTCTGCATCGTCACCGGAACCGGCACCATCGGCACCTCGATGTAGGAGGACAGCGCCAGGAACAGGGTGCCGAGCACGACGGCGCCCGCCTGCCAGCCGAGCGATCGCTCCTGAAGCCGGAGCGGGCTGAAGGACGGTTTTGCGGACGAGAACGCGATGTCGGTCATAGGGGCTCCCTTGGTCGATCCAAAATTATAGATAATTTTTGCCTTCGATCTATTATCGAAGCCACAATTTTCGGACGATGGCAAGGCACGCCTTGCGCAAGGCGGTTAGCCCACGATCGCGAAGGCCTCTCGCGTGGTGCCGGAGGCTGTCCTGACCGGCTTGCGGCCAATCCATTGCACGTGCCGCCCCAATGTCGCCGCGGCCGATTCGGTGTTGCCCTGCCGCAAGGCGGCCAATATCGCCCGGTGGTCCTGGTCGGTACGGGTCTCCCATTCCGAGCGCCATGCGGCGAACAGGAAACGGGCGCTTGCGGCGTGCAGGTCATCGATGGTGGCGAGAAGACGCGACATGCCGCATGGCGTCAGGATCAACCGGTGAAAGGCGCGGTTGGCTTCTTCCCACGACCTGACGTCCCGGGATTTGTCGCCGGCCTTGCTGGCCTCCTCGGCCCGATCGAGAATAGCGGAGGTCAGATGCGGCGCCGCGTGGCGCAGCGCCAGCACTTCGAGCGCCGCCCGCATTTCGGCGACCTCCTTGACCTCGCCGAGGTCGAAAGCCGCCACGCGCACGCCGCGGCGCGGTTCGCTGACGGCGAGGCCTTGCGCCTCGAGGCGGCGAAAGGCCTCGCGCACGGGCACATGGCTGGTATTAAACTCCTCGGCGACATGGTCCTGCCGCAACCGGGCGCCAGGCTCGATCGCGCCCGAGATGATGCGATCCGCCAGAACCTTGCCGATGCGCACCGCGATGGTGTCGTCCGTGCCCTTTGCCATGTTTTATAGATAATTTGCAGCCGGGCAGCTTGTCGAGGCGGCGGAGACGGATTCACGGATTTCTCCCCAGCACGAGCCAGAGGAGAGCTGCGTGAAAGGCAGCGGCTCAGTTCACCCGGCTGATGCAGAAGTCGATGACGTCGATCAGCGCCGATTTCTGCGGCGTCGCCTCCAGCGGCGCCAGCGCGTCGCGGGCGATCTCGCCGAAATGACGGGCGCGCCCGATCGTGTCGGCGATCGCGCCGTGGTGGGTCATCAGCCCGATCGCCTTTTCGAGGCCGGCGTCATCGGTGACATTGTCCTCGATGGCCCGCTTCCAGAAGGTGCGCTCGGCCTTGCTGCCGCGCCGGTAGGCGAGAATGACCGGCAGCGTCACCTTGCCCTCGCGAAAATCGTCGCCGACATTCTTGCCCAGATCCTTGCTGGTGCCGCCATAGTCCAGCGCATCGTCGATCAGCTGGAAGGCGAGCCCGAGATTCATGCCGTAGGAGCGCAAGGCGGCGCGGTCGTTGCGCGTCGCCTGGGCGATGACGGGGCCGACCTCGGCGGCAGCCGAGAACAAGGCCGCGGTCTTGGCCTTGATGACGGCGAAATGCTCGTCCTCGGTGGTCTCCAGGTTCTTGGCGGCGGCAAGCTGCATGACCTCGCCCTCGGCGATGATCGAGGCCGCGCTCGACAGGATGTCGAGCGCCTCCAGCGAACCGACATCGACCATCATGCGGAATGCCTGGCCAAGCAGGAAGTCGCCGACCAGCACGCTCGCCTGGTTGCCCCAGATCATGCGGGCCGTCTTCTTGCCGCGTCGCATGCCGCTCTCGTCGACGACGTCGTCGTGGAGCAGCGTCGCCGTGTGCATGAACTCGACCGATGTAGCGAGCTTGACGTGGCCCTCGCCGGCATAGCCGAACATCTGTGCGGCGGCGAGCGTCAGCATTGGCCTGAGCCGCTTGCCGCCCGACGAGATCAAGTGGTTGGCGACCTCCGGGATCATCTCGACATCGGATCCGGCCTTCGACAGGATCAATTCGTTGACGCGCCCCATGTCGGCCGCCGTCAGGTCGATCAGATCCTTGATGGAGGCGGGTTCCCGCTTTCCGTTTTCGATGTTGAGAACGACACCCACGACAAACTCTCCCGTCTGATGTAACGCGTGCGACGGCACCCTTAGTTCCGTTACGGACTCTAGGGCGGCGAACGCGGCCACGGCAAGTGGCGAATTGGCGCGGCTTCTCTGGTTTCGGGCCTCGCATGCGTTTACATGAACGCGGCAAACTGAGAGTTTCGTCAGATGATAGAGCTCATTCGCACCAACGACGCCGTCATCATCTCCTTCGTCGAATCGCTGATGCGCGATGCCGGCATCGGCTGCTTCGTGGCCGACCAGAATATGAGCGTGCTCGACGGCTCGCTCGGCATCCTGCCGCGGCGCGTCATGGTCGACGCCGACAAGGCCGACGCGGCGCGGCGCATCCTGACGGATGCCGGCATCGCCAACGAGATCCGCCAAAAATAATGTCCGCCGCGCCAGCCGCCCTCGCCCCGGACACGCCAGCCCACACGGTCGATGCCTTCCATCGCGGCCGGTTCTGGCTGGTGCAGCCCAAGCATGGCGGCCATCGCGCCGGCATGGACGCCATGATGCTGGCGGCTGCCGTGCCGTCCTCCTTCGGCGGGCGTCTCGCCGATTTCGGCGCCGGCGCCGGTGCCGCGGCACTTGCCGTTCTGGCGCGCTGCCCGACGGCCCGGGCCGTGCTGGTCGAACGCGCGCCGGAAATGGCGGCTTTCGCCGCGGCCACGCTCGCGCATCCCGGCAACGCTCACCTCGTCGACCGCGCTTCGGTGCTCGTCGCCAATGTCGCGCTTTCGGGCCGCGCCAGGACGGCGGCCGGCCTCGGCGACAATGATTTCGATTTCGTCATCATGAATCCGCCCTTCAACGCCGCGCAGGACCGCGCCACGCCCGAGCGCTTGAGAAAGGAAGCGCATGTCATGGAGGACGGGCTGTTAGAGGGCTGGATCCGCAGCGCCGCAGCAGTGGTCAGGCCGCGCGGCGGGCTTGCCGTCATCGCGCGGCCCGAGCAACTCGGTTCGCTTCTCGATGCGATCGCGGGCCGTTTCGGCGACGCCGAGATGCTGGCCGTGCATCCCCGCCCCGATGCCGCGGCGATCCGCATCATCGTCAGGGCAACGCTCGGGGCGCGCGGCAAACTCGCTATTCGGCCGCCTTTGATGCTTCACGCGCAGACGGGCGACGGCCCGTCGGAACGGACGGAGATGATCAACAACGGCCTCGCCTCCTTGTTCGGAGATTGAACACAACCTGGCCGCGATGGCCGCGGCATTGCCGTTGGCCTTGAAATTCCTACATGCTGGCAACCCATCGAGCGGAGATCGACCTCAGTGAAACGCCTTTTCAACCGCCTGCTGCCGAAATCCTGGCGTTCCACGGTCGTCACCATTCCGGTTATCCGGTTGCACGGCACCATCCTGGCGGGCGGCGGCCCGTTCCGTCCCAGCCTGTCGCTTGCCTCCACCGCCGGGCTGATCGAAAAGGCGTTTTCCTTCGATGCGCCTGCCATCGCCATCTCCATCAATTCGCCCGGCGGCTCGCCGGTGCAGTCGCGGCTGATCTTCAAGCGTATCCGCGACCTGGCGACCGAGAAGAACAGAAAGGTGCTGGTCTTCGTCGAGGACGTCGCTGCCTCGGGCGGCTACATGATCGCGGTCGCCGGCGATGAGATTTTCGCCGACCCGTCGTCCATCGTCGGCTCGATCGGCGTGGTCTCGGCTTCGTTCGGCTTCCCGGAGCTGATGAAGAAGATCGGCGTCGAGCGCCGCGTCCACACCGCTGGCCAGAACAAGTCGGTGCTTGATCCATTCAAGCCCGAGAAAAAGGAAGACATCGAACGGCTGAAGGCGCTGCAGCTCGAAGTGCACGAAACCTTCATCGATCTGGTCAAGGAGCGGCGCGGCACCAAGCTCAAGGACGATCCCGACCTGTTCACGGGCCTGTTCTGGACCGGCAAGCGCGGCCTGGAGCTTGGGCTTGTCGATGCGCTCGGCGACATGCGATCCGTGCTCAAGACGCGGTTCGGGGCGAAAACCCAACTCAAGCTGATCTCGGCGCCGCGCGGTTTGTTCGGCCGCTTCGGGCTGTTCGGCTCGAGCAAGGGCTTTTCGGCGCCCGACATTGCCGCCGCTGCCACCGGCGGCGTGCTCGATGCGGCGCAAGAGCGCGCTCTGTGGGCGCGCTTCGGGCTTTGAAAACCCGGCAAAACCGTCTAGCATGAACCTCGAAGTTCCATGCATGTCGTTTTTCTCCAGAAACCGCCTTTGGACGACATGCGCCAACCGACCCGACCGGCCGCCCTTCGCCGGCCCAGCGTGGGAGGAGTTTTGATATGCCGCAGATCATTTTCTTCGCCGTCGTCGGGATCGCCGCCTATTTTGGCTACCGCACCTTCATCCGCGAGGCCGAGCGCGTAACCGCCAAGGTGCGGCGCACCGAAAAGCAGACGGCAAACGGCGCGATGGGGACGCTGGTGAAGGATCCGAAGACCGGCGAGTACCGGCTGGCCAAGGACTGATCCTCATTTCACTCGCAATCGAGAGCCTGGAATCCGGCCAGCGCGTCCGGATATGGCGGGCGCCCGCCAAGATAAACCTCGCTCTGCATGTCACCGGCAGGCGCGATGACGGGTATCATCTGATCGAAAGCCTGGCGGTGTTCACGCGCTTTGGCGACAGGATGGAGATCGCGCTTGCCGAGCGAGACGATTTCAGCGTGTCCGGCCGCTACGCTCCGGATGTTCCCGTCGACGGCAGCAATCTGGTGCTCAGGGCGCGTGACGCGCTGCGGCAGGCAGCCGGTCCTCGCGGCACGCCGCCGGTCGCCATCAAGCTTGAAAAGAACCTGCCCGTCGCTTCCGGCGTCGGCGGCGGATCGAGCGATGCGGCAGCCGTTCTGCGCGGGCTTGCGGCGGGCTGGCAACTCGACATCGACGATGCCGCGCTGGCGCGGATCGGGCTTTCGCTTGGCGCCGATATTCCCATGTGCCTGGCGGCCAGGCCGCTGATTGCACGCGGCATCGGCGAGGTGCTGTCGATCGTGCCTGATTTCTCGGCGCTCGGACTGGTGCTGGTCAATCCCGGCAAGGCGGTCTCGACGGCCGACGTATTCAACGCGCTGTCGCGGCGCGACAATGAAGCGCTGCCGCCGCTGCCGCGCGTGGTCGACTTCCACAGCCTGCGCAACTGGTTGGAGATTACGCGCAACGACCTCGAGCCGGCGGCCCGCGCCATCGAGCCCGCCATCGGCAAGGCACTTTCTGTTCTGAACAAGGCCGGAGCCGGTTTTGCCCGCATGTCGGGTTCCGGCGCCACCTGCTTCGGCTTGTTCGAGACCGGCAACGTCGCCAAGCGCGCGGCCGCCGATATCCGTGCCCGGCAACCCGATTGGTTCGTCGCCGCGACGCGCAGCATGACGGCGGAGGCAGATGCCCATGGCCAGGACTGACGAGAGCCGTTCCTTCATTCCGGTCCGCATCGCGGTGCTGACCGTTTCCGACACGCGCAGCCTTGCCGACGACAGGTCCGGCCAGACGCTGGCCGACCGCATCGCGGAAGCCGGCCACATCCTTGCCGCCCGCGATATCGTCACCGACGATGGAGACAAGATCCGCAACAAGGTGCTCGGCTGGTCGAAGGATGATGGGATCGATGTGGTCATCACCACCGGCGGCACCGGCTTCACCGGGCGCGACGTGACGCCGGACGCGCTGGAGCCGATCTTCGAAAAGCGCATGGATGGTTTTTCCGAGGTGTTCCACCGCATTTCCTACGACAAGATCGGCACCTCCACGATCCAGAGCCGGGCGACCGGCGGCGTCGTCAACGCCACCTTCGTCTTCGTGCTGCCGGGCTCGCCCGGCGCCTGCAAGGATGCCTGGGACGGCATCTTGAAGGCGCAGCTCGACTACCGGCACATGCCCTGCAACTTCGTCGAGATCATGCCGCGCCTGGACGAGCACCTGCGGCGCGGCATGTCGGCTCCGTGAAAGCCGAGGCAAGGCGCTGGTTTCACGCCGCGTTTGCCAGGCAGAACACCGCCTTCGCCTTCGAAAGACCATTCCAAACCGGATGCGGCAGGACGTATCGTCTCGCGGCGGCGGCCATCGCCGTTGAAGACGGGCGGACGCGATGACAGTGCATAATGGCGGGTGCCATTGCGGCAACATACGCCTTCGATTTTCAACCGAGCTCGATCCATCGAAAATCGAGGTTCGCGCCTGCCAGTGCTCGTTCTGTACCAAGCATGGCTCGCGCGCCGTCGCCGATCCGGACGGCAGACTGGTCATCTCAGTCAAGGACATCCAGCGATTGAAGAAATACCGTTTTGGATTGGGGACGGCCGACTACCTGATCTGCGGTGAATGCGGTGTCTATACCGCCGCAATCGCCGGAGAGGACGATGCCAGGGCAATCGTCATCATCAACGCCCTGGACGATCAAAGGTCGTTCAGTCAGGAACCGATCCCGGTCGACTACGACGCGGAAAGCAAGACACAGCGTCAAGCCAGACGTCGTCTTCGCTGGATGCCTGTGGAGATGCGTTTTAGCGAATGACCGGCTCGCCGTGGAAGCGCCGGCGCGAGGACCGCGAGACACCGAAACCACTTCCATCATCAGCCGCGGCCTGCGCGCCGGCACCCGCGTGATCGGAAGCTAGCTGCGCGTCACATGTGCAACGCACGTAGACAGAGCAGCTGCAAAATCATTTGGGCGGGCGGTGCTCTTGTGTTGCCGGAGCGGCCCAGATTTCGGCATCCAGCCGCTTGGTCGCCAGGCCGCGAGCGAGGGCCTCGGCGCTGCCGGCTCTTTTCGACAAGGATGTGGCCTGGCGCTTGCTGATCAGCAGCCCGTCGGCCAAGGCACGGTTTCCCGAGAAGATACGGGCCAGGAATGGCGCGCGGCCGGCGCGTGTGCGTGAAAACCGCGCCGCCATGGTTTGCCTCGCTGTATGCGCAACGACCTCGTCGATCCATCCGTCGACCAGCCGCGCGCCCGGTTCCAGCAGCAACAGCCAATCGCCTTTCGCGTGCCGGATGGCCGCCGCGACGCCGTCGGTCGCATACTGGCACCCGGCATGCTCGGCGACGCGATGGGTCTGGTCGGTGGAACCGGTGTCGCAGACGATGACCTCGCGCACCACGCCCTCGACCGCGCCGCCGATCAGCGTCGCCAGGGTGCGAGCGAGGCCCTCCTCGTCATTGTGGGTCTCTATGAGAACGGTGAGCATCATTTGCCGAATAGCGGAAAGCGGAACGCAGCGCCAGTTTTTGCGGCGCACCATAGAAAGTTCTTGCTTTGTTCTCGTTTGGCAAATAGGATTAAATTCATGAGCAGAGCGATTCGAAACAACATGGACAGTCCCTGGGAGCGGGCGAAGATGGAACCGATCATGCGCGCCGACATTGCCGCCTTCGGAGCAGGACGAGCCGAAATGGCCAACGCGATGATCGAGCAGAGCGGCATGCGCGTGCGTCCGGACCGCAACCGCGGCCGGTCGGCAGGCATCAACCCGTCCGGCCGGTTCGAGCCGGTCAGCCGGCATGTCTTCGACGATGGCTGGAACTCGCTGGAGGAACTGCCTCCCTTCAAGACCGAGGTGCAGGTCGAGAAGCCGCGTACCATAATCACCCGCAATGAATCGCCCGACATCTCCTTCGACCGCTCGATCAATCCCTATCGCGGCTGCGAGCATGGCTGCGTCTATTGCTTTGCGCGGCCGACGCACAGTTTCATGGGCCTGTCGCCGGGGCTGGATTTCGAATCCAAACTGTTCGCCAAGCCCGACGCGGCGCGCCTGCTCGACAAGGAACTGTCGAAGGACGGTTACCAGCCGCGAACCATCGCCATCGGCACCAATACCGATCCCTACCAGCCGATCGAGAAGCAGTATCGGATCATGCGCGAGATCCTCGAAGTGCTGGAGGCGCGCGGCCACCCGGTCGGCATCGTCACCAAATCCGCCCTGGTGACGCGCGATATCGACATCTTGTCACGCATGGCCGAACGGGGCCTCGCCAAGGTGGCGTTGTCGGTGACCACGCTCGACCGCATGCTGGCGCGCACCATGGAGCCACGCGCCTCGACGCCGGCCAAGCGGCTGGAGGCGATCAGGCAGCTTGCGGATGCCGGCATCCCTGCTTCGGTCATGGTGGCACCGATCATCCCCGGGCTGACCGACCAGGAGATGGAACGCATCCTCGATTCGGCGCACCATGCCGGCGCACGCGAGGCGGGCTATGTCGTGCTGCGCCTGCCGCTCGAGGTCAGCCCGATCTTCAAGGACTGGCTGCTGCGCCACTATCCCGACCGCTATCGCCATGTGATGTCGCTGATCCGCTCGATGCGCGAGGGCAAGGATTACGATTCGGAATGGGGCAAGCGCATGAAGGGCGCGGGTCCTTACGCCTGGCAGATCGGCCGGCGCTTCGAAATCACCGCCAAGCGGCTCGGTCTCAATGCCGAGCGGCGCACGCTGCGGACCGACCAGTTCGTCGCCGCCGGCAAGGACCAGGAGCAGTTGATGCTGCTTTGAACGACCGCGGCTGTTTGCCGCCGTGGCGAAAAAATCCCGTCCGGCCTGCCCCGGCCTGCAGACGGTGCCCTCCCGGTCCGGCGCCCCACCCGACCCGGAGGGACTTGCGGAGAATCAGAGCCGATGCGAACCTCGCCGCAACATGGCTCGCGCGCGTTCTGATTCTCCGCCTCTCTTCGAAATCATCGAGAAACCCGATTTCTCCTTCGAGACGAAGGCGATGGCCGAAGGCCTGTGGCCGGTCGCGGGGATGGACGAGGCCGGACGCGGCCCGCTGGCCGGACCGGTGGTGGCGGCTGCGGTCGTGCTCGACCCTGCCAACATCCCCGACGGCCTCGACGATTCCAAACGGCTCAGCCATTTGCAACGCGAGGCGCTGTTCGTGCGCATCATCGGCTCCGCGCTCGGCGTGTCGATGGCCTCGGTCAGCGCCGAGGGCATTGACGGCAGCAACATCCTCAAGGCGAGCCTGGAGGCGATGCGCCGTGCGGTCGCCGGCCTGCCGGTGCAGCCGAAGCTCGCGCTTGCCGATGGGCGCGACGTGCCGCCGGGCCTGCCTTGCACGGGGCGCGCGCTGATCAAGGGCGACCAGCGCTCGCAATCCATCGCCGCCGCCTCGATCGTCGCCAAGGTGATGCGCGACCGCATGATGTGCGGCTGCGGCAGCCATCACCAGCACTATGGCTTCGAAGTGCATATGGGCTATGCCACGGTCCGCCATCGCACCGCGATCGAGACGCACGGGCCGGTGGCGCGGCTGCACCGCGTGTCGTTCGCGCCATTCAGGCTTGAAGGTGCCGAGGTGGTGGAAGAAGAGAGCTTCGCCGGGCTGGATTAGGGCGGCTCGATCTATCTTGCGTTGGTAGGATTGGCGAAAGCGGCGGTGACAGCCAATCTCCCCCCTCGTGGGGGAGATGTCCGGCAGGACAGAGGGGGGCGCTGTCCCTCCAGCCTATCAGTTAGTCTTGCCCAGGTTCCCTGCACTATCGGCACCCAATTCAGCTGATTTTGAATCGAGCGCTGGCGTTCCTTCGCGCCCCCCTCTGCCCTGCCGGGCATCTCCCCCACGAGAGGGGAGATCGGCAGCGTTGACCTCCGCGCCACAACAAAAAGCCGCCGGGTTTCCCAGGCGGCTTTTTTCATTTCTGTTGTTTTCAGCTCAGTTCAGCTTCGCCTTCACATCGGCGAGCGAGGTCTTGAACAGGTCGGCTCCCGCCTTGGCGTCGATCTTGCCGGCGAGCAGCGTGCGAGCGGCTTCGACGGCAATGTCGACGGCGCTGGCGCGCACTTCGCCGATCGCCTCGCGCTCGGCCTGGCCGATCTTCTGTTCGGCAAGAGCGGTGCGCCGCGCGACGTAGTCCTCGGTCTTCTTGTGCGCCTCGGCGGCGAGCAGTTCGGCTTCGCGCTTGGCCGCGGCGACGATGTCTGCGGCCTCCTGCTCGGCTTCCTTGCGCTTGCGCTGGTATTGGCCAAGCAACTGCTGGGCCTCCTCGCGCAGCCTGCGCGCCTCGTCAAGCTCGCTGCTGATCCTGGCGGCGCGGGCATCGAGCGCCTTGGCGATCAGGCGGGGCACCTTGATGTAGATGGCGATACCCAAAAAGATGACCAGGGCGATCGTGGCCCAGAGCGTTGCAAGAGATGTGGCGTCCATGATGCGCTCCTCACCCGGCCACGGACTTGACCGCGGCCGCGATCTCGGCCTTGCTGGCCTTGCCGCCGACCAGCGCCTCGACGATCGCCGAAGCAGTGTCCTCGGCGATGCTGCCGACTTCCTTCATGGCGTTGGCCTTGATGGAAGAAATGCGCGCCTCGGCCTCGCCGAGCTTCTCGTCGAGCGCGGCCTCGATCTTCTTGCGCGCGGTCTCGGCTTCCGCCTTGGCCGCGTCATTGGCCTGCTGGCCGATGGCGTTGGCGTTCTTCTTGGCTTCCGCCAATTCCTGCTCGTAAGCAGCAACGGCAGCGTCGGCCTCGCCCTTCAACCTCGCGGCCTGATCGAGATCCTGGCTGATGCGGTCGTTGCGGACATCGATGATGCCGCCGACGCGCGGCACCACCACCCTCTTCAGGAAGAGGTAGAAGAGCCCGAACGTGATCGCCAGCCAAAGAAGCTGCGACGGAAACGTCGCCGGATCGAATGGCGGAAACATGCCATGAGCTTCGGCAGGCACGCTGGTGCCGGAATGCGTGTCGCCTTCCGTCGCAGCGTGGCCAGCCTCGGTGGCAGGCGCGGACTCTTGCGCAAAGGCAGATGTCACGAACATGGACTATCCCCTGATATCAGACCCGCCGCTCTCGCGGCCGGCCTGTCCAATCTTCCCATAGCTTAGCCAAATAGCGGCTCAGCCAAACAGGGGCTCAGCCGAACAGGGCCAGCAGCGCGATGAGAAGCGAGAAGATGCCCAGAGCTTCGGTCACGGCGAAGCCGAAGATCAGACGGCCGAACTGGCCATCGGCGGCCGACGGGTTGCGCAGCGCGCCCGAGAGATAGCTGCCGAAGATGTTGCCGAGGCCAATGCCCGCGCCGCCCATGCCGAGGCAAGCGATGCCGGCGCCGATGTACTTTGCTGCTTCTACGTCCATTTGTTCAACTCCTTTGGATCTGAAATTCCGTTGCGATTCCATTCCGGCGGCAATGTTGAAAACTCTTGCGCCGGAAATTTTTTATCAGTGCCCCGGGTGCAGGGCGTCGTTGAGATACATGCAGGTCAGCACCGCGAAGACATAGGCCTGAAGGAAGGCGACCAGCAGTTCGAGCGCGGTCAACGCCACGGCCATCGCCAGCGGCAGCACCGAGCCAGCGACGCCGACCGCGCCCAGCGCCGAGAGGCTGACGACGAAGCCGGAGAAGACCTTCAGCGTGATGTGCCCGGCGAGCATGTTGGCGAACAGACGAACCGAGAGGCTGACAGGGCGCGAGACGAAGGAGATCACTTCGATCAGCACCACCAGCGGCAGCAGGAACACCGGCACGCCTTGCGGCACGAACAGCTTGAGGAAACCAAGGCCGTGCTTGCCGAAACCGTAGACGATCACGGTGCCGATAACCAAGACGGCGAGGCCGAAGGTGACGATGATGTGGCTGGTGACGGTGAAGAAATAGGGGAACAGGCCAAGCAGGTTGGCGACCAGCACGAACATGAACAGGGAAAACACGAAGGGAAAGAACTTCATGCCCTGCGTGCCGGCGGCGTCGCGCAACATGTTGCCGACGAATTCATAGGCCATTTCGGAGATCGATTGCAGCCGGCCGGGAACGAGGCTGCGGCTCGACGTCGTCAGAAACAGGAATGCCGCGGCGACAACCACGGTCGCGACCATGAACAGCGCCGAATTGGTAAAGGACAAGTCGTAGCCGCCGATATCGATCGGTATCAGCTTGTTGATATGGAACTGGTGGATCGGATCGACCTTGTCAGCTGCCACGTTCAAACCCCGTCAGTGCCGCATGCGGCCTTGTTACCATGCCGCCCGTCGAAAGGCGGCTATTTCCAAATGCCGCCTGAAGAGCGGTCACTTGCTGTCGTTGCGGCCAGAGCGCGATTTGTCGCCCTGTCCGAATTCCGCCACAACGCCTGCCGAACGCATGACATTGAGCACGCCCGCGCCAAAACCAAGCAGCAGAAACACGATCAGACCCCATGGCGATGTCCCCGCCAGACGGTCGATGATCCAGCCGATGGCGGCACCGACCACCACCCCGGCGATGAACTCGCTGGACAGCTTGAGTGCCTGACCGTACCCGGTCACTGGTTTCGCGTCTTTCCCCTCGAGCCGGTCCGGCCGTCTTGTCGCAAGCGATGCTTCAAGTTCACGCCGGCGGCGCTCAAGTTCGTCGTCGCGGATGGCGGCTTCGTGCTGCTTGCCGCGGCCGGTTTCTCCGGTTCCGCCTGGCCCAGTTTCATCGGCCATCGCAACCCCCCTGCCCGGGCAGACCGTCACCGTCCGTCCGCTTCTAAAGTCGCCGGCAACATAGTTAGAGGGTTTGCGCCCGTCAAGCCACGGGCGGAAGTTCGTTACCATGTATTTTATACAATGAAATCAATATAATAGAGAGGTGCGACATCGTGCCCGCCATGGCGGCGCGGACGCCTTGAGCGAATCCTCCGCGCGACGGCTCTTCGAGAGACCGCGCAGCCGCGCAAAAATATGGACGCCTATCGGGCGTTCAGCTCCAGCCGCCGCCATAGGTGCGGTAGAAGATATGCAGGCCGATCTTGGTCATCTTCTGCATCGTACGCGCCCAGTTGGGATGGACGTAATTGGCATAGTAGTGGGTCGACGATCCGACTTCGGGAATGAAGACCTTGCCGGCGGTCACCGCCATGCCGACATCCTGCGCGGTCTTGTAGGCGACCGGGTTGTCGATGCGCTTCTTCCTGCCATCGCAGGCGAAGGAGAACTGACAACGGTTGAACCAGCTGTCGTTCTGGTAGACGACGCCGCAGATCGAATTGGGATAGGCCGGATTGCGGACACGGTTGAGGATGACCTGGGCGACGGCGGCCTGGCCGCGCACGGATTCGCCCCGCGCCTCGAAATAGATGCCGTTGGCCAGGCATTTTTGCTCGGGCTTGGAGAAGACGCTCGCCGGAAGCGGATTCTGGATCCAAGAATGGTCGCCCTTGGCCATCGGCGGGATGAAACGGCCGCTGTTGGGCTCCTCGTCCTGGAGCAGGGCCTCGAAGGGCGACGCCTTGGCATAGTCGGGCGCGGCCTGCGCATAGGCCGTCGCCAGCACATCCGGATGATCGTTGTTGACCAGGGCGGCAAGCATGGGCGACACGCCGGGATCCGGCTTCTTGTCCTCACGCGCGTGGAATGCCGCGGCGATCTGGATTTCCTTGCCTTTGATCTGGGGTTTGGCGAAAGCCATCTTCAGGCCGCTGTCCATGCTGGGCCGCAGCAGGGATGAGGTGCGCTCGAAGATCGAGCCGGCGTTGAAGTTCTTCGGCGGGGCGACGGGAGAGATCTGGACGATGCGGCCCTTCTTGTCGGCGCGCACAATGCGGTCCTCATCGGGCGTCGTGCTGACCTTGCCGCCCTTGCCGCGAAAGGAGACGGCGCCGACGCCGGGCAGGCGCACCCCCGATCCGGAGAGCGAACCCGTCACAGCGTCGTCGACAAACGGCATCTCGGCGGCATGGACCGATCCGGCGACGGATTTCTCGACATAGGAATTCCAGCGGGTCGGCGCCTCGAGGCCGGAAACGAGGCTCGTCATATCCTGGTAGGCGGAAACCGTCGGAAATCCGATCCAGATGCCGAGGCCGACGATGAAAGGTGCCACGAGGCTGCGTTTCTTCTCACCGGCGACGGCAACAAGGCGCGTCAAGACACGTCGATGCACGGAACTCTCTCCAGGAACGCTACTGACCCCACTGGAGAGCAAAATGATGCATTAACCTTGATGGGACGTTAACAGCTTCGATCGGGTTTTCCCGGTCGGCTCAGGCTCGTGGTTGCGAAGTGGGGCGGTTTTGCGGCGGGACGGACATGGAGGCCGGCCGCAGGAAGATGGGCCACGCGATCAACGCGCACGCCGCCGCCGACAACCAAACGCCGGGCCAGGACCAGAGATGCAAGAGCCCCGGAATGGCCACCGGAACCAGGAAGAAACCTATGAAAACGAAGCTGTTGGCCAGGCTGAGCGCGGTGCCGACATGGCCAGCGCCGGCAAGCGTGGCAAGCTCGGTGTAGGCGACGCCATGCCAGGCGGAGACCAGGATGCCTGCGACAATCAGCATCACGGGAAGCGTGGCCATCGCGACGGGTTGGCCGCCTGATATGGTCGGGCCGGCCAGGACCAGCAGCCAGAGCAGCGTGAAGGCAAGCGCGCTGAGCGCACTGCACAGGCGCAGGAACGGCCGGCGGTTGCCGTGGCGGTCGGTGAAGCGGCCGCTCCAGACGCGCATCGCCATGGCGCCGGCCTGCACGGCGGCGAGGCTTGCGCTGGTGGCCAGGGTCCCCATGCCGGCGAGGTCGTGCAGGAAGACCGATGCGAAGGTGAGTACGGCCACTTGCGGAAAGCACAGCAGGCCGATGGCCGCTGCGATGCGCCAGACCTCGACATTGCGCAGCGGCCGGGGCCCGGCCAGAACGGTCGGCGCGGCCGAACCCTGTGTCGGCGGTTCGTGCAGCCAGCGCCAGGCGAAGATAGCGGAGATCACGGAGAAGGCGGCGAGCAGGCCATAGACCGCCGCGAAGCCATGCGTGGCGGCAAGCAAGGGCAGGACAAGAGCGCCCAGCCCGCCGCCAAGCGGCACCGCCGTCTGCCGGATGCTCATGGCGAATCCGCGTTCGCCTTCGCGGAACCAGCCCATGATGGCGCGGCCGCTCGAACCGTTGACGCTGCCGCCGAGCAGGCCGGTGGCGAGCAAGGCGGCGGCCAGGACATGAACGCCCGGCACGCCGGACGGGGATGGAACGACAAGCAACGCCATCAGGAACAGCCATGCCGCCGTGGCGCCGAGCCCGGTCAAAAGCACACGGCGATCGCCCCAGCGATCGGTGAGCAGGCCCCAGGGCAGTTCGCTGAGCGCAACGCCCAGACCGAGAAGGCCAAGCGCCAGGCCGAGCTGAGCATTGCCGAGATGATAGCCCTGCCGCATCAGCACCGCGGTTGCCGGTATGCCGGAGAAAGTAGCGGAAAAACCGGCATTGGCGGCGACGCCGATGCCCAGCACCTTCCAGCGGTGATTGGGCGTGAAGGTCCTGGAGCCGGAGCCTTCGGCCCGTGGCGTCGACTGACAATCGGTGCGGGTGACGATGGCGGACATGGTTTCATTCCCGTTTGCGGCCCGGTGACCGGCCTTGACGGCGCATGTCTATCGCCATAGCTTTGTCCATAAAATCAGGAAGTTTTTGACGCACAATCCTAAAAAACGGGATTATCATGCGACGCGTGACATTCGACCTCGACGTCCTCAGAAGCTTCGTCACCGGAATGGAGCTTGGCAGCTTCGCCAAGGCGGCCGACCGGCTTGGCCGCTCGACCTCGGCGGTCAGCGCGCAGTTGAAGAAACTGGAGGAGCAGGCGGCGACGCCTATCTTCCGCAAGTCGGGACGCGGGCTGGCACTGACGGAAGCTGGCGAGACCATGCTCGGCTATGCGCGGCGGCTGGTCGAGCTCAATGACGAGGCGGCCGCCGCCATCCATGATGTCGAGCTGGAAGGCTGGGTGCGGCTCGGCCTGCAGGAGGATTTTGGCGAGGCGGTGCTACCTGACGTGCTCGGCCGCTTCGCCCGTGCCCATCCCAAAGTCAAGATCGAGGCCCGCATCGCGCGCAGCCATGAGCTCGCGGAGCGGATCATCTCGGGCAGCCTGGACATCGCACTTGCCTGGCACAGCGGCGCGACGCTGCCATACAGCCAGCATGTCGCCGACGTGCAGATGCGCTGGATCGGCCCGGCAAAGCGCATCGAGACCAGCCTGCGCCATGGCGAGCCGCTGCCGCTGGTGGCGCTGGAAGCACCTTGCCTGTTGCGCACGGTCGCAACCGAAACGCTCGACCGCGCCGGCCTGCCCTGGCGCATGGCCTTCTCCAGCCCGAGCCTTGGTGGCATCTGGGCGGCTGTTGCAGCCGGGCTCGGGCTGACGATCCGCACCGACATCGGCCTGCCGGCCAGCGTCAGCGCGATGACGCCGGAGATTGCCGGTCTGCCGGCGCTGCCCAGGATGACGCTGTTCCTGCACCGCAGGGATGCCGAACCCGAACCGGTGGCCGCCCGCCTCGCCGATATCCTGCTGGAAGCGGCGCGGCAGGCGCTACCGGAGGGCGCGCGGACGGATGAGAACCTGCTGAAGGTCGCCTAGGCCCTGGTCGCAACCCCTCTTCGTCATTCCAGGGTCTACACCGCGTCGAAGGGTTGGCACCCTTCCCCCGGACGTCAGCGCTTCTTGGCCCTGCCGGCAAAGGGATTGTCCGAAGTCCTCAACGCCATGCGGATCGGTACGCCCGGCATGTCGAAGGCTTCGCGCAGGCTGTTGGTGAGATAGCGGACATAGGATTGCGGCATCGCATCCGGGCGCGAGCACGAGACGACGAAGCCCGGCGGGCGCGTCTTGGCCTGCGTGACATATTTGACCTTCAGCCGGCGACCGGCAACCGCGGGCGGCGGATGATGCGCAAGAATGCCTTCCAGCCAGCGATTGAGCCTGCCGGTCGAGACGCGGCTGTTCCAGACCTTGTGCGTGCGGATGACGGCTTCCATGAGCTTGTCGAGGCCCCGTCCGGTCTCGGCCGAAACCGTCACCGCCTGCATGCCGCGCGCCTGCGGCAAAAGCCGTTCGGTCTTTTCGCGCAGTTCGGCCAAGAGTTCCTGCGGATTGTCGATCAGGTCCCATTTGTTGAAGGCGATCACCGGCGCGCGGCCCTCGCGGATGATCAGGTCGGCGATCTGGAGATCCTGCTTCTCGAAAGGGATGGTGGCGTCGAGCACGATGATGACGATCTCGGCGAAGCGGATGGCGCGCAGGCCATCCTGCACCGACATGACCTCGAGCTTTTCATGGATCCTGGCCTTGCGGCGCATGCCGGCGGTGTCGAACAATTTTATACGGCGGCCGCGCCAGTCCCAATCGACCGAGATGGAATCGCGGGTGATGCCGGCTTCCGGTCCGGTCAAAAGCCGCTCCTCGCCGATCAGCGCGTTGATCAGCGTCGACTTGCCGGCATTGGGGCGGCCGACGACGGCAATGCGCATCGGCTTGGTGTCGTCATAGGCCGGCACCTCGTCGGCGTCGGGATCGGCGATATCCTCGCCGATCAGCACCTCGCTGGAGGCGATCTCCTCGTCGTCGTCCTCATCCTCGCCAAAGGCTCTCGCCTCGCCAAGTGCGGCGATCACCGCGTCGCGCAGGTCGGGCATGCCTTGGCCGTGTTCGGCCGAGACCGGAACCGGCTCGCCAAGCCCGAGCTCCCAGGCCTCCAGCATGCCGCCCTGCGCGCCCTTCGCCTCGGCCTTGTTGGCAACCAGCACGACCGGCTTGCCGGATTTGCGCACGATCTCGGCAAAGGTCCGGTCGTCCGGCAACAGGCCGGATTTGGCGTCGACGGTGAAGAAGATCAGGTCGGCCTCACGGATAGCGATCTCGGTCTGCGCACGCATGCGGCCGGGCAGCGTCGAGGCGGCGGCATCCTCGAAACCCGCAGTGTCGATGACGTCGAAATGCAGGTCGTAAAGCTTTGCCGCATGGACGCGGCGATCGCGGGTGACGCCCGGCGTGTCATCGACAAGCGCCAGCTTCCTTCCCACCAGCCGATTGAAAAGAGTCGATTTGCCGACGTTAGGCCGGCCGATGATGGCAACTTTGAAGCTCATATGTCACGACGCGCTGCCCGAGCCGCGGATCAGCTCGGACATCAGGGTCGCCCGTTCGCGGGTGTTGCGCGGGGCACCGTCATCGGCGGCGATCTGGTCGAACAGCTTCAGCGCATCCTGGGTCTTGCCTTCCTTCCAGGCGGCCAGCCCGAGCGCCTCGCGCGCGGTGTGGCGCAGCGTGTTGGTGTCCGAGGTCAGGGCCTCGACGCGGCTCGACACATCGGCGAAGGAGCCGCGATCGACCAGCAGCAGCGCCGCCCTCAACCGCGCCATGTCGCGAATGCCCTGGGGAATGGCGGCGTCGGCCGCCACCTCGTCGAAATCCTTGACGGCTGCGTCGACATCGCCCTTGTCGGCCTTGACGGTGGCCGCGCGCATGCGGGCGAGCAGCGGATAGGCGCCGTAGCCATCCTTCTCCAATTGATCGAGCGCGGCCAGCGCCTCGTCGTTCTTGCCGTCATTGGCCAGCTTCAACGCTTGCGAGAAGGCATCGCCCGAACGGTTGGCGCGGGTCTCGTCCCAGTAGCGGTAGCCGACGAAGGCGGCGGTGCCGAGCACGACCAGCACCGCGACCACAAGCAGGGCCGGGCCGAAACGGTCCCACAGCTTCTGCGCCTGTTCGCGACGGATCTCGTCGTTGACTTCACGGATAAAACTGTCGTCGGACATCAATAAAACCATTCCTGCCCCGGGCCGGAGCGTTCGCGAGCCCGCGTTTTAGCGAAATTTTGTCGGCATGGAAGGGGTTCGACCGGAAAAACACCCATTCGCGGGGCAAACGGACGAAAAGCCCACCGCACCCACGCCACATTTGCGCTATAGCGGGGCCGAAACCGCCCCGGGGTCAGTAGCTGTTGCCAATATCCTTTTCGTCTCGCGTTGCCGCGTTCTGTCTCGCTTCGCTTGCCACGGCCGGTGCGGCTTTCGCCGATCCACCCGGCTCGCGGGCGCCTTTGCCGGCAAGGCCGAAGCAGGTCGTCATCATCTCCTTCGACAGCGCCCGCGACATCTCGCAATGGAAGCGCAGCCGGGCGCTGGCGAGGCGCACCGGAGCGCATTTCACCTATTTCCTCTCCTGTGTCTTCCTGCTGTCATCGGAAACGCGCAGCCAATACACCGCGCCGGGCAAGACATCGGGCAAATCCAACATCGGCTTCGCCGCCTCGACGCAGGAAGTGAGCCAGCGGCTGGAGCAGATCGGGCTTGCGGCATCGGAAGGCCATGACATCGCCAGTCATGGCTGCGGCCATTTCGACGGCAAGGACTGGAGCAAGGCCGACTGGCTGAAGGAGTTCGCCTCGTTCGAGCACATCCTCGAAAACGCCTATGCGATCAACGGCATCGAGCCCGAGCCGACCGGCTGGCGCGATTTCGCGCGGCATGCGGTGGTTGGCTTCCGCGCGCCCTATCTGTCGACGAGCAAGGCGCTCTACGAGGCGCTGCCCGCCGCCGGTTACCGGTTCGACGCCAGCGGCGTCTCGCGCGGCCCGGTCCAGCCGCCGACCACCGCCGGCCTCGCGCGCTTTTCACTGCCGCAGATCCCGGAAGGACCGAAATCGCGGCCGGTGATCGCCATGGACTACAATCTCTATGTCAGGCATTCCGGCGGCTTCGAGCGGCCGAGCAAGGCAGGCGAGTTCGCGGACCGCACCTACCAGGCTTTCCGCGCCGCCTTCGAGGATCAATACCGGGGCAAGCGCGTTCCGCTGCAACTCGGCTTCCATTTCGCGCTGATGAATGACGGCGCCTACTGGAACGCGCTGGAGCGTTTTGCCGGCGAGGTCTGCGTCAAATCAGACGTCGAATGCATCAGTTTTCGCGATTACATCTCGCGGCAGGGTTCTGGCCAGAAGCAGGCTTCCGTCGGCGGCTGAGCCGCCGACCCGTTTCGCACCCAGGTCTTTCCTGACTTAAGCGGGATCCTCGGCGCCTTGCCGCGCCAGATAGCGCTGGTCGATTTCCGGCAGCGGCTCGCCCTGCAGCGTCGCCTCGAACGCGCGCAGGCGCTTATGCACCGATTGCAGTTCGACGATGGTCGACCAGGAGGTGAGCAGGAACTGCAAAGAACCCGTCACCTTGCCGAATGCATTCGAAATCTGGTTCAGCGCGCCGAACGTTATCTTGTGGGCGACCAGCGACGGCCCGAGGATCAGCAGCGAGAAAATATTGTCGGCCTGCAGGTAGGTGTACCGGACGACATTGAAATAAATGTAGTGGAAATACAGCCGGAAATAATTGTGGCGAACATTGGCGAACAGCGCGGCGGTGGTGGCGGGCTGGGCCCGGTCGGCATGATCCTCGCCGTAAACGAGCTCCTTGCGGTAGGCCGCCTCCACGCGCTGGTTGCGGAACTGCAGCCCTGGAAGCTTCATGCCGGCGATCATGACCGAAATCGTTCCGAACAGACACCAGGCCAGTGCCGCGACCACCAATGGCTGGGGGATCGCGCCGATGATCGGCAACTCGGTTATATGGGCCTGCAACTGGATCATGACCGGCAGGAAGGCAATCAGCGTCATGATCGACTGGACGAAGCTGGAACCCAGATCTTCCATGATCTGGGAAAACCGCATCGTGTCCTCCTGGATACGTTGCGAGGCGCCCTCGATGTGGCGCAGCCTGCCCCAGTTCTCGACGAAGTAGTTGTTCATCGCCGTGCGCCAGCGGAAAATCCAGTGGCTGACGATGAAGGCGTTGACCACCTGCACGTTCATGCCGACCAGCGCAAGCCACGAGAAATCGGCCAGCCCTATGTAGAATTCGGCGTTGGTCGATTTTCCGGTGCCCGACATCAGCCCCTGCACATAGTCGAAGAAGGGGCCGTACCAGGCGTTGACGGCGACGCTGACCTGCACATTGAAATAGATGAAGAACAGGATGACCGCAGTCATCAGGATCGACCAGCGCTGCCACGGATGCGGCGAATACCAGCTCCAGAACGCATAGAAAGCGACCACGCAAAACGCGAAGTAGATGTAGAACCAGAGAAACGGCTTCGAGACGAGGACGGCGATGCCGATAATGGGCGGTGCACCGGCTGCTGCCGGCGGCAGGCCGAAGACGGCGCCCAGTTGCTCACCCCCGAAAAACCAGAACAGGATCGCCGCAAGGCTCCAGATAGCGGCCGAAGAGAAAAACAGCTTCGGCTGCGGGAAGAAGGATACGAACACTGTGGCGAATTCCTCGATTTTTGCGCAAATCAGCTGAGTTCAGCGGGCATAAAGTCACACATTAGGGGGAAAGAAAATGCCCATGCCCGATGCCCGGCACCGAGCAAACCCACAATCATGGCGATTTTGGCGCGGCCGACCATATGATGACGCCGGAGGCGACCAGAACGGCCGCGGCGGCGATCGAGGCAAGGAAGAAATCGCCCGACGCCTGCGCCAGGAGCCCGGCGGCAATCGGGCCGATGATCTGGCCAAGACCGAACGAAGCCGTCATCAAGGCGAAGGTCCGCCGGGGGGCCTGTGGCGCCAGTTGCCGCGCGGTCTGCAGGCCAAGCGCGGTGATGGCGATGAACGTGCCGCCAACGAGCAGGCCGCCGAGCAGCGGCCCGGTGCGCCCGCCTACCGCCACGCTCGCGACAATGCCGACGACCTCGACGAAACATCCCAGCGCATAGGTCGCGTATAGGCCGATCCGCGCCGATATCTTCTGCCAGAGCCAGACCGAGGGAAAGCCGGCAAGACCGGTGACCATCCAGACCACCGCCTCGAACACGCGTCCGCCGCCGCCTTGCCGGACAATGGCGACCAGGAAGGTCGCCGTCACCACATAACCGAAGCCGAACAAGCCGTAAGCGACGATCACCTTGGTCAGCGAGCGGTCTTTTGGCAGCGCCGGCTCGCGGCCGGTATCGCCGCTGGCCAGCGGACCGCTGTCCACCAACAGCGCCACGACGACGAAGCCACAAGCCGAGATCGCCGCCGACCACAGCCAGCCCGCCGCCCAGCCGGCATGTTCGCTGACCAGGGCCGCCATCAGCACCGAGGACAGGGCGATGCCGAGGCCGACGCCGCCGAAATGCCACGCCTGCAGATCGCTGCGGCCGGCCGCGGCAAGATGGCTGAAAACAATGCTGGCCAGGAACACCATGACAAAGGCGCTGGCCAGGCCTGCAAGAAAGCGGATGACGAGAAAGGCGGCGATCGTATCCGACAAGCCCATCAGCGCGGCAAGCAAGGCGCTGGCGCCGAGGCCGGCCAGCATCAGCAGGCGCTCGCGTCCATGCGCCCAGCCGCCCGCCGCGGCGAAGGCGCCGGCGAGGTAGCCGAGATAATTGGCTGACGCGATCCAGCCCGCATCGGCCGCCGACAGATGGAGTTCTTCCATCATGCCGGGCAGGATCGGCGTATAGACGAAACGACCAATGCCCATGGCGACAGCCATGGCGATCATGCCGGCGAAAGCGAACCGCAGCGCTGTTGAGGTGGCGGATGTCATCGCGGTGCACAATAAGTGCGAAGACCGGCGACACAACGCGCTTGCGTTGGGCCAGGCGCCGGACCGTCAGCACCAATCAGCGGCAGCCCGCTTGCGCCGTCTCGTGGGCGGTGCGTCGCGCCGTCAGCCGGAACGGCATGTCGCCGAGCTCACGCTCCGACATGGCGTCGAGCACGGGATGCGCAAGCGGATCGGCCAGCCAGGCGACCATTTCGCAGCCGTCTGGCGGCTCGTGCACAGGGAATACTATCTTGAGCGACGATAACAGCCTCAACATGTCAGCCTCCGCAGGCCTGTCCCGTGAATAAAGTCTGCGCTTTCGGCATCACTTTCAATTGAGATTTCAGCCCCGCTGGTTTAGAAAAACTCAATGGCCATGCTCAACCGCGTCCACCTCAACGGCCTTCGCGCCGTGGAGACCGTCGCCCGTCTCGGCTCGCTCGCCGCGGCCGCCGGCGAACTCAACGTTTCGGCCAGCGCCGTCAGCCAGCAGATAAAGCGCGTGGAGCAGCAGCTCGGCCAGGCCGTGTTCGAGCGAACGACCAAGGGGCTGGTCCTGACGGAATTCGGCGCCATGTTCGCGATGCGCCTCGGCGCGGGTTTCCGCGAGCTCACCCAGGCCGTGGCGCTGGCCGACGAGGCGCGACAATGCACGCTGGTGGTTTCCGTGGCGCCGGCATTCGCCTCGAAATGGCTGCTGCCGCGGCTGTCGCATCACTTCACCCGGCATCCCAACGTGCTGTTGCGCATCGACGCCTCGGTGCGGCTGGCCGACCTCGACCATTCCGATATCGATATCGCCATCCGGCTTGGCGACGGCACATGGCCGGGCGGCAAGGCGGAGTTGCTTTTGGCACAAGAGGTGTTCCCGGTCTGCGCGCCCTCGATAGCGAAGAAACTGAAATCGATCGAAGACCTTGCCCAGACCTGCGCGATCACCGACGAACGGGCGATGATCAACTGGGAAAGCTGGTTCGACGCCGCCGGTGTCGAACCCGTCACCTTCCTGAAGGGCGCGCGCTTCACCGATCCGATGCTTTGCCTGGAATCGGCGATTGCCGGCCATGGCGTGATGCTGGGCTGGCAGTTGCTCGCCGCCGACGCGCTGGCCGACGGGCGGCTCGTCGCGCCGTTCGGGATCCGCGCCCAGAGCGGGCTTGGTTATTGGCTGGTGACCTCCGCCGCCAAGGCCGAAAGCTGCAAGGTCCGGGATTTCAAGCTCTGGATCAGGGAAGAGATCGAGGCGACGATGGCGCGGTTCGGCTCCGCGAAGACGGGCACGACCGATGCGATCACGGTGGAAAGCACCGTGGCGCCGGTCTATGTAGAGTCCGACATCAAACTACGGCAGGCAGGATCATGACCACACATTCGCGCGGCGTTTCCGCAACGATCGACCCGGTGAAGCTCGACAGGCTGGCCGAAGTCGCCATCAAGGTGGGGCTGCAATTGCAGCCCGGGCAGGACCTGGTGCTGACCTCCTCCATCGCCGCGCTGCCGCTGACCCGGCGCATCGTCGAGCATGCCTACAAGGCCGGCGCGGGGCTGGTGACGCCGATCTTCAACGATGACGAGATCACGCTGGCGCGCTTTCGTTATGGCGCCGACGCCGGCTTCGACCGTGCCGCAGGCTGGCTTTACGAAGGCATGGCCAAAGCCTTCTCCAACAATGCGGCGCGACTTGCCGTGCGCGGCGAAGATCCCTCGCTCCTGTCGGCGCAGGACCCGGCGAACGTGGCGCGCGCCAACAAGGCCAATTCGATGGCCTACCAGCCGGCGCTGGAAAAGATCACCGGCTTCGACATCAACTGGAACATCGTCGCCTATCCCGATCTCGCCTGGGCCAAGCAGGTCTTCCCCGATGATGCCGACGACGTTGCGGTGGCCAAGCTCGCCGACGCCATCTTTGCCGCCTCGCGGGTGGACGTGGAAGATCCGATCGGCAACTGGAAGGCGCACAATGCCGCCCTTCGCAGCCGCACCGAATGGCTCAACGGCCATGCTTTCCATGCGCTTCATTTCACCGGGCCGGGCACCGACCTGACGGTCGGGCTGGCCGACGGCCATGAGTGGATGGGCGGCGCCTCCACCGCCAAGAACGGCGTCACCTGCAATCCCAACATCCCGACCGAGGAGGTCTTCACCACGCCGCATGCGCGGCGGGTTGAAGGCCATGTTTCATCGACCAAGCCGCTCTCCTACCAGGGCACGCTGATCGACGAGATCTCGGTGCGTTTCGAGGGCGGCAGGATCGTCGAGGCGAAGGCTTCGAAGGGCGAGGACGTGCTGAAGAAAGTGCTGGACACCGACGAGGGCGCACGCCGGCTTGGCGAAGTGGCGCTGGTGCCGCATTCCTCGCCGATCTCGGCGAGCGGCCTGTTGTTCTTCAACACGCTGTTCGACGAAAACGCCGCCTGCCACATCGCGCTCGGCCAGTGCTATTCGAAGTGCTTCGTCGACGGCGCCTCGCTCAGCCAGGCCGAGATCGCGGAGCGCGGCGGCAACAAGAGCTTCATCCACATCGACTGGATGATCGGCTCGGACAAGATCGACATCGACGGCGTCGGCAGGGACGGCAGTCGCGTGCCGGTCATGCGCAAGGGCGAGTGGGCCTGACGGGAGCGCACGAAGGAGAGCGGATGGCCTTCGAGATCGCGGTCAAGCGGGTGTATGAACCACCCTCGTTCGATGACGGGCAGCGGGTCCTGGTCGATCGAGTCTGGCCACGTGGCGTCAGCAAGGAGCATGCCGCGCTGGCGCTATGGCTGAAGGACATCGCGCCGAGCACCGACTTGCGCAAGTGGTTCGGGCACGAGCCCGAACGATGGGCCGAGTTCCAGAAGCGGTATCGTGCCGAACTGGAAGGCAATGGCGAGGCCGTGGCGCAACTGCGCGCCCTGCTCCGCGACGGCAAGGTGACGCTGCTCTACGGCGCCCATGACGAGGCGCACAACAATGCCGTGGCACTGGCGGGGTATCTGAGAGGACAGTGACCTGTCCCTTAGTCATCCTCGGGCTTGACCCGAGGATCCATGCCGTGACGTCCGTCCGGAAATGCAACGGAGCAGAATCAGCACGGCTGCGACGCCCAAAAGTAACGGCATGGATCCTAGGGTCTGCGCCGCGTCGCTTCGCTCCTTGCTCCGCCCTAGGATGACGAATTGAGAGTGTACCGCGCCCTACTTCCCGACCACCGCCGCCTCATAAACATCCGGCTTGAACCCGACCAGGATGCGGTCGCCAACCTCGAGCACAGGCCGTTTGATCATCGTCGGCTTGGCCAGCATCAGTGCCTGGGCCTTCCTTTCATCCAGGCCCTGCTTATCCTTGTCCGGCAACTCGCGGAACGTGGTGCTGCCCTTATTGAGCAGCTTTTCCCAGCCGACCTTGCGGACCCAGCCATCCAGCCTGCCCGCCTCGATGCCTTCGGCCCGATAGTCGTGGAACCGGTAAGGCACGTCGTGGCCATCCAGCCAGACGCGGGCCTTCCTGATCGTGTCGCAGGTGGTGATGCCGTACATGGTGATCGTCAAAACAGGTGCCTTCCGGACTTCGAATCTGGCCGCAGATTAAGCAGCCCCGGCGCGCTTTGCCAGCGGCCCGGCAGAACCATCGAAGAGTAAGTTTCTTCAATGGCGGGCGCGCGGTCGCCGATCCGTGACGACGATGTGCATCAGGTCGGATAGCGGCCAGGACATGATCCTGGCCGCTCAGGATGCGGCGAAATGTGCCGACAGCCGAAAACCCGTCTCAATAATAGAAGCGCTCTTCGGCAATCTTGCCGTTCTTGACCGTGTACAGGCCAACCTCGTCCATGGTGACACGCTGGCCCGTGGCCTTGGGCGTTATGTCAAATGTAAAGCGCACGGCGAACTGGTCGCCGTTGACATAAGGGCCCTCGACCGAGCCGCCATGGACTTCGTTGTTTTCCTGCCACCACTGGCCTTTCTGCTTGACGGCGTCCTTGCCGCGGCAGACGGCCATCGGCCCCTCCATGGCCTCATAGCTGACGATGTCGTCGGCGTTGTATTTCTCGGCAGCACTTTCGTAGTCACCGCGCTTGAGAAGCTCCGTGAAATCCTTGGCAATTTCCGTGTTGGTCATGTGTTCCTCCTGTTCAGACGCATTGCAAATAGGGAAAGGTTGGCGGCCTGCCATCGTCGTGCCGTCTGGTAGCTGACATGCCATGTCAGGATGATGGACCGCGCGGACTATGCGAGGACGATTCCAGGCTCTCACATGGCGGGCAGTGCATCGTCCTGGCCGGTCAGCCGCCAACGTCCGGGTTGCTTGTAGGCGCCCTTCCCAATGAGACTGTGGATCAGCACAAAATCCCGGACAGTCCAGCCGATCGGATCGATCGACCGCTCGCGAATGCTGGGAACGCCCACTTCATCACGAAGCAATGTAACATGCGGTTCGATGGACCTGGTGAGAAAGGGTTTTAGCGGGCTGTCCGAGATCACCGCCGTGAGGTCACGCCAGAACTTCTGCAGCGGCGGATTGCCATCGCTGCCGCGCAGGACCAGTGCACCACCGCCAAAAGCCGACAGGCGATCGAACGAGACCTCGAAGGGCTTCGCAACGATCATCGATCCGATATGACAGGCGGCCTCTGCCAGCTCCTGCGGGTACTCCTCATGGTCGCCGAGCCCGACAAGCGAGATGTGGATGTGATTTTCCGGAACCAGCCAGCCTTGCAATCCGAACTCACGGTTCAAGGCAATGGCCTTTCGCGCGAGACGACCAGCAATCGCGCTGCCGACGAGGATGGCAAAGAACAGCCGGTGGAAATGCTTCCCGGCCTGTTCCCATCGGAAAAAGGCCTGGCCGTTCTTCGCGGTTCCGAATGCGGGTTGCCCACTCATACTGATCTCGTCCGCCAATTGACTCAGGTTGGGCATATTAGAACAAAACGAGAACAACCGCAAGCCGAAAAATGACGCAGGCGTTGGGGCTCCCGCACCGCCGCATGCATCCAACCCCTGAAGGAGTGCTTCCTTGCGGTACGCCAATCGCCGACGACGCCGGCAGATATGGCGCCTGGCTCACCACAAACGGGATAGACCTTTGACAGGAATCCGGTGAAAGTGCCGCGCCGAACCAGCGAGCCGCATTTTTAATGATCAGAGGACCGTACGCATGACAAACCCGATGCATCTGCCCGCCGAAGGCCTTTTTGTCGGGCGCGCCAGAAGCAGCGACGCCTCGCATCCCCTGGTGGTCACGGTGCGTGATGGCACCGTCTTCGACATCACGTCGAGCACGGCGCCGACCGTGCGCGATATCTGCGAGATGGCCGATCCGGCCGGTTATGTGCGCTCGGCCAAGGGCAAGCCGATCGGCTCGCTCGACGGCATCGCGGCCAACAGTTTCGAAGCCACGCGTGATCCGGCAAGGCCCTATCTCATCTCCCCCGTCGACCTGCAGGCGATCAAGGCCTCGGGCGTCACCTTCGTCGTCAGCCTTTTGGAACGCGTCATCGAGGAACAGGCGCGCGGTTCGGCGGAAAAGGCCGACGCCATCCGCGCCGACATTGCCGGGCTGATCGGCCACGATCTGTCCAAGCTCAAGCCCGGTTCGCCGGAAGCGATGGAGATCAAGGCCAAGCTCATCGCACGCGGCGCCTGGTCGCAATATCTGGAAGTGGGCATCGGCCCCGACGCCGAGATCTTCACCAAATGCCAGCCGATGGCCTCGGTCGGCTTCGGCGCCGATGTCGGCCTGCATCCCGTCTCGACCTGGAACAATCCGGAGCCGGAGATCGCCATGATCGCCGCCTCAAGCGGCAGGATCGTCGGCGCCACCATCGGCAACGACGTAAATCTGCGCGATGTCGAAGGGCGCTCCGCGCTGCTGCTCGGCAAGGCCAAGGACAACAACGCCTCCGCCTCGCTCGGCCCCTTCATCCGCCTGTTCGACGGCACGTTCTCCATCGACGACGTAAAGCGGGCCGTGGTCCGGCTGAAAGTGGAAGGTGAGGACGGGTTCTCGCTGGAGGGCGCGAGCTCGATGGCCGAGATCAGCCGCTCTCCCGAAGAGCTCGTAGCGGCTGCCATGGGCCCGCATCACCAGTACCCGGACGGCCTGGCGCTCTATCTCGGCACCATGTTCGTGCCTTCGAAGGACCGCGGCGAGAAGGGCAAGGGTTTCACCCATAAGGTCGGCGACATCGTCACCATCTCGTCGGAGAAATTCGGCGCGCTGGTCAACCGGGTGCGACTGTCGCCGGACTGCCCGCACTGGACCTACGGCGCCAGCCATCTGATGCGCGATCTTGCCAGGGCCGGCCTCCTCTAGCTCTGGGTTCGCCCGAGGGCGGTCAATCATCGCTCCGGCGACCCTCGAGGCCGGTATCGCCTGCCGCGAAAATCATCCGAACTGATGCAATCTGATGGGACCGCTGATGGCGCCCCGTCAGGCGCCGACTACGACTGACAGGCGGAGGCTTGCCATTTGTCGAAAAAGAGGATGCTCTGATCATCCAACACGGCGTTGGCGGGGAGGACGCGGTCTTGCCCGATCAAGAGGGCGGTTTCGAACTGATCAGTTTCAAACGGGAGGAAATCAAATGCTGACACGGCTAAGAGTGGTTCTATACGGCCTGCTGGTCGCGCTGACGGTCATTCCGGCGGCGGCGCAGGCCAAGACGTTCTACTGGATTTCACATGGCGGCCCGGCCGATCCGGTCTGGACCTACTTCCTTGCCGGCGCCAAGCAATGGGCCAAGGACACCGGCAATACCGTCAACACCTCGTTCCACAATGGCGACGTCGCCTCGCAGCAGGAGGCGGTGCGGGCCGCGATCTCGGCCAAGGCCGACGGCATCACCACCACCAGCCCCGATCCGGGCAGCCTTGTCGAGATCGTCAAGGAAGCCCGCGCGGCCAACATTCCGATCATCAATTTCAACACGCCCGATCCCAAGGCCAATTTCAACGCCTATGTCGGCGGCGACAATGTCACCTTCGGCAAGCACTGGGCGCAGTATCTGGTCGACAAGGGCCTGGTGAAGAAGGGCGACTTCGTCTGGATGCCTGTCGAGATTCCCGGCGCCACCTATGGCGTGCAGGAAGAGGAAGGCATCAAGAGCGTGTTCGAGCCGCTCGGCATCACCTATGAGGTGACCGAGGCGACGCTCGACCAGGCCGAGGTGATCAACCGCATGGTCGACTATCTCACCGCTAACAAGGCCAAGGTGAAGGCGATCATCGGCCTTGGCGACCTCGTCACCGGCTCGATCAAACGCGTGTTCGACCAGGTCGGCGTCAAGCCCGGCGAAATCCCCGTCGTCGGCTGGGGCAACTCGCTCGACACCACCCAGGAAGTGCTGAACGGCTACGTCAATGCCGGCCAGTGGCAGGACCCGCAGGCGACCAGCTATGTCGCGCTGTCGCTCGCCAACATGGCCGCAAGCGGCATTCCCCCGGGCTTCAACGTCATCACCGGCGCGCTCTATGAGAAAGACACCGCCGAGATCTACGACAAGATCCTGTCCGGCAAATAGCCCCTGATCTCCAGCGCCGCGCGTCCACCGGGCGTGCGGCGTCCCGCCCTTTCGCCTGGTATCGAGCCGTTTGATGCGGCCCGATGGTCCGGCCCATTCCAACCAGTCGCGGGTTACACGTGGAAAATCGTTCGCTTGTCCAAGGCCTGATCGCGCGGCCGGAATTCGGCCCCTTCGTGCTGCTCGTCGTCGAGATCGCCGTCTTCTGGGGTTTCAACCACGACTTCCTGTCACCCCAGAACATCTCCAACACGTTGGCCTTCACGGTCGAGCTCGGGCTGATCGCGCTGGCGATGACGTTGCTGATGACGTCGGGCGAATTCGACCTTTCCGTCGGCTCGCTGTTCGGCTTCTCGCCGGTGCTGATGTGGACGCTGTTCAACAGCGGCCTCACCTCGCTGGAGATGGGCTTCGTCCTCGCGCTGCTGGTCGCCGCCTTCATCGGCCTAGTCAATGGCTGGTTCGTCACGCAGCTCAAGATCCCGTCCTTTCTGGTCACGCTCGGCATGCTCCTGGTGGTGCGCGGCACCGCGCTGTTCGTCACCGACGGCTTTCCGCAGCGCACCTGGAGCGCCGAGGGCAGTTGGCTGGCGGAGGCGCTGGTCGGCGATTTCTTCATCGGCCCGTTCCGCATCTACATGTCGCTGTTCTGGTTCATCGCCGCGGCCATCGCGCTGGGCTATGTGCTGACGCAAAGCCGCACCGGCAACTGGATCCAGGCCGCCGGCGGCAACCCGAACGCTGCGAGGGCGCGCGGCGTCAATGTCAGCCGCGTCAAGATCGGCCTGTTCGTGCTGTCCTCGGTCATGGCCTCGCTTGCCGGCGTCATCTCCTCGCTGCGCACCTCGGCGGCCAACCCCAACAGCGGCACCGGCTACGAACTCGAGGTCATCGCCATGGTGGTGATCGGCGGCACGGCGCTGACGGGCGGGCGCGGCACCATCATCGGCACCGTGCTCGGCATCCTTATCCTGCGCGTCATGCGCAACGGCATCGTGCTGATCGGCGTGCCCGGCCTTGCCTACAACATCTTCATCGGCGCGATCATCCTTGGCATGATGGCGCTTCATTCATGGCTGGAACGCCGGCATCAGGCAGGGACGTGAACCATGGCCGAGCCACTGATCCGCATGCAGAACATCCGCAAGTCCTACGGGCGCGTGCAGGCGCTGGTGGACGCCAATTTCCATGTCAACGAGCGCGAGATCGTCGGCCTGCTCGGCGACAATGGCGCCGGCAAGTCGACGCTGATCAAAGTGCTGTCGGGCGCGGTGCCGCTGACCAGCGGCGACATCTTCATCCGCGGCAAGAAGGTGAACCTGCGCAACACCAGCGACGCCATCGCCAACGGCATAGAGACCATCTACCAGGACTCGGCGCTGGTCACGCAGCTGTCGATCGCCCGCAATCTGTTCCTCGGGCGCGAGCCGATCAAGCCGCCGCGCTTCCTCAACCGCATGGACCAGGAGGCGATGAACACGGTCGCCCGCGACCTACTCAAGCAGGTCGGCATTTCCAAGAACATTCCGCCGACGACGCCGATCGGCTCGCTCTCCGGCGGCGAGCGCCAGGCGGTGGCGATAGCGCGCGCCATGCATTTCGACAGCGATCTCATCATCCTCGACGAACCGACCAACAATCTCGGCGTCGCCGAAACCCAGGGCGTGCTGAGCTTCGTGCGCAGCGCGCGCGATTCCGGCCATTCCTGCATCTTCATCGCGCACAACATCCACCATGTCTTCCAGGTGGTGGACCGCATCGTCGTCATGCGGCGCGGCAAGGTGGTGGCCGGGGACATCGACCCCAAGACGACCAGCGTGGCGGAGGTTGAACGCGTCATCACCGGCATGTCGGACAAGGAGATCCGCGACGCCATCGCCGATGGCAAGGGGTCGCATTGAGGACGAGCGCAACATCCCTGGCGAAACAGCAGAATGGGCATCCGGGCGATGGGCGCGATCGGCGCCGCTCAAATCGCCCGTCTGGCGTGCCATCGCATCGGCAATAGGGTTGCGGCATGAAAGCCACCGTCTCTGACATCGCCAGGAACTGCGAACTGTCGACGGCGACGGTCGACAGGGTGCTCAACAACCGGAAGGGGGTCAGCGCGGCCAACCGGCAGCGCGTCATGGAGGCCGCCAAGCAGCTCGGCTATCTGCCGGTCGCCGATCAGGTAACGCTCCCCTCGCGGCCGGCCAATCTGGAATTCTTCCTGCCGATCGGCAGCAACGCCTTCATGCAGGATTTGGCCAGGCATATCGAGGATTATGCCTCGCGCCTGCCGCTCGTTGCCTCGTGCCGGATCCACAACCTCGCCGGAATCTCGCCGAACGCTTTGCAGACCGCCGTCGAAAACCTGTCGCTGAAAGCCAACGGCGTCGGCGTCATCGCCGTCGATCATCCCAGGACGCGCAACATCCTGCGCGACATCGTCGAGGCCGGCATTCGCCTGGTGACGCTGGTGTCCGATATTCCGGCCGCACCACGCTCGGCCTATGTCGGCATAGACAACCGGGTGGCGGGACGGACCGCCGCACTCCTGATGGGGCGCTTCCTCGCCGACCGCGAGGGCCAGTTGGCGATGGTGGTCGGCTCGCGCTCCTATCGCGGCCATGAGGAACGTGAGATGGGTTTCCGCTCCGTGCTCGGCGAGGAGTTCCCCAACCTGAGCGTCAGCAGCGCCGTCGAGATCAACGACGAGACCGGTGCCAGCTATGCCGAAACCATGAAGGCGCTGCGCAACGAGCCGGAACTGCTCGGCATCTATTGCATTGGAGCCGGACGCTCCGGCGTTGCCAAGGCCATCCGGGAGGCCAGGCCCAACCGCAAGCCGGTATTCATCTGTCACGACCTGACGAGGGAAACGCGCGGCTATCTCGTCGACGATCTCGCCGACGTCGTCATCGACCAGAATGCCAGGCTGATCGCCGAGCAATCGGTCATCCGCCTGCTTGGCTCGATCGCATCATCGGCGCCCTACCTGACGCGGAAATTCATCGAGCCGCGGCTGATCTTCCGGGAAAACGTCCCGGTGCAGTGACGCGGGCCGCGAGGCCTTCCGATCACGTCGCGAGCGATACGGCGAATCTGCACAGCTGCTATGCACGATTCACGATTGCCGAATCATTGGGCAACTCATAGCTTTTGGTTGTCGGCCATCTACTCCTCCCAGATGCGATGCCGGCGCTGAGTGGGGTGCACCTCCTCCCGCACCACATTCGAAATCGAGCCCGCTGCCACCTCCTCCCGGCAGCGGGCTTTTTTATTGCATGCCGGACATTTCCGGGAACGGCAGGGAATCCACGCAACATCAAAGCCACGGCAAACCGGAAGCGCACGCGCTGTCCGGCGCCAATGAGCCTTGCCGATGGATCAGCCCGCGGCGGCTCCGCCCCTGAAGGACTGGATCAACCCTTCCGCCATGCGCACCAATTGCGCGCTGGGACCTTCGGTGCCAACGGTCTGCACGCTCACGCGCGCGCCTTCGCACAGCAGCGAAAGCGTATCGGCCAGAAGTTCGGCCTGGCCGATGCCGGCGCCCCGGCAGAGCGCCACCAGGCGCTCGCGCTGGGCTTCCTTGAGTTCCTTGATCACGCGCCTGGCCGGATGGTCGGGTTCAGTCAGCTCAACCGCGGCGTTGGCCATGTCGCAGCCGCGGCAATCGGCCGTAAGCATCTCGGCCGCCTTGCGAACCCAGGCATGCAGTTGCGCGAGCTTGTCGCCCGGGTGCTCGGCTTCGAATGCGTCCCACATCGCGCCGGCCTTTGATGCGGTGGCGCGCAGGCATTCGATGATCAGATCGTCCTTGGATTCGAAATGACGGTAGAGCGTCATCTTGTTCGTGCCGGCAGCCTCGGTGATGGCGTCGACGCCGACGCCCTTGATGCCGTGCTTGTGGAACATGTCGCGCGCCGTCTCCAGGATCCGATCCCGGGGACGAGGACGCTCCACGACGCCGTCTGTCATCATTGATCTCCTTCGTTTCCAAAAATCCCTCGGCCACCTCTTGACTAGGGTGTTACCGGTCTGTAACTTCCAGAATGTTACTTACTGGTAACACCTATGGCGTCCGCCGTCAATAACAAGACCGTGATCTGGTCCGGCCAGATCGGGGCGGGCGAAAAATTGCATTTCATGCGGCTCCGGCCGGTGAAGAGATGAAAAACGGTTCGCGAGCATGGGCTGCGAATCGACAGACAAGGAGCCGGCCAATGCCACAGCGCCGCGATCTTACCATAGATGAAGCCGTCCGGGATCCGATGATCCGGCTGGTCATGAAAGCCGACGGGGTCGATCCGCGCGCTTTCGAAACAATGCTGCGCACGCTTGCCGGTTCGCAGCGCGGCGAGGTGCCGTTGCTCCGTTCGTCGGAAGAGTTCGGACGCGGCCAGAGGCTGTCCAGGGTTGCCACTGCGTTCGGCAGGGCAAGAGCAGCCGGAGAGGCGTGCGTGTCGTGGTAAACTTCTTCATTCACCGCCCGATCTTCGCCTCGGCGATCGCCATCATCATGGTGCTCGCCGGGACGATTTGTTATTTCCTGCTGCCCGTCTCGCAGTTTCCCGACATCACACCGCCGCAGGTCGTGGTCAGCGCCCACTATCCGGGAGCCAGCGCGCAGGTGGTCGCCGACACGGTGACGACGCCGCTGGAGCAGCAGATCAACGGCGTGCAAGGCATGACCTACATGTCGTCGACCAGCTCCAACGACGGCTCCTCGACGATCACCATCACCTTCGATGTCGGCTATTCCCTGAGCACCGCCGCCGTCGACGTCCAGAACCGCGTCTCGCAGGCTGCCTCGTCGCTGCCGGCGATCGTCAATCAGGGCGGCGTGACGATCAAGAAGCAGAATCCGAACTTTGTCCTCATCGTCAACCTCACCTCGCCCGACGGTTCCGTCGATCCGGTGGCACTGTCGAACCTTGCCTATCTGCAAGTGGTCGACCCGCTGAAGCGGCTGCCCGGTGTCGGTGACGTGCAGATCTTCGGCGAGCGGCGCTATTCGATGCGCGTCTGGCTCGATCCGGACAAGCTCGCCAATCTCGGCATCACCGCCGTCGACGTCCAGAACGCCATTGCCGAGCAGAACGTCCAGGTGGCCGCCGGCAAGATCGGCCAGTCTCCGGCGCCTGCCGGCACCGCTTTCGAGATGCAGGTCAATGCCGTCGGCCGGTTGAGCGATCCCAAGGAGTTCGGCGACATCGTCGTGCGCGCCAACACCACCACCCGCTCGCTGGTGCGGCTGCGCGACGTCGCCCGCATCGAGCTCGGCGCCCTGCAATATTCGTCGTCGGCCTTTTTCGGCAAGGACCCGACCGTGGTGCTCGCCGTCTATCAGATGCCCGGCTCCAACGCGCTCGATCTGCAGCAGCGCGTCAAGGACAAGATGCAGGAGCTGTCCGCCCGCTTCCCCAAGGGCGTCAGCTATGCCATGCACTACGACACGACGCGCTTCGTCTCGGCCTCCATGCATGACGTGCTGATCACGCTCGGCGAGGCTCTGGTCCTCGTCGTCGCCGTGGTTTTCATCTTCCTGCAAAGCTGGCGCACCACAATCATTCCGACGATCGCCATCCCGGTGTCGCTGGTAGCGACGCTCGTCGTCATGGAGATGATGGGCTTCTCGCTCAACATGCTCTCCCTGCTCGGCATGGTGCTGGCGATCGGCCTTGTCGTCGACGACGCCATCGTGGTGGTCGAGAATGTCGAACGACAGCTCGAGGCCGGGCTGAAACCGTTGGCGGCTACCAAGGCCGCCATGGCCGAGGTCACCGGTCCGATCATCGCCACCACAGCCGTGCTGATGGCCGTCTTCGTGCCGGTCGCCTTCATCCCCGGCGTTTCGGGACGGCTCTACAACCAGTTCGCGCTGACGGTGGCGATCTCGGTCGGCATTTCCGCCTTCAATTCGCTGACGCTGAGCCCGGCGCTGAGCGCCGCCTTCCTGCGCCATCGCCAAGGCACGCAATTCGTGCTGTTCCGCTGGTTCAATACGGGCTTCGACAGGCTGTCGCATGCCTATGCCAATGGCGTGCGCATCCTCATCCGTTTGCGCTGGATCATGCTCGGCCTGTTCGCGGCCGGGCTGGTCGCCACCTATTTCGTCTGGGCGAAGCTTCCCTCGACCTTCCTTCCGGTCGAGGACCAGGGCTATTTCTTCGTCGTCATCCAGTTGCCCGACGGCGCTTCGCTGGAACGCACCGACGCGGTGGCGCAGAAGGCGCGCGACATCCTGCAATCGACGCCCGGCGTCGACATCGTCGGCTCGATCAGCGGCCTGAACTTCCTGACCAGTGCCGCGCAGTCGAATTCCGCGGTCGAATTCGCCATCCTAAAGCCGTGGGAAGAGCGTGGCCCCGACCAGAGCGCCTCCAAGCTCGTCGCCGACGTGCGCGGCAAGCTGATGCAGATCCCGGAGGCGTTCGCGCTCTCCTTCGATCCGCCCTCGATCCCGGGTATCGGCACCACGGGCGGCTTCGAATTCGTCGTCGAGGACCTTACCGGCCGCGGCAGCACCGCGCTCAACGACGCAACGCAAGCCGTGATCGCCGAGGCGCGCAAGCAGCCGGAAATCAACCCGCAGCAGCTTTTCTCCCCGTTCTCGACCTCGACGCCGCAGTTCAACTACGACCTCGACCGCGCCAAGGCGAAGCTGCTCGGGCTTAACCTGCCTGACGTCTTCAACACGCTGCAGATCTATCTCGGCTCGCTCTACGTCAACGACTTCAACCTGTTCGGCCGCACCTTCCGGGTGACCATCCAGGCCGACAAGGATGCACGCGCGGGTGCGGCCGACATTTCGCGGCTCTATGTGCGCAATGCCTCCGGCGGCATGGTGCCGCTCAGCACGCTGGGCAAGCTGGTGCCGTTCGTCGGCCCGGAAACGGTGCCGCACTACAACAACAACGCCTCGGCCTCGATCAATGGCGGCGCCGCGCCCGGCTATTCGTCGGGCCAGGCGGTCGCCGCCATGGAGCGGGCCGCCGCCACGGCTCTACCAAGGGATTTCGGCTTCGAATGGACCGGCATCACCTTCCAGGAGCTCAAGGCGGGATCGATTGCGTCGGTCGTCTTCGGCCTCGCCATCGTCTTCGTCTTCCTGATCCTGGCGGCGCAATATGAGAGCTGGGCGATGCCGTTCATGGTGCTGCTGGCAGTGCCGCTCGCCTTGTTCGGCGCGTTCGTGGTGCTGTGGGTGCGCGGCATGCAGATCGACGTCTACTCGCAGATCGGCTTCGTCATGCTGATCGGCCTGGCGGCGAAGAACGCCATCCTGATCGTCGAGTTCGCCCGGCGACGGCGCGAAGAAGGCCTCAGCATCGTCGAAGCGGCGATGGAAGCGGCACGGCTGAGGCTGCGGCCGATCCTGATGACGGCCTTCGCCTTCATCCTGGGCGTGCTGCCGCTGATGTTCGCGACCGGCGCCGGTGCTGCCAGCCGTCAATCGATCGGCACCACCGTCTTCGGCGGCATGGTGGCGGCGACCATCCTGTCGCTGGTGTTCGTGCCGGTCTTCTATGCGGTCATCGAACAACTGCGCGAACGGCGCGGCGGCGACGAGCCCGCTTCCCTGCATTCCGAACCAACTGCCGAACCCGCCTTGCCGCCCATGGCGCAAGCGGCCGAATAAGATTGGAGACTGAACATGCGTAAATGGAAAATCGCTTTGGGCGCCGCTGTCGCGCTGGGTGCAATCTCGGTGGCGAGCGTTCACCTGCTCGATATGGGCAGCCTCAGCCTCAATGCCGGCACGGCCGGAGCGGCAACGCCCGCTCCCGCGGCATTCGTCATGCCGGTGCCGGTGACCAGCGTGGTGAAGAAGACGATCCCGATCTATCTCGACTATGCCGCCCGCACCGAACCGATCCGCAGCGTCACGCTGCAGGCCAGAGTGCCGGGCTACCTGGAAGAGCAGGCCGCCGAAGACGGCGCCGACGTCAGGAAGGGCGACCTCCTCTACAAGATCGCGCCGCAGGACTTCCAGGCGGCGCTCGACCAGGCGAAGGCGCAGGTGCAGCGTGATACAGCGACGCTCGACTATGCCCGCTCCAATCTCGGCCGCGGCACCGAGCTCGCCAAGAGCGGCTATCTGGCCAAGGACAGCTTCGACCAGCGCACCAGCACCTTGCGCGAGGCGCAGGCGTCGCTGGCGCTCAACCAGGCGGCGGTCCGCTCGGCCGAGCTCAATTTGAGCTATTCGGAGATTCGCGCTCCCTTCGCAGGCCGCATCGGCCGTAACCAGGCCTCGATCGGCACGCTGGTCAGCGTCGCCGGCACGGTGCTCAACACGCTGGTGCAGCTCGACCCGATCTATGTAACCTTCAATCCGAGCGAGAGCGATCTGGCGCAGATCGAGGAAGCTCGCGCCGCCCGCCCGATCGAGGTCGAGGTGCTGCTCCCGGGCGAGACCGAAGCCCATCAGAAGGGCGAACTCACCTTCATCGACAACACGATCGACCATTCGACCGGCACCATCACCGCGCGCGCCACCATCGGCAACGCCAAGTTCGCGCTGCTGCCTGGCCAATATGTTCGCGTCCGGCTGCACGTCAAACAGCAGCCCGATGCGCTGATGGTGCCGCAGGTCGCACTGGGTTCGAGCCAGCTCGGCAAATATCTCTACGTCGTCGGCAAGGGCAACACGGTCGACCAGCGGCTGGTTTCGACCGGGCCGACCAGCGGCGACCTGGTCGCCATCCTGAGCGGAGTCGCGGAAGGCGACCAGGTGATAACAGGCAATCTGCAGAAGATCGGCCCTGGAATGCCGGTTTCGCCACTGCCACAGAAACCGGCCACCTGACTCCCCCGCAGGCCCGGTTTCAGCGCGGCGCCCCGGCCTTCCCACAGGTCGCGGGCGCCGCTTTTGCGAGCAGCTCCGCCCGGCCAGTACCGGCGATGTGAAAAAAGCCGCAAAAGCTCTTGTTAGATTGTCGACAATCTGCTTGTCTTGCCCTTGTTTCGTCGGGAGTGGCCGGGATGGCAAAGGCGGATTTCAGTCCAATCGCGGATACGACACGACGCGCGGAGATCGTGGCGCTGCTGCGACGGGCAATCCTGACCGGCCAGTTGGAGCCGGGCCAAAAGCTCAACGAGCTCAGGATTTCCGAACAGATGCGCGTCAGCCGCGCGCCTTTGCGCGAAGCGATGCGCGAGCTGGTGCAGGAAGGTATCCTGACCAGCATCCCCTATGCCGGCACCTTCGTCATCGATGTCACCGCCAAGGACATCGACGATGTCTACTCGCTCAACAAGGTGCTCGACGAATTCGCCATCGAGCGGACATGGGAGCTGCGCGACCAGCGCTTTTTCGATGAGCTCGACCGGCGCCATGAGGCGGTGAAGCA
This sequence comes from Mesorhizobium sp. B1-1-1, assembly GCF_006442955.1. Taxonomy (NCBI): domain Bacteria; kingdom Pseudomonadati; phylum Pseudomonadota; class Alphaproteobacteria; order Hyphomicrobiales; family Phyllobacteriaceae; genus Mesorhizobium; species Mesorhizobium sp. B1-1-1. The sequence continues at coordinate 203,303 of NZ_VFWW01000007.1, forward strand.
GGCGACGCGCGACCGCGACACCACAAGGCAGATGGAAACCGCGCTGCAACTGCATGGCCTGATTCACGAATGGGCCGACAATTCCGTTCTTTTGGAAACATGGCAGCGACTGACCAGCCGGTTGCAGATGTATTTCGCCCTGCACCAGCAGGCACGCAACGAAGCCGTGCCCGCCGAGGACGTTCACGAGACCTACGTGCGGCTGCTCAAGGGCAACGACATGCGTGCTGCGCAGCGCCACGCCCGTCAACATATCGACCAAGATTTCCAAGAGCTTCTTGCCTACGCGCGCGCTCTCGAACGGCGCCCGTCGAAAGGCGCCTGATCCTTCCCCAGCGGACAACGGACATCAACGTGCAGATCGCAACCATCAAAGCCTACCATGTCGTGCAGCCCTTCGTGGACGGCCCCTACCGTATGTCCAAGGGACGCGTCGCCGACGCCTTCGACGCGGTGATCGTCGCCATCACCTCGGACGATGGCATCACCGGTTGGGGCGAGATGGCGCCGCTCGGTAATTTCTATTCGGCCGCCTTCCCTGCGGGCGCCCGTGCCGGCGTTATGGAGATCGCCCCGCACCTCATCGGCCACGACCCGCGCGGCCTCGCCGGCATCGGCCGGCTGATGGACATCGTGTTCAAAGGGCATCCCTACATCAAGTCGGCGCTCGACATGGCCTGCTGGGATCTCGCCGCGCGCGCCGCCGACGTGCCGCTGGTGACGATGCTGGGCGGCAAGGAGAGCGATACGGCCGAGCTCTACAAGGTCGTCACCCATGGCAGCGTCGATGCCATGGCCGCACTTGCGAAGCGCATCGTCCAGGACGGCTTCCACCGGCTGCAGGTCAAGGTCGGCGGCAACGTTCGCGACGACATCGAACGCGTCACGGCGGTCGCCGCCTCAGTGCCGAAAGACACTGTCATCTTCTGCGATGCCAATGCCGGCTGGACGCACTACCAGGCGCGCCAGTTCGCTGATGCGACGCGCTCGATCGATTACACATTCGAGCAACCCTGCACGACGATCGAGGAAAACATGTCGGTGCGCCGCATGCTCGACAAGCCGATGGTGCTCGACGAATCCGTCACCTCGCTGGAGGACATGCTGGAAATTCATCGCCGGGGCGCGGCCGACGGGCTGACGCTGAAGATCTCGCGGCTCGGCGGCGTCGGCAGGACCCGGCTGATCCGCGATGTCGCCGTCGACCTCGGCTTCATGATCACCGTCGAGGATACCGGCGGCGCCGAGATCGACACGGCGGCCATGGCGCATCTGTCGCTGTCGACGCCGCAGGAGCGCCGCCTGCACGCCATCGCCTTCCACGAATGGGTGACGGTGCGCACGGCGTCGAACAAGCCGCCGGTCACCGGCAGCCGCATGGGCGTTCCGGATGGTCCGGGCCTCGGCATCGACGTCGTCCCGGATCTGCTCGGCAAGCCCTTCTTCGAGGTCGGCCGGTGAAAATCCGCGGCATCAACGCGACGCCGATCAACCTCAGGCTCGAGGCGCCTTATGCCTGGGTGTTCGGTGAACTCGACGGCTTCTCGCCGACCATTGTCGAAGTGGAGACCGAAGATGGCCTGATCGGCCTCGGCGAAGCACCGATGCCGGCAGCAGCCGCGATCATCAACGACATCCTGGCACCCCGGCTCGTGGGCCGCGACGCCTTCGACATCGCCGGCGCCGAGCATGTCTGCCTGCCCTACTGGACCGGCGTGCAGTCGATCAACGACCGCACCCGCATCATGGCCTTCGGCGCGATCGAGATGGCGCTCTGGGACCTGCGCGGCAAGGTGTGGAACCAGCCGCTCTACCAACTGCTCGGCGGCGCCGTGCGCAAGGAGATCCCGTTCACCGATTACTTTTCGCTGCGCGGCGACGGGCCAAGGGTGAAAGGCGAGACGACGCCGGAGGAAGTCGCCGACTACTGCGTCGAGCTTCATGAGACCCACGGAACGACCTTCTTCGAAGGGAAGTTCTCGACGCAGGATCCAAAAATCTCGCTGAAGATGATCGAATTGATCCGCAGGAAGCTCGGCGACGATGCAATGATCCGCATCGATTCCAACCAGGCCTATTCGCTCAGCACCGCCCGGCGACTGACGCGGCCGCTGGAAGAGCTTAGCGTGCGCAATTGGGAGGATCCAGTGGCGACGATCGAGGAGATGCGCGAACTCAGGCGCCATTGCTCGATCCCGTTCTCGACCCACAACATCGACATCGCCCGCGCCATGGACCTCAAGGTGCCCGACGCCTTCGTCGGCAATCCAACCGCGCATGGCGGCATCGGCCGCATGCTGCGCTTCGTCGGCGCCTGCGAGCACGCCGGCATCGATTTCTGGTGCTACAGCGGCGACAGCGGCATCGGCAGCGCCGCCTACCTGCATCTGTGCGCGGCGCTCGGCTGGATACGGGAACCGAACCAGTCGCTGTTTCGCATGCAACCGACCGACATCACCGAGGAAGGACCGTTTTGCCCGAGGAATAATGTCGTGCCTGTGCCGGAGGGGCCCGGTCTCGGCATCACATTGTCGCGAGAACGGCTCGCTGCCTGCCATCGCGACTTCGCCGAGAACGGGCCCTGCAACAAATATCACGATCCGGCAAAGCCCGGAACTTACCGTCGTTTGCCGCTGAACTAGATGAGGGCGGCCGGCCACAACAGCAGAAGCCAGCCGCCGCGATCCCGGTCGGAAAGGGTGGCCACGGACTAGAGGAAGCAGTGCAGCCCAGAAACCGGCACGTCCGCGCCAAGGACTGGATGGACCGGACAAAACCGCGTGCTACAGTCCCGGTCTACAGGCCTCTGGCGACCGGAAACGGTATAGTCGCGAATTTTCGTCAACCATAAGAAACAGGGGAAAGGGTCAAACCCATGAGCAAGAATTATCGCATTCTCGACCTCATCCGGCGCAATCGCTCGCCGCTCGAAAATCACCTCATCGACGGTCTCGTCGACGGCCGTGTCAGCCGCCGCGACTTCATCCGCCATGGCAGCCTGCTCGGCCTGTCGCTGCCGCTGCTGGGCGGCATCACCACGGCCGCGGGCCTCGGTGCCATGCCGTCGCTCGCCCGGGCGCAAGGCGCGCCAGGCGCCACGATCCGCGTCGCAAGCAGCGTGCCGGCGGCGACGATCGACCCTGTCACCATCGCCGATGCCGGCGGCCTGCTGATCATGCAGCAAGTCGCGGAGTTCCTCTGCGTCGACGGCCCCGATCTCGTGCTCAAGCCGGCGCTGGCTGAAAGCTGGAAGCCGAACGACAACGGCTCGGTGTGGACTTTCAAGCTGCGCAAGGGCGTGAAGTTCCACTCAGGCGGCGAAATGAAGGCCGACGACGTGGTGGCCAGCATCGACCGGATCGCCGACCCGGCCAACTCGTCCAACGCATTGTCGGTGTTCACCGGTATCCTGTCGAAGGGCGCCAGCAAGAAGGTCGACGACTACACGGTGGAATTCCACCTCGACGCCCCGAACGGCAACTTTCCCTACATGGTGTCGTCCGATAATTACAACGCCGTCATCGTGCCGGCGAGCTACAAGGGCGACTACGAAAAGAGCTTCGACGGCACCGGGCCCTTCAAGATCGACAAATACACGCCGAAGGTCGGCGCTTCCTTCGTCCGGAACGAAGGCTACTGGGGCGAGAAGGCGCTGCCGGAACGCACCGAATTCACGTTCTTTGCCGACATGCAGCCAATGATCCTGGCGCTGCAGGGCGGGCAGGTCGACATCATCAACCAGATGCCTGTCCTGTCTGGCGTGGCGCTGCTCAACGATCCCAACATCGACATCATCAGCCTGAAATCGTCGGCGCACCAGCAACTGCACCTGCGCTGCGACGACGGGCCGATGAAGGATGCGCGCGTGCGCCGCGCCATCGCGCTCAGCCTGGACCGCGACAAGCTAGTCGCGGGCCTGATGAAGGGGCGCGCCGTGGCCGGCAACGACAGCCCGTTCGCCCCGGTTTATCCCTCGACCGATGCGAGCGTGCCGCAGCGCAAGCAGGACATCGCGCAGGCCAAGCAGCTCATGGAGGCGGCGGGCGCGGGCAAGGGCTTCAAGATGACGCTGACCACCGAGCGCTATCTCGAAATCCCCGAATACGCCCAGCTCATCCAGAACTGGGTCAAGGAAATCGGCATCGAGCTCGAGCTCAACATCCTCGACCAGAGCGCCTATTACGGCGACGCCGTGTTCGGCAAATCGAACTGGCTGGACTCGGAAATGGGCATCACCGACTACGGCCACCGCGGCGTGCCGAACGTCTATCTTGCCGCCCCGCTGAAGAGCGAAGGCACATGGAACGCGGCGCACTTCAAGAACAAGGACTACGACGCGCTGGCGACCAGCTATATCGCGGCCCTCGATCTCGAAGCGCAGAAGGCGACGGCAGGCAAGATCCAGAAACTTCTGCTCGAGGAGACGCCGGTCATCTTCGGCTATTTCTACGACTATCTGACGGCGACGGCGAAGGGCGTGGCCGGCGTGCAGCCGACCGCGATGTCGCAGCTGTTCCTCGAAAAGGCGTCGAAGGCCTGAGCGGAAGGGAAAGCCAATCCTATAACAGCCAGCTTCCTGACGGGAGCTGGCTACTCAGGGAGTGTTAGCCATTCTCTCCTTCCTTGTCCGGCGCGTCTCGCTTTCGCTCGTCACGCTGTTCCTGCTCAGCATCATGGTCTTCCTGGGCGGCCAGGTGCTTCCAGGCAATGTCGGGCGCGCCATATTGGGGCCGTTCGCCGACCAGCGCGCCGTCGATGCGCTCAACCATTCGCTCGGCGTCGACCGGCCACTGCTTGCCCAGTACTGGAGCTGGATTTCAAACTTCGTCCAGGGCGACATGGGCACGTCCTACATCTTCCGCTCGCCGGTCGCCCCCTTCGTTATCGATGCGCTGGGAAATTCGATGAAGCTGGCGGCGGTCGCCTTCGTGCTGGTGGTGCCAATCGGCATCCTTGGCGGCGTCGTCGCGGCTCTCAATCTCAACCGGCCGCTCGACCGCATCATCAGCCTTGGCGGCCTGTCGGTGACGGTGCTGCCGGAGTTCGTCACCGGCATCATCCTGATCCTGATCTTCGGTGTCTGGCTGCGCTGGCTGCCGATCTCGGCGGCATGGCCGCGTGATGCCGGTTTCTTCACGCAGCTTTACTACCTGATCCTGCCGGCGCTGCCGCTGTTCCTGGTGCTGTTCGGCTATATCGCGCGCATGGCGCGCTCGGGCATGATCGAGGCGCTCGATTCCGACTATACGCGAACCGCGGTGCTCAAGGGCCTGCCCTGGCGCACGGTGATCTGGCGCCATGTGCTGCGCAATGCGCTGCTGCCCACCATCACCGTCATTGCCACCCAGACCGGCTATCTCATCGGCGGCCTCGTGGTGATCGAGACGCTGTTCCGCTACCAGGGTATCGGCTCGCTGATCTTCACCGCTGCGCGCGGCAAGGATTTCCCGATGCTGGAATCAGGCATCCTGACCATCGGCATCGTGTATGCCGTGGCCACCCTTGTGGCCGACTTCCTCTATTCCGTGCTCAATCCACGCATCCGGCTGGGGTCAGAACAATGAGCGCCGTCCAGACCAGTCCCGCCAGACAGGACGACACCCGCCAGCGCAGCCCCCTGGCGGAGGTTTTGTCCTCGCTGCTTCGCTCCGGCACCTTCCTCGTCGGCATCACCATCGTGCTGTTCTGGGTCGCCTGTGCGCTGTTCGGCGAACATTTCGCGCCCTACGATCCGCTCGCCGACGACATCATCAACGCGCTGGCGCCGCCTTCGGCCGAACACTGGTTCGGCACCGACCAGATCGGCCGCGACGTCTTCTCGCGCGTCATCGTCGGCTCGCGCGACATCCTGACCGTGGCGCCGCTGGCGACATTGCTGGCGACGGTGGCCGGCACGGCGCTCGGGCTGCTCACCGGTTACTTCCGCGGTATCGTCGACGATGTCGTCAGCCGCATCCTGGAAGCCTTCATGGCAATCCCGGTGGTGATCGTGGCGCTGCTCGCCATCGTGGCGCTCGGCACGTCCAAGACCACCGTCATCGTGGTCATCGGCCTGAGCTTCGCGCCGATCATCGCGCGCACCGTGCGCTCGGCGGTGCTGGCTGAGCGCGAGCTCGACTATGTCGCCGCGGCCCAGCTCAGGCATGAGAGTGCGCTGCATACGATGTTCGTCGAGATCCTGCCCAACGTCATTCCGCCGATCCTGGTCGAAACCACCGTGCGGCTTGGTTATGCCATTTTCGCGGTTGCCACGCTTTCCTTCATGGGCTTCGGCATCCAGCCGCCGTCGCCGGACTGGGGGCTCTCGATTTCCAGCAATTACGGCATGATCGGCGGCGGCTTCTGGTGGACCGTGCTGTTCGACGCGCTCGCCATCGCCTCGCTGGTGATCGGCGTCAACCTGGCGGCCGACGGCGTGCATGGAGCCTTCAATGACTGAACCCTCCAAGACCCGGAAGGCGCAGGCCCAGAACGCACTCGACCTCAACGACCTGTCGGTCGCTTATCGTGTTTCCGGCCGAAACCGGGCGGTGCTGCGCAATCTCAGTCTCACCATCGGCCAAGGCGAGGCCTATGGGCTGGTCGGCGAATCCGGCTGCGGCAAATCCACGGTCGCCCTTTCCGTCGTGCGCTACCTGCCGCGAAACGGTTCCATATCAGGCGGCGCGATCTCGCTCGACGGACAGGACGTCATGAAGCTCGATGCCGAGGCGCTCAGAAAGATGCGAGCCGAAAGCGTCTCAATGGTCTATCAGGACCCCGGCAAGGCGCTGAACCCGTCGATCCGCATCGGTCGCCAGCTGACCGAGATCTTCGAGCTTGGGGGCAAAACGGGGCAGGCAGCCGAGGATCGCGCAATCGCCATGCTGAACCGGGTGCGGATCTCCGATCCGGTCAGCGTCATGCAACGCTATCCGCACCAGCTTTCCGGCGGCATGCAGCAGCGCGTGGCGATCGCCATGGCGCTGGCCAACGATCCTTCGATGCTGATCCTGGACGAGCCGACGACCGGCCTCGACGCGACCGTCGAAGCCGAGGTGCTCGACCTGATCGCGCAGCTGCGGCAAGAATTGTCGGCCTCGATCCTGTTCATCAGCCACAATCTCGCCGTCGTCTCCAACATGTGCGATCGCGTCGGCGTGCTCTATGCCGGCATGCTGGTCGAGGAAGGGCCGACGGAGGCCGTCTTCAACGATCCGCGCCATCCCTATACGGTAGCGCTGCTGCGCTGCCTGCCGCGCGGCGGCCAGCGCAAGGACCAGGGCCGCCTCGACACCATCCCGGGCTTTTTGCCCGGCATCGGGGCCGACATCAAGGGCTGCCCCTTCACCGACCGCTGCGCTCTCGCTACCGATCGCTGCCGCAACGAGTTGCCGCCGCTCTACGAACTGGGCGGCCGGCTGTCGCGCTGCCACTATCACGAGAAGGCGCAATCCCTGCCGCGCGCGACGCCCAGCGACGCGCCCGCCGCGCCGAAAGCCGCAGCCGCGCCGGTATTGCGGGTCGCCGGGCTGAACAAGACCTTTGCCAGCCATGGCCATTCGCTGCGCGCGGTGAAGGACGTGTCGCTCGATCTCAGGCCGGGCGAAACGCTCGGGCTGGTCGGCGAATCCGGCAGCGGCAAGACCACTTTCGCCAGGCTGCTGCTCGGCCTTGTGCCGCCCGACGACGGCGGCAGCATCGAGCTCGAGGGCAAGGCGCTGGCGCCGCGGCTGGGGGACCGCAGCGACGACCAGGTCAAGGCGATGCAGATCGTCTTCCAGAATCCGGACTCCGCACTCAACCGGTCGCATTCGATAAGGCATCTGATCGGCCGCGCGCTGAAGCGGCTGGCGGGCTTGAGCGGCAAGGCGCTCGAGGCGCGCCTCGACGACCTCGTCCGCTCGGTGCGGCTGACCGACCGGCATCTGGTCGTGAAGCCGCGCCAGCTGTCGGGCGGACTGAAACAGCGCGTTGCCATAGCGCGCGCCTTCGCCGGCGATCCACGCATCGTCGTGTGCGACGAGCCGACCTCGGCGCTCGACGTGTCGGTGCAGGCCGCGATCCTGAACCTGCTCGCCGATCTGCAAGCGAAGGAAGACGTCAGCTACATCTTCATCTCGCATGACCTTGGCGTGGTGCGCTACCTCTCCGACAAGATCGCCGTGCTCTATCTCGGTCGCATCATGGAGCTTGGGCCGTCGGAAGAGGTTTTCTCCGGCCCGCATCATCCCTACACCGAAGCGCTGCTGTCGGCCGTGCCCAGGCTCGACCAGACCGAGACGGCACGCATCCGTCTCGACGGCGAAATCCCCAGCGCCACCAATCCGCCGCCGGGCTGTGTCTTCCACACGCGCTGCCCACGCAAGATCGGCCCGATCTGCGAACAGCAGGAACCGGCGCTGGCCGAGGCGCGCCCCGGACACTCGATCCGCTGCCATATTCCCTACGCGGAACTCGCCAGGCTGCAGAGGCCGGCAGCGGTCGATACCGAGCCGGCGTAGCCGAACATACGGCCCCTGCCCTTCACGGATGGCCGGCCATGCTGAAGGACCGGTCGCCCTCGGCGAAGCCCTGCTCGCCGGCCCAATCCCTCGTCAGTGCCCGCAATCCCGCCAAGGCCACGTCGAGCACATCCGACGAGGCCGGATTGCTGGGATAGGCAAGATAGATCGGCCGCTGGAACACGGGCGTGTTCGCGACGCGTTTCATTTCGCCGCGCTCGATATGGGCGCTGACGGCGCTGAGCGGCAGATAGGCGGCGGCTTGCTGCGACAGCACGTGCTGCAACCCGATGAAGACTAGGCCGGCCGAAATGGCCGGCTTGACCATGCCGGCAAACGCCCGATCATGCTCGATGCGGAATTCGAGCCCCCAGTCCATCAGTATGTAGTTCTCGGTCCACGGCTTCGTCTGGGCGGCATGCTGGACAAGCACCACCTGGTCGACGGCCAGCGTTTCGTAAACGATGCCGGGATGCGGCCGCGGCAGATAGAGGATGCAGATGTCGAGCAGGCCTTCGGCCAGTTGATCGATCGCCAGATCGGGAAAACTGCCCTCGAGCCGCAACGCAACGTTCGGCCGCTCGGCGCGCATCCATTCGACCCATGGCGAAGTGATGCGCTCCCACAGATAGGCGGGCGCGGTCAGCCGCAGCAGTGTTTCGTAGCCATCGGGAACGGCGATGTCCTGCCTCGATTGCTCCCAGGTACGGGTGATGGCGGATGCATGCGGCAGGAACTGGCGGCCGGCCGGCGTCAGCGTGATGCCATCGCGGTCGCGGATGAAAAGCCGTCGCCCCAACTGCTCCTCCAGCACTCTTATCCGCGCACTGACGGTGGACTGGGCAAGGTTCAGCCGATTGGCCGCGACGGTGAAGCTGCCATGCTCGGCAATCTCCAGGAAACTGCGCAGGTTTTCGGTGTCCATGCCTTGGCTCCCCGCATCGAAAATTCCGATGCCCCCTATCAAAAAATATCGCTTTCCGCTCGCGGTCAACGATGAACTAGATGGCCTGTCCCAAGACAAGCGAGGATTGCAGCCATGCCGAAGCATTTCGAGAGGATCGACATCGCCCGCAGGAATCTGACTGCAATCGAAAATTCCGCTGTCGACGAGTTGCTGGCCGGCCGGCTCGACCGGCGCGATTTCCTGCGTCATGGCAGCGTTCTCGGCCTTTCGCTGCCGTTCTTGGGCAGCCTTGTCGCCGCCGCCGGTCTCGACACGCAAGAAGCCCGCGCCGAAGGCAAGCCGGGCGGCACGGTGCGCGCCGGCGTGGCGACGCCAGGCGGGGCCATCGATCCCGTCACCTACTACGACAGCGGCAGCTACCAGCTGGTTTTCCAGACCGCCGAATTCCTCTGCGTCACACAGCCGGACCTCACGCTGAAGCCGGTGCTGGCGGAAAGCTGGTCGCCGAACGAGGACGGCAGCGTCTGGACGTTCAAGCTGCGCAAGGGCGTGAAATTCCACAATGGCGAGGACTTCAAGGCCGACGACGTCGTCGCGACCTTCGACCGGCTGGCCGACCCGGACGGGGCCTCGAACGCGCTTTCGGTGTTCAAGGGCCTGCTGTCGAAGGGCGGCACCCGCAAGGTCGACGACCACACCGTCGCCTTCCATCTCGACGTGCCGAACGGCAGCTTTCCCTATTCGGTGTCGATCGACAACTACAATGCCGTCATCCTGCCGGCGAGCTACAAGGGCGATTACGAAAAGACTTTTGAAGGCACCGGCCCATTTCGGCTGGAGAGCTACACGCCGAAAGTCGGCGCGACGTTCATCCGCAACCCCGATTATTGGGGCGAGAAGGCGCTGCCCGACCGGCTCGAGTTCAAATTCTACGGCGATGTCCAGCCGCGCATCCTGGCGCTGCAGGCCGGCGAAGTGGACATTCTCGACGCCGTTCCGCTCGATGTCAGCCAAGTGGTGCTGAACAGCCCCGACATCACCGTGCTGCGCGTCGCCTCGACCGCGCACCGCCAGCTCCACATGCGCTGCGACATGGCGCCTTTCACCGACAAGCGCGTGCGCCAGGCGCTGGCGCTGTGCATCGACCGTTCCAAGCTGGTGGATGGGCTGTGCCGCGGGATGGCGGCGACCGGCAATGACAGCCCGTTTGCGCCGGCCTTCCCCGCGACCGACAGAACGGTGCCGCAGCGCGCCCAGGACATCGCCAAGGCCAAGCAGCTTATGGAAGCCGTGGGCCTCGGCAGCGGCTTCGACATCACGCTGACGACGCTGCGCTACTCCGACATTCCCGGCTACGCGCAGCTGTTCCAGAACTTCGCCAAGGAGATCGGCGCGCGCGTCTCGCTCAACATCGAGGACCAGGACAAATATTACGGCAAGGCGGTGTTCGGTCAATCGGACTGGCTGGACAGCCCGCTCGGCATCACCGACTACGCCCATCGCAGCGTGCCGAACGTGTTCCTGAAAAGCCCGCTGGTCAGCGACGGTCCGTGGAACGCGGCGCATTTCAAGAGCCCAGCCTATGACGGCATGGTCACTTCCTATCTCAAGGCGCTCGACATCGGCGCACAGCGCGCGGCGGCGTCAGACATCCAGAAGCTGCTGCTCGACGAGACGCCTGTCATCTTCAGCTATTTCCCCGACCTCCTGGTGCCGGTGCGCAAGAATGTCAGCGGGCTGCCGCCGATCGCCGCCGGCCTGCTGCTCGACCGGGTGTCGCTGGGATAGGGGCTGGATGGACAATTTCTGATTTCGGGCGGCGAGGCTATCCGCCAGCGGGCTGCGAAGGGCGATGGGGGGCCATTGTTCGAGCCGCTCGACTCAGGAGAAGCCCGCCGCCCGGAAACCCACTCCGATACGATGACTCAATCCAGCTCCATCTCGCTTTGCGCGAACACTCGATGACAAAAGAAAAGAAACGGGAGACTACCATTCGCAAGCCTCATTTGCGCGGCCGCGGGCCGCATTTTCCCTTGCTCGACACGATCGTGCAGTATGAGTTCGAGCCCGGCTACGTCGCCTTCACCATGCCGATGCAGAAGCGGCTGCGCGTGCAAGTGGGATCGATGATCGTCGCCGACACGACCAGGGCGCTGGTGTTCTACGAATCCGATCACCTGCCGGTCTACTACTTCCCGATGAGTGACGTGCGCGAGGAGTTCCTGCTGCCGAGCAGGACGACGACGGAAGATCCGTTCAAGGGCCTGGCTACGCACTACTCGCTCAACACCGGCATCACGCTGGTCGAGGATGCCGCCTGGCGCTATCTCGACCCGGTCAAGGGCTGTCCGCCGATCGCGGACTACATGTCCTTCTACTGGCCCAAGATGACGCACTGGTATGAGGAGGACGAGGAGATCTTCGTCCACGCCCGCGACCCGTTCCGGCGGGTCGACTGCCTGCCGTCCTCACGGCGGGTGCAGGTCATCCTGGACGGCGAGCAGGTCGCCGATTCACGGCGCGGCGTGTTCCTGTTCGAGACCGGCCATCCGGTACGCCATTATCTGCCAATCTCCGACACGCGGCTCGATATGTTCGCGCCCAGCCGCTACATCTCGCGCTGCCCCTACAAGGGCATCTCCAACTACTATCACGTGACGACGGGCAAGAAGCGCCACGAGAACCTCGTCTGGTATTATCCCGAGCCGGTGCATGAGGCGGAGCGCATCAAGGGCCTGGTCTGCTTCCATCACGAACTGGTCGACAAGATCCTGGTCGACGGCGTCGAGATCCCGAAAGAAGCCACGGCCGCCTCCGACGGCTATTTCTAGCCGTGTCGCCATGCCCGCGCTGAAGGCTTGATCGGAACGCGGGACAGCGCATACCCTCCCTGAAGCAGGGAGGGCTATCGATGGATCTTTTCAAGCTGGACGGCGATGTCGCGCTGGTTACCGGTGCCGGCAGCGGCATCGGCCAGGCAATCGCGATCGGATTGGCGCAGGCCGGCGCCGACGTCGCCTGTTTCGGCCATGCATCGAAGGGCGGGCTGGAGGAGACCGCACAGCGTATCACCGCGCTTGGGCGCAAGGCGCTGGTGCTGACGGGCACGGTGACGTCCGAGGGCGATCTCGCGGCGGCGACCGACCGCGTCGAGAGCGAACTCGGCGCCCTGACGATTGCCGTCAACAATGCCGGCATCGCCGGATCGGAGCCGGCCGAGACAATGGCCCTGGAGACGTGGCGGAAGGTGCACGAGGTCAATGTCGCCGGCGTGTTCCTGTCCTGCCAGGCCGAAGCGCGCAAGATGCTGGCGCGGCGCAAGGGCTCGATCGTCAACATCGCCTCGATGTCGGGCACCATCGTCAATCGCGGGCTGACGCAGGCGCATTACAATTCCTCGAAGGCCGCCGTCATCCACATGTCGAAGAGCCTCGCCATGGAGTGGGCCGACCGCGGCCTGCGCGTCAATGTGGTCAGCCCGGGCTACACGCTGACGCCGATGAACAAGCGGCCGGAGGTGGCGGAAGAGATAAAGATCTTCAAGCGCGACACGCCGATGGGGCGCATGGCGGCGCCCGAGGAAATGGTCGGGCCGACCGTGTTCCTGGCCAGCCGCGCGTCGAGCTTCGTCACCGGCCTCGACCTGATCGTCGATGGCGGCTACGTCTGCTGGTAAGGTGGCTCGGCAGGTGGGTTGGGTGCGACCTCGCCTGCGGTCCGAATTATGCATCCAGCAAAGCCTTAGTCGTTGCGCGCGATGAACGTTGGTATATATAATTTCATCCCATGAAACCGTCCTGGCGATGGGGCTTGCCGGGCCGATAGCCGAGGTCAGGGGACCCTGATGGCTCGCATTTTGCAGGGCGCCATAAGGCTGGCAATCGACCGGCAGGTGATCGCTGTCGTAGCGATGCGTCGGCAGCTATGACGCCGACCCTCTCAGCACCATTTCCGCAAATCAAAAACTCAGCACAATCCCGCCTGCGCCGGTTTTGGCCGCGCGATGGCGGAAACGGCCTTGCGCAAAGGCAGGTCTTTCCAACACAATCAAGAAAAAACCCAACAAGGGCAGAAAGACGCAAGAAGGGAACGAACGATAACCGTCACAGCTTGAAGGAGAACAAGCATGTCATTTCGGAGCAGAGTTTCTAAACTGTCCCTGGGCGCCGCCGCGCTCGCGGCACTGAGCCTGCCAACGCTTTCCGTCCACGCCGCAGCCCCTGAATCCAACGACCCCATCAAGATCGCGCTGTTCGACTGGACCAGCGTCAACCTCAACGCCAAGATTCTCGGCGGCATTCTCGAAAAGCTCGGCTACACCGTCGAATATCCGACCGCCGATTACCTCTCCAGCCTGACCACCGGTCTCACCAATGGCGACCTCGATGTCGGCCTGGAATTCTGGGACACGACCGCCGGCGAGGCGATGAAGGCTTCCGATGCCACCGGCCAGACCGAGCGCCTCGGCAAGCTCGGCCCCAAGGCCAAGGAAGAGTGGTGGTTCCCCGAATATATGAAGGAGAAATGCCCGGGCCTGCCCAATTGGGAAGCGCTGAAGGATCCGAAATGCGCCGAGGCCTTTTCGACGGCCGAGACGGCGCCCAAGGGTCGTTATCTCGGCGGTCCGGTGACCTGGGAGGGTTTTGACGACGAGCGCGTCGAGGCACTCAAATTGCCATTCACCGTCATCCACGCCGGCACCGACGCGGCGATGTTCGCGGAGCTCGATTCCGCTTACCAGCGCAAGGCGCCGATCATGCTGTGGATCTATTCGCCGCATTGGGCGCCGGCCAAATACAAGGGCGAGTGGGTCGAATTCCCCGAATACACGCCCGAATGCTACAGCGACCCGAAATGGGGCACGAATCCCGATGCCAAATATGATTGCGGCAAGCCGCATGGCGAGATCTGGAAATATGCCTGGAACGGCATGAAGGACAAATGGCCCGTCGCCTACAAGGTGGCCAAGGCCTACACGGTCGACACCGACGAGCTCAACAAGATGAGCGGCGAGATCGACCTCGGCGGCAAGACGCCGGAGGACGTCGCCGCCGCCTGGATCGCCGCCCACGAAGCCGACTGGAAAGCCTGGGCACAGTGATCGCTCCGACTGGAGAATGAGACCCGGCCGTCGATCGGCCGGGCCTCAATCGTCGATATTCCAGAAGGACGCTTGAATGCCTGACAAGACCGAACACGGACCGAACGCTGCGGGCGCGCCAAAGGATGCCCGCCCGATAAAGCTGGCTTGCCGCAATGTCTGGAAACTGTTCGGTTCGAGCGCGGCGAGTTTCATCCGCGAGCGCGACGGCAAGGCCAGCATGGCCGATGTCGCCGCTGCCGGACTGGTCGGGGCGGTACGCGGCGTCGATCTTGAAATCCGCCAGGGCGAGGTCTTCACCATCATGGGGCTCTCGGGGTCGGGCAAGTCGACCCTGGTGCGCTGCATGTCGCGTCTGGTCGAGCCGACGCACGGCAAGGTCGAGTTCGAGGGCAAGAACCTGCTCAAGATCTCGGATGCAGCGCTCATCGAACTCAGGCGCCACCGCATGGGCATGGTGTTCCAGAATTTCGCGCTGCTGCCGCATCTCAACGTGCTGGACAACATCGCCTTTCCGCTCAGCATCCAGGGGCAGGACCGTGCGACGCGCGAAGCACGCGCCCGCGAAGTCATCGAGCTTGTCGGCCTGCGCGGCCGCGAGCATTTCTATCCGCGCGAACTTTCAGGCGGCCAGCAGCAGCGTGTCGGCATCGCCCGCAGCCTGGCGACCAAGCCGGAGATCTGGTTCCTCGACGAACCGTTCTCGGCGCTCGACCCGTTGATCCGCCGCGAGATGCAGGACGAGTTGATGCGATTGCAAACCATGCTGCACAAGACCATCGTCTTCATCACCCATGATTTCGACGAGGCGACAAGGCTGGCCGACCGCATCGCCATCATGAAGGATGGCGAAGTCATCCAGATCGGCACGCCGGAGGAACTGGTGGTTAATCCCGCGACAGACTATGTCGCCGAATTCACCCGCGACGTCGACCGCGCCAAGGTGATCTCGGCGAAGAGCCTGATGCGCGCCTGCGACGGCGCCGAGCATGGCGGCACGGTGGCGCCGGAGGCCAAGATTGCCAGCTTCTCGGCCAGCATCGTGGCGGGCGGCAGACCGTTCGCGGTGATCAACGGCAGCGGCAAGCCGATCGGCGAAGTCACGCCGCAAGCGGTGATCGACCTGCTCGCCGGCATCGAGCGGTCAGGAGCCGGTGCATGACAGTAACGGCAAGCGCCAGTGGGACGAGGCCGCGACCGGCGCAGACCCGGCTGCTGGTCTGGGCCGCAGCGCTTGCCGTGGTGCTGGTCGTGTTCCTGCTCCAGGACAGTCTCCCCTGGGCTGCCAACTATCCGGCCGAGGCGATCGTGCCGGTCGCCGATTGGGTCAGCGCCCTGATGCGCTGGATAAAGATAAACCTGTCATGGCTGACGCGGTCGATCACTGCCGTGCTCGGCGTGCCGCTCGATTTCGCGCTCGACCTTCTGGCAAAGAATTTCAAGATCGGCCACGGTGCCGACGCCTATATGCTGCCGCGCCTGTCCTGGATCGGCGTCTGCGCGGCGGCGTTTGTCGCCGGGCATGCCGCTGGCGGCCGCAAGCTCGGCATGCTGGTCGGCGGCTGTTTGCTCTACATCGCGCTGTTCGGCCAATGGACCAGCGCCATGCTGACGCTGGCGCTGATTTCCATCGCCGTGCCATTCTGCATCGCCACGGGATTGTTCGTCGGCATCTGGGCCTGGCGGAAACCCTGGGCGGAGCGGCTGGTGGTCTCCCCTGCCCTCGATCTGATGCAGACCATCCCGACCTTCGCGTACCTCATCCCGATGCTGCTTCTGTTCGGCAACAGTCCGGTTTCGGCGATGATCGCCACCGCCATCTTCGCCGCGCCGCCAATGGTGCGGGCAACGATGCTCGGCCTGTCGCGGGTGCCGTCCGAGATCGACGATTTCAGCGAGATGGCCGGCTGCACGGCGCGGCAGAAACTGTGGCGCGTGCTTTTGCCGTCGGCGCGGCCGACGCTGATGGTCGGCGTCAACCAGGTGATCATGCTGGCGCTGAACATGGTGATCATCGCCTCGATGATCGGCGCCGGCGGGCTAGGCTATGACGTGTTGCTGGCGCTGCGTGCGCTGAAGGTCGGCGAAGCCATGGAAGCGGGGCTGGCCATCGTGGCGCTAGCCGTCGCGCTCGACCGGCTGAGCCAGGCCATCGCCGCCAACCATGCAAAAGGTCACGTCCACCGGCAAGTCCAGCCCGCCTTCTGGCGGCGCAATCTGACGCTGGCCGTCGCCATCCTGATCGCCACCACACTGCTTGGCCTCTTCGTGCCTGCCTTCGCGGCGGTGCCGAAGGCGATCACCTTCACCACCGCGCCATTGTGGAAAGCGGCGGTGAATTGGGTGACGATCAACTTCTTCGATATCATCGAGGCGTTCCGCGTGGCGCTGATCCTTAACGTGCTGAACCCGGTGCGCGCCTTCTGCGAGGGCTTTCCGTGGCTGGGCGCGGTGTTCCTGCTCGGCCTTGCCGGCTATCAGCTTTCCGGCCTGCGCCTGGCCGCTCTGGTGGCAGTGCTGACCGCCTTCTGCGCCGTCACCGGGCTGTGGGAAAAGACCATGGCGACGGTCTATCTCTGCGGCATCTCTGCTTTCATCGCTTGCCTGATCGGCATTCCCATCGGCCTGATGGCCGCGCGCAGCGATCGCGTCGAGAAGGTGATCACGCCCGTCATCGATACGCTGCAGGTGCTGCCCTCCTTCTGCTTCATCATTCCGGTGGTGATGCTGTTCCGCGTCGGTGACGTCACCGCGATGATCGCAACGATCGCCTTCGCCGTGGTGCCGGCGATCCGCTATACCAATCACGGCATCAGGCAGGTGCCGCCGGCGCTGATCGAGGCGGCCAAGGTTTCGGGCTGCACGCAGCGCCAGACCTTTTTTCGCGTGCAATTGCCGCTCGCGCTGCCCGAGATCATGCTGGGCGTCAACCAGACGATCCTGATGGCTTTGGCGATGATCATCATCTGCGCCATGGTCGGCACCCGTGATCTCGGCCAGGAGGTGTTCATCGCGCTGTCCAAGGCCGATTCCGGCCGCGGCATCGTGGCGGGCCTCGCCATCGCCTTCATCGGCATCGTCGCCGATCGGCTGTTCAATGCCTGGACGGCCAAGGCACGGGCGAGGCTGGGTTAAAGCTCAACCGGCGAACTTATCCAGGGAGGAAGACATGACCAGCAGGATTGCCCGCTGCACCTGTGGCCAATTGCAGATCCGCTGTCCGCAACAGCCGGCCAAAATATCGCTTTGCCATTGCCTGGACTGCCAGCGGCGCACCGGCAGTCCGTTCGGGATAGCGGCTTTTTTCGATGCCGACGCGATCGACATCGACGGCTCATCCCAGACATTCCGGCGCAATTCCGACAGCGGCTTTCCCGTCACGTTCCACTTTTGTGGAAACTGCGGCTCGACGGTGTTCTGGTATCCGTCGCGCAAACCGGAGGCGGTCGCTGTCGCGGTCGGCTGTTTCGCCGATCCGTCTTTCCCTGCGCCGACGCAAGCCGTCTATGGCGAAAGCCGCCACGACTGGGTCGTGTTGCCGGCCTGAAAGCCGCTACTCCGCCGCGACGCCCTTCACCTCCAGATAGCTCTCCATCGAATCGTCCAGCGCCTGAAGCCAAGGCGTATGGTGCAGCGGCGCCATGGTGCCGGTCATCAACGAGCGGTAGGAATGGTCGCGGAAGCTCATGATGTCTTCCACCTTGTGATGCTCCCATTCCATGAAGGTCTGGTTGACCGCCTCGACGTCGAAGCCGGGATAGTCGGTCTGGTCCATCAGTTCCTTGGTGTAGTCGCCCTGGAACCAGATCATCTGCTCGGCGTCTTCCAGCGTCTCCTCGCGCGCCCGCCATCTGGCGCCGTGCTCGGCCATTGCCTGCGCGGACGGCAGCTTGATGCGGCCCATGATGACGTCGCGCGCGAACCAAGCCTGCGCGTCGAACATGTTGAAAGTGTAGAACTGGTCCTGCATGCCAATGTAGAAAAGCTTCGGGTTCTTCTCCCAAACGACGCCTTCATAGAGATCCAGCGGCCACATGCGGTTGGCGGTCTTGAGCTTCAGGTCGTCGGTGAGGAAGGGGAAGGAATGGAGATAGCCGGTGCACAGGATGATGGCGTCGACATCCTTGGTTGAACCATCCTTGAAATGCGCGGTCTTGCCGACGACCTTCTGGAGCAGCGGCACCTCTTTCCAGTTCTCAGGCCATTTGAAGCCCATCGGCTTGGAGCGGTAGCTCGAGGTGATCGACTTCGCGCCGTATTTGTAGCATTGCGAGCCGATGTCCTCGGCCGAATAGGAGCGTCCGATGATCAGGATGTCCTTGCCCTTGAATTCCATCGCGTCGCGGAAATCGTGGCTGTGCAGGATGCGGCCGTTGAAGGTCGAGAACCCCTCGAAATAGGGAACGTTTGGCACCGAGAAATGCCCGGAGGCGACGACGACATTGTCGAACTCTTCCGAATAGGTGACGTCATTGGTGCGGTCATGCGCGGTGACGGTGAATTTCTTCGTCTCGTCCGAGAAGGTCACCATGCGCACAGGACTGTTGAAGCGCACCCATTTGCGCACGCCTGACTTTTCGACGCGGCCCTTGATGTAGTCCCACAGCACGGCGCGCGGGGGATAGGAGCCGATCGGTCGGCCGAAATGTTCCTCGAACGTGTAGTCGGCGAATTCCAGGCATTCCTTCGGCCCGTTCGACCAGAGATAGCGATACATCGAGCCGTGCACCGGATCGCCATGCTCGTCGAGGCCGGTGCGCCATGTATAATTCCACAGGCCGCCCCAGTCGGACTGCTTTTCGAAGCAGACGATCTCGGGAATGTCTGCCCCTTTGTCGGCCGCTGACTTGAAGGCCCTGAGCTGTGCCAGGCCGGACGGTCCGGCCCCGATGACGGCAACGCGAGTGTTCATGTCCGGGCCTCCATTTTTTTGATTTCCCCAGCGAAACAAATTTCACTGGCAGTGACAGTAATTGGCCCTCCGGCACTGTCAACAGCCATCTGCGGGAACGGCGTTTGCGCAAGGCGGATTCCTGGCGAAGAACCCGCATTGGCCGAAATCGCGGGATTGGCGCATGCGGCATAAGACGGCTTGCCGACGCGGCTGCGCTCATGTATCGCCACCGAATATGTTCACCTTGAGTGAAATAAATCCGCGAAGTCCGGGGGCGACATGGCGAAAAACGCTTCAAATCCAAAGGCCGGTGCTGGAGCCGGCGGCGCAAAGGCAAAGCCGCTGCCAAAGGTCTCGGTGGACGGGAAGACCATCCGCGCGCCGCTGACCCAGAACCCGCACGCCATCCGCGACACGCGTGAAAAGGTGCTGGAAGTGGCGATCGGCCGCGAGGTGCGCGCGTTCCGCAAGAAGCTCGGCATCACCGTCGCCGATCTGGCGGTCGCCACCGACATTTCGCTGGGCATGCTGTCGAAGATCGAGAACGGCATCACCTCGCCGTCGCTGACCACCTTGCAGGCGCTGTCGCGGGCGCTGGGTGTTCCCGTCACCGCCTTCTTCCGCCGCTTCGAAGAGGAGCGCAGCGCCGTTTTCGTCAAGGCGGGCGAAGGGTTGGACGTCGAGCGCCGCGGCACGCGCGCCGGCCACCAGTACAATCTGCTTGGCCATATCGGCTCAAACACCAGCGGCGTCGTCGTCGAGCCCTATCTGATCACGCTGACCGAGGATTCGGACGTGTTCCCGACCTTCCAGCACGAGGGCATGGAGTTCCTCTATATGCTGGAGGGCGAGGTCGTTTACCGACACGGCAGCAATCTCTACCCGATGAAGCCCGGCGACAGCCTGTTCTTCGACGCCGACGCCCCGCACGGACCGGAGCAGCTGACGAAACTGCCCATGCGCTATCTGTCGATTATTTGCTATCCGCAGAGCGCGGGTTAACGGGGCTCTATTTCCTTTTTTACAGCATTGGCGATTGGCGAAAGCCGAAGTGACATCCGATCTCCCCCCTTGAGGGGGAGATGTCCGGCAGGACAGAGGGGGGCGGACCGCGATGACGCATAATCTCGTATCCTCCAACAACCGCCGCGATGCGCGCAGGATGCGCAAGGTGATGACCGACGCCGAACTCAAGCTCTGGAATGAGATCAGGGCACATAGGTTGATGGGACTGGGGTTTCGGCGCCAGATGCCTATCGCCGGCCATATCGTCGATTTTGCATGCCCGGACAAAAAGCTGATCGTCGAGCTTGATGGTTCCCAGCATGGCCAAGCCGAAGCGTTGGAATTGGACGCTGCAAGAACCGCCAAGTTCGAAGCCCTGGGCTGGACCGTCCTGCGCTTCTGGAACGACGATGTTATCCGCGACATCGACAGTGTCTGCCAGCATGTCGTGATTGTGGCCGGGCTGGGCGGCGGGTGAGTTTCGCGGAGCGTTAGAGGTTGGACATTGGGCAAGGCCTGCGCTCCACGGCGCCCCCCTCTGCCCTGCCGAGCATCTCCCCCTCTTGGGGGGAGATTGGCTGCTTGGAGGGCAGCGTCAATACAGCAATCAATCCGGCCCGAATCCCGGGCTCGTCGCACTGCCATCATCCAATTTCGACAGCCACTCGACCAGTGTCGGGCGGTAGCGCGTCAGCCCCTTGTAGGTGGCAAGCTCCTCGGGCAGGTCGCGGACGACGCGGTGCAGGCGGCGCGCCCATTTCGGTTGCGTCACCAGCTCGTCCATCTTGATCAGGTAGCAGCGGATCGGGAAGACGATGGCGTTGGAGCGCGGCAGGCGCCAGAAGCTCTGCAACTCGACGCGCAGATGCACCTTGTCGCCGACATTGTCGGGCGTCACCGTCGCCCGGTCCGGGCCCCATTTGTGATAATTCTCGGGGCTGGTGTCGAGGCGCGGATTGACGGTCATGGTCCAGTTCAGGCGACGCGCCGGCTTGCCCTGCTGGATGTTGATGAGGAACTTCAGCGCCCTGACGAAAATCCCCTTTTCATGTGCCAGCGGTACCGGCGCGTGCCACTCGAAGAAGTTCATGCCGATGTCGAAGTCGAGCGACCAGTCGGCCTGGGTGGTGACCATTCCGGCATCCATCCAAAGATTGCCGTCGCGCTGGTCGAGGATGCAGAAATCGCCCTGGCTCTGGCGGGTGATGTATTCCATCGGCCCGTAAGGCAAAGTCGAGGTGTCGCCGAAGGTGAAGGTGTTGTCGATGCCGAGCGGCCGGTTGATCCAGCGCCAGCGATCGCCGTCGCGGGTCAGCGTGAAATGCTCGGGATAGCCCAGCGCCTGCTGCTCCATCAGAAGTTCGAGCAGGTCCCAGCCGGCGAGCGTCATGTGCGGCAGCGACTGGCAGCGCAGTGGATCCTCGGCCAGGACCAGAGCACGGTCCTGCATCTCGGCGACATAGTGCTCGTCGACATCGATCAGGTTTTCCAGCACGCTGCCCTTCGGACCGACGACATGCGGCTCGATGTTGACCGCATACATGTAGCTGTCTTCATGGAACGGAAACGGGAACCGCCTGATGTGCTCAGGGCTGTTCCTGAAGGTGAAGTCGTCGCGAAACGTTTCCTTGCGAAAGGTGATGCCCAAGCTCGCCTCCTATCTTTCCAAGACCAGCGATTTGCCTTCGAAGCGCGACACGCACGGCATGATCTTGCAGCCGGAGCGATGATCTTCCTCGCTCAGCCAATGGTCGTTGTGGATGAACTTGCCGTCGGACGCGATGACGTTGGTCTCGCACTGGCCGCAGACGCCGCCGCGGCAAAGATAGGGCGGATCGACGCCGGCCGCCTCGATCGCCTCGAGCAGGCTCTGCTGCTCGCCGACGCGGATGGTCTTGCCGCTGATTGCCAGCGTCACGTCGAAGGGCAATCCCGGCTGCGGCGCCGCGAAATGCTCGAAATGCACGGTCTCCGGTGGCCAGCCAAGCGCGGCGGCGCGCTCGCGCACCCAGCCGATCATGCCGGCCGGACCGCAGACATAGAGATGCGTACCGAGCGGCTGCGACGACAGCAGCCGGTCGAGATCGACGCGTTCCCCGCGGTCGTCGTGATAGAGCCGGACCCGGCGGCCGTAACGCTGTTGCAGCACATCGGCATAAGTGCCGAGCGAAGCCGTGCGGCAGGTGTAGTGCAGTTCGAAATTGCCGCCCTCGCCCGCCAACTGCGCGGTCTGGGCCATGAAGGGCGTGATGCCGATGCCGCCGGCCAGCATCAAATGTTTCTTCGCCCTGAGATCGAGTGAGAACAGATTGACGGGATAGGAGATCACCATCTCCAGCCCGGGCCTGACGCTCCGGTGCATAAACAGCGAGCCGCCCCGGCCGACATCGTCGCGACGTATCGAGATCGTGTATTCGCGCGTGTCGAGCGGCGAGCCCATCAGCGAATAGGGATTGAGCCTTGTGCGGTCGCCGTCGCGCATCTCGACCACGACATGGGCGCCACCTGAAAAGGTCGGCAACAGCTCGCCGTCGCGGCGGCGGAAATGAAAGCGGGTGACCAGCTCGTTGACGGGAACAACATCGCTGACGACGACGTCGAGCTTGGTGGTGCCGGTGCTCATCGGAAGACCTCCTCGATCGGAGGAATTTCGCTGCGATCCTCGGCATTGATGCAGACGCCCTGGAACGCCGCCAGCCGCCGCGAATAGTGGTCGCGTACCAGAAGTAGCAGGCCGCAATGCGAGCAGGTGGCGGGTTGCGTCGTTACATTTTCGGTGATGCCCTTGCAATGTACGCACTGCACGCGGCGCGCCAGCGAGCCGCGATGTTCGGTCTGGATCGCGGTGTGGTCGATGCCGGCATCGAGCGCCACCTGCATGGCCTGGCCGATCAGCCCTTCGGTACCGGCGAGATAGAGGCGCAGGCCCATATGCGCGTTATCAAGCGTCTGTTTCAGCCGCGGCAGCAGGCTGGCGAAGGACGGCGCCTGGTGGAAGCGCGCTGGTTTCAGCGCTTCGAGAGCGGCGACATGCCTGTCGTCCGGCACGGGAATGAAGACGATTTCGGCACCGTCGAAGAACCTGTCCGGAGCCGTTCTGGCCATGTCCGCTATCGCGAGCGCACCCTCGGCATCGGCGATGAAAAGATGATGCTTGCCGGGCTGCGGAGACAAGCTTCCGTAGACGGGCCGGCTGATGATCGACTTGGCTGCCATTCTCTGCTTCGCGCCTCGAACCCTCGCTTCGACTATGCCTCAGCCTTTCGCCGTGCGCTTGGTCTTCTTTGGGTCGTCGAACGGCAATGGCTGCGCCGTCGCCTTGATCGATCCGCTCCTGTTGCGGATCTCGAGCCTTGTGTCCTTGACGGCGCAGTCGACGTCGAGGCGGGCGATGCCCATCGATTTCTCGACCAGCGGCGAATACATGGCGCAGGTGACGACGCCGACTTGTCTGCCATCGCGATAGACCGGAGCGCCCTCGTCGGCCGGCTCCTTGCCGTCGAGCAACACGCCATAGATCTTGAAGCGCTCCTTGCCCTTGAGACGGTAGTGCTCCTCGGCGCCGCGAAAGCCGGTCTTGCCCGGGCTGACGGTGAAGTCGAGGCCGAGTTCCCACAGCGTGTCGCCGGGGCCTTCATTCTCGAACGGATATTTCTGCGAATTGTCGTAGGGATAGAACAGGAGATAGCTCTCGACGCGCAGCATGTCGAGCGTAGTGAAGCGGCACGGGATGATGCCGGCGCTCTTGCCCTCGTCGAGGATCCTGTCCCAGATCGTGCCGGCATCCTGGCCGCGGCAGAAGATTTCATAGCCGCGCTCGCCGGTATAGCCGGTGCGCGAGATCATCACCGGAAAACCGAAGAGCTGCGTCTGCATGTGATGGAAATAGTTGAGGTCGCGAATGCCCGGCACGTGCCTGGCAAGATAGTCGACCGCCGCCGGCCCCTGCAGCGAGAGGTCGTGCAGATTGTCGTCGAAGCGCAGCGACACGTCCCTGCCCATCGCCGCCCGCTGCAACTCCTCATGTCCGGTTCCCGAGCCATGCACCACCATCCAGCTATTCGGCCCGGTGCGGTAGAGGATGCAGTCGTCGGTGAATTTTCCCGCCTCGTTGAGCATGCAGGCATAGGCCGATTTGCCGGGATAGATTTTTTCGACGTCGCGCGTGGTGGCGAGATCGATGAGGTGCGAGGCGTGCGGGCCTGTGATGTGGACCTTCTTCAGGCCCGAGACATCCATCAGCCCGGCCTTGGTGCGGATAGCGATGTATTCCTCGTCGGCATCCTTGTCGTAGGTCCAGGCGGTGCCCATGCCGCTCCAGTCTTCGAGTTTCGAACCCAGCGCGCGATGGCGATCCGCCAGGGTTGAAAATCTCCAGGATGCCGTCATCCGATCCTCCGTTTGATATTTTGATTATGTTCCCTGCTCCTGTGCGCGTGGGCTGGAGCTTTGAGCGAATATTGATCGCAAACGCGGGAGGCCTGCAATCCCCTGAAAGCAAATAATTTCATTGTCAGGCAAATTCGTCATCCGAACAAGGCGGTTAACTCTGCGTAAATTCGTCTTGACAATTTCCGAATTCGGTCTGAATTTATGAAAAAAATTTCACTCTCTTGAAAGAGAACGGCGGGCGGTGGATTCGGAACCGGACGTCGAAAAAGGGGAAAACCGATGTCAGACCTGCAGCAGCGCATCGAGGCGCTGTACCGTTCCGACTTGCGCGGATCCGCGCTCCTGATCATCTGCCTGTGGGCGACGATCCTCTTCGTCCTCTTCATGACATGGCCGCATATCCCGCATGACGGCATCAAGGCCGTCGTCGCGATTGCCGCCGCCGCGGTGCTGATCTTCAACACGGCGGCGATCCTGGCCATGGTCAACCACTACAAGGAAGACAAGGAGTTCATCTACGGGCTCGACATCAAGAATTACGACCGCAACCGCAAATCCTGAGGGGGGGAGAGAAGCATGTCCCGCTACACGCCGCCGCAACAGAGCAAGGCCGGGCAGGTCTTCGATATCGCCGTCGTCGTGGTCGCCATCTTCGTGGCGCTGTGGCTGCCGCTGAAACTGGGATTGGCGGGAGCAGCCAAGTCCATCGATGCGCTCGACGCCAAGACCTGGGAGGCGCTCGGCCAGAACCCGACCATGGCGTCGATCTGGGAAAGGCTCGGCTATACGCCCGAGACCGCGCACGACATCATCCAGAACCGTTTCCACTACATCATCGACTGGCCGACGCTGGTTGTCATGGCAGCCGTGTTGATCGGTTATTTCGTGTTCCTGTTCCGGGCATCGGACCGCGAATATCGCGACGTCATCAACGAGAAGTTCGACGAGAAATAATCCGGGGACAAGACCATGTGGATAGCGCTCTCTTACGCATGCTGGGGCATCTCGATCGTGCTTGCGCTGTGGATGCTCTACGATTGGTTCAAGGTCGATACGACCTACTCCGAGGATGTGCTGACGTCCTCGCGCGAAGGCGAACTTGAAGCCGCTTCCGAAAAACACCGGATCTGAGTGGGGATTGATCGATGACGGTCGTGGTTGAAACTGCGGGTTCGGCAACAAATGGCGACAGGGTCTCGCTGCTTCGGGTGCTTGGCCCGGCCCATGTCTGGGCGTTGGGTGTGGGCATCGTCCTGGTCGGCGAGTTCACCGGCTGGAATTTCTCCGCCGACAAGGGCGGCGCGCTTGCCGCGCTGATCGTCTGCTGGGTCGTCGGGCTGCTCTATACCTCGGTCGCCATGATCGATTCCGAAGTGACGTCGACGGTCGCCGCCGCGGGCGGCCAATATGCGCAGGCCAAGCACATCGTCGGGCCGCTGATGGCCTTCAACGTCGCGCTGTTCCTGGTCTTTGCCTACACCATGCTCGAAGTGTCGGACGCCATCCTGCTCGGCGACACGATCGTCGCCAAGGCGGGCGTCGAGGGCCTCACCCACAACTCCTTCATCGCCGCCACCATCGTCGTCCTGGCATGGCTCAACTATCGCGGCGTGCTGATGACGCTCAACGTCAACTTCGTCATCACCGCGATTGCCTACATCTCCATCGTCATCCTGTTCTTCTCGGTCAGCCCGTGGACGCAAGGCGCGGTGCTCAAGCTCAACGAGTTGGTCACCCCAGAGAACGCGCTGCCCTATGGCTGGATCGGCGTCATCGCCGCTTTCCAGTTCGGCATCTGGTACTATCTCGGCATCGAGGGCACCACGCAGGCGGCCGAGGAAGTGCGCTCGCCCGCGCGCTCGCTGCCTTATGGCACGATGGCCGGCATGATCACGCTTCTGATCGCCGCCGCCATGACCTGGTATGTCTGCGCCTCGCTGATGCCCTGGGAATATCTCGGCATCACTTATTATCCGCTGTGGGACGCCGGCAAGCTGACCGGCAACCCGCTGCTGGAAAACCTGCTGTTCATCGCCACGCTGCTTGCCGCACTGGCGTCCGCCAATGGCTGCATCAACGACGCGGCGCGCGCCTGGTTCTCGCTCGGCCGCGATCGCTACCTGCCGAGCTGGTTCTCGGCGGTGCACCCGAGATACCGCACACCCTACCGCTCGATCCTGTTCCTGCTGCCGATCGCGCTCGCCTTCGCCTTTATCGCCGACCTCAACCAGGCGATCACCTTCTCGATCCTGTCCGGCGTGCTGCAATATACGTTCATGAGCATCAACATCATGATGTTCCGGAAGAAGTGGCCTCTGGGTTCGATCCGCCGCGGCTACACGCATCCCTTTCACCCGCTGCCGGCGATCGTCTTGTTCTGCCTGTGCGTGGTCACCTTCTTCGCCATCTTCCTCGGCTTCGGCTCGCAGCTCATCGCCATGGTCGCGTTCTATTTCCTGATCTCGCTGTGGTTCCATTTCTACCGCTACAAATTCGTGCGGCGCGGCGACCAGTTCACCATGCCGTGGCCGAAACCGCAGGGCTATTGATGGGAGTAGGCCCGTCCAAATTGGGCGGGCCTGGCATGACGAAATGTCCGAGGTGACGTCAGCACTGCTTGCCGGGGCGGCTGTCCTGGCTCTCGTCCTGCACTTTGCCTGGCTGGCACGCCGCAGCCGCGACAGGGCTGCCGTGGCGCGCGCCGCCGACCAGGCCAGCATCCGCGCCGTCATTGCCGACGCCGAAGATGTCTCGGACGGTACTGCCGGCGTCGTTACGTGGGAAGGCTCGTGGAACGGCCAGCGCGTGCAGTTGCGCACCATCGTCGACACGCTGGCGACGAGAAAGCTGCCGGCGCGCTGGCTCAGCGTATCGATAACGGAGAAAACAGCCGTGCCCGGCACCTTCGACATGATGATGCGGCCGGGCTCGCCGACGACGTTCTCCAATTTCGACCATCTCGACCACACGCTGCCGAAGGCGCCCGGCTTTCCCGCCGAGGCGGTGCTTCGAACGGACCGCAGAGGCGTGCGCTTCCCGCAAAACATCATCGCCGACCATCTGGAGCCCTTTTCAGAAGGACGCGCCAAGGAGCTACTGATCACGCCAAAGGGTGTGCGTATCGTCTGGCTGCTGGCCGAAGCCGAGCGGGCCCGCTACGGTGTCTTCCGGCAAGCCGCTTTCGGTGACGCGCAAATCGACCCGGCGCTGATCTCGCGGCTGCTCGTATCCCTTTCGGGACTGCGCGACGCGATCAACAGGAACGAACGGAAAGCGGCATGACCAGCGCAACCCCCTCGCCCGGACCTACCAGCCCATATATCGTCCTGGGCGCGGCAACCCTGCTGCCGGGCAGCGGCCACGTCATGCTGGGCGTTCCCACGCGCGGCCTGCAGTTTCTTTTCTTCATGGTCATCCTGGCCTGGGTGACGGCGAAGATCGCCCCGCCCGACGCCAGCTTTGTCGGCCGCCACGCCGGCGGCTTCCTGATCTATGCGCTGTCGATCCTCGACGCCTACAAGATGGCTCGTATCCGGACCGCCAAATGGGCCCATTCCATGCGCCGACAAGGCGATGGGCCGCCGGATGGGACAAAACACAACGCGTAACGAGAGGAATATTTTTTTCATACCAATTGAATTCCCCGAACTCATTCGATACATCATTTTTAGCTACAAAGGGTCTGGAGGCTGGCATGTGCGGAATCGTTGGACTTTTCCTCAAGGACAAGGCGCTGGAGCCGCAGCTCGGTGCGATGTTGTCGCAGATGCTGGTATCGCTCAGCGATCGCGGACCCGACAGCGCCGGCATCGCGATCTATGGCGCGCCGTCCCGCAACGAGGCCAAGATCACCATCCAGTCGCCGAGGCCGGAGCGTGATTTCCGTGGACTGGACGCCGAACTCACCAAGGCGCTCGGCGTGCCGGTGAGCGTCATGGTAAAATCGACGCATGCCGTCATCAGGACCACGCCCGAAAAGGTCGATGCCGCGCGTGAGACCATCCAGTCGCTCAGGCCCGACATCCGCATCATGGGTGCCGGCGAAGCCGTGGAAATATACAAGGAAGTCGGCTTGCCCGAGGCTGTGGTCGACCGCTTCGACATCCGTGGGATGACCGGAACGCATGGCATCGGGCACACCCGCATGGCGACGGAATCGGCGGTGACGACGATGGGCGCGCATCCGTTCTCGACCGGCGCCGACCAGTGCCTGGTGCACAATGGCTCGCTGTCCAACCACAACAACGTTCGCCGCGAACTGGTCCGCGAAGGCATGAAATTCGAGACCGAGAACGACACCGAAGTGGCGGCCGCCTATCTCTCCTCGCAGATGGCGCATGGCAAGAACCTCGGCGAGGCGCTGGAGGGCACCCTCTCAGATCTCGACGGTTTCTTCACCTTCGTCGTCGGCACCAAGAACGGCTTCGGCGTGGTGCGCGACCCGATCGCCTGCAAGCCCGCCGTGATGGCCGAGACGGACCAGTATGTCGCCTTCGGCTCGGAATATCGCGCGCTGACCAAACTGCCCGGCATAGACAATGCGAGAGTCTGGGAACCGGAACCCGCAACCGTCTATTTCTGGGAGCATTGAGTTCATGCCGGCAACAAAACTTTCAACCGCGGCGGCGAGCGACCATGCCTCCCGGGTGTTCGACCTGGACCAGATGTCGCTGCGCGAGCTCAACCAGGCACTGCACAATCTGACGCCAGGCTCGAACGAGACCGCCTGGGAAGTGTTGAACCCGAAGGGCAGCCATTCGGTCGCCGTTGGCGTCGACCAGCCGGTCAGCATCGATGTGCGCGGCAGCGTCGGCTATTACTGTGGCGGCATGAATTCCGGCAGTGCCATCACCGTGCATGGTTCGGCGGGACCCGGCGTTGGCGAAAACATGATGTCGGGGTCGATAACAGTCAAAGGCGACGCCAGCCAATATGCCGGCGCCACCGGCAAGGGCGGGCTGCTCGTCATCGAGGGCAATGCGTCCTCGCGGTGCGGCATTTCGATGAAAGGCATCGACATCGTCGTGCACGGCAATATCGGCCATATGTCGGCCTTCATGGCGCAGTCCGGCAATCTGGTGGTGCTGGGCGATGCCGGCGACGCGCTCGGCGATTCCATCTACGAGGCACGGCTGTTCGTGCGCGGCAAGGTCGGCAGCCTGGGTGCCGACTGCATCGCCAAGGAAATGCGGCCCGAACACCTGGAATTGCTGCAGGGCCTGCTCGACCGCGCCGGCGTCACCGGTGTCAAGCCGTCTGAATTCAAGCGCTACGGCTCGGCGCGCACGCTCTACAATTTCAATATCGACAACGCCGACGCGTATTGAGGCAGCATGACCTATCGCAACCCGCCGACGACGCCGCGCAAATCCGCGACTTTCGACGACTACACGCTTTCCGAGATCCGCCGCGCCGCGGCCACCGGCATCTATGACATCCGGGGCGCCGGCGCCAAGCGCAAGCTGCCGCATTTCGACGACCTTCTGTTCCTGGGCGCATCGATCTCGCGCTATCCGCTCGAAGGCTATCGCGAGCGCTGCGACACATCAGTCGTGTTGGGCTCACGCCATGCCAAGAAGCCGATCGAGCTGAAAATCCCGATCACCATCGCCGGCATGAGCTTCGGCTCGCTGTCGGGCCCGGCCAAGGAAGCGCTCGGGCGCGGCGCGACGCTGTCGGGCACCTCGACCACGACCGGCGACGGCGGCATGACCGAGGAAGAGCGCGGCCATTCCAAGCAGCTCGTCTACCAATACCTGCCGTCGCGCTACGGCATGAATTTGCGCGATCTGCGCCGCGCCGATGCCATCGAGGTCGTCGTCGGCCAGGGCGCCAAGCCCGGCGGCGGCGGCATGCTGCTCGGCCAGAAGATCTCCGATCGCGTCGCCGAGATGCGCACGCTGCCCAAGGGCATCGACCAGCGCTCGGCCTCGCGCCATCCCGACTGGACCGGGCCGGACGATCTCGAGATCAAGATTCTCGAACTGCGCGAAATCACCGACTGGGAAAAGCCGATTTACGTCAAGGTCGGCGGCGCCCGCCCCTATTACGACACAGCGCTTGCGGTGAAGGCCGGCGCCGACGTCGTCGTCGTCGACGGCATGCAGGGCGGCACGGCGGCGACGCAGGAAGTGTTCATCGAGAATGTCGGCCAGCCGACGCTCGCTTGCATCAGGCCGGCGGTGCAGGCGCTGCAGGATCTCGGCATGCATCGCAAGGTGCAGCTGATCGTCTCGGGCGGCATCCGCAACGGCGCCGATGTCGCCAAGGCGCTGGCGCTCGGCGTCGACGCGGTCTCCATCGGCACGGCTGCCCTTGTCGCGCTCGGCGACAACGATCCCCGCTGGGAGGCGGAGTACAACGAGCTCGGCACCACATCAGGCGCCTATGACGATTGGCACGAGGGCCGCGACCCGGCCGGCATCACCACGCAGGATCCCGAACTGATGAAGCGGGTCGATCCGGTGGCCGCCGGCCGCCGGCTGGCGAACTATCTCAAGGTGATGACGCTGGAGGCGCAGACCATCGCCCGCGCTTGCGGCAAGAACAGCCTGCACAATCTCGAACCCGAGGATCTCGTCGCGCTCACGATCGAGGCCGCCGCGATGGCCGGCGTGCCGCTGGCCGGCACCAACTGGATACCGGGGAAGAACGGCTTCTGATCAACAAAGGGCCGAAGGCCATATGCTCTAGGGCCAACAATCGACAAAAAATGGGGAACTTCCGTGACAGTTGATCTTGCAGAGTTCGCAAGGGCGAAAAACGTCAAATATTTCATGATCTCCTACACCGACCTGTTCAGCGGGCAACGCGCCAAGCTGGTGCCGGCGCAGGCGATATCAGATATGCAGAAGGATGGCGCCGGCTTCGCCGGTTTCGCTACCTCGCTCGACCTCACGCCGGCACATCCCGACATGCTGGCGGTGCCGGATCCGAATTCGGTTATCCAGCTGCCCTGGAAGCCTGACGTCGCCTGGGTCGCCGCCAACTGCATCATGGACGACAAGGAGGTCGACCAGGCACCGCGCAACACGCTTAAGCGACTGATCGCGGAAGCCGCTAACGACGGCATGCATGTCAAGACCGGCGTCGAGGCGGAATTCTTCCTGATCTCGCCCGACGGCAAAACGATCTCCGACGAATATGATACGGCGGCGAAACCATGCTACGACCAGCAAGCGTTGATGCGCCGCTACGACGTCATCGCCGAGATCTGCGACCACATGCTGGCGCTCGGCTGGGGCGCCTACCAGAACGACCACGAGGATGCCAACGGCCAGTTCGAGATGAACTGGGCCTTCGACGATGCGCTGGCGACCGCCGATAAGCATTCTTTCTTCAAGTTCATGGTCAAGTCGATCGCGGAAAAGCACGGCCTGCGCGCCACTTTTATGCCCAAGCCCTTCCAGGGACTGACCGGCAATGGCTGCCATGCGCACATCTCGGTGTGGGACAAATCAGGCAAGACCAATGTCTTTGCCGACAATTCGATGGAGCTCGGCCTGTCGGCCAACGGTAAGCACTTCCTCGGCGGCATCATGAAACATGCCTCGGCTCTCGCCGCCATCACCAACCCGACCGTCAATTCCTACAAGCGCATCAACGCGCCTCGCACCATTTCGGGCGCCACCTGGGCGCCGAACACGGTGACCTGGACCGGCAACAACCGCACCCACATGGTGCGCGTGCCCGGCCCCGGCCGCTTCGAGCTGCGGCTGCCTGATGGCGCGGCCAACCCTTATCTGCTGCAAGCCGTCATCATCGCCGCCGGCCTCGACGGCATCCGCTCCAAGGCCGATCCCGGCAGGCGCTACGACATCGACATGTACCAGCATGGTCACACGGTGGAGGGCGCGCCGAAATTGCCGCTCAACCTGCTCGACGCGTTGCGCGAATTCGACAATGACAAATCGCTCAAGACGGCGCTGGGTGAGGAATTCTCGTCGGCTTATCTAAAGCTGAAGCACCAGGAATGGAATTCCTATGCTTCGCACTTCACGCAATGGGAGCGCGACCACACGCTGGATATCTGACCGGCGCAGCGTGCGAGCGACCTCGGAATGAACGTATGAAATATTCGATCTTCTCGCTCGCCCGCGCCGCCTTCTCCGGCCACAAGAACTGGCAGCGCACCTGGCGCGACGCCAGCCCGAAGGACCGCTACGACGTGGTGATCATCGGCGGCGGCGGGCATGGTCTGGCCACCGCCTGGTTCCTCGCCAGCGAGTACGGCATCAGGAATGTGGCCGTGCTGGAAAAGGGCTGGATCGGCTCCGGCAATGCCGGCCGCAACACCACCATCATCCGCTCCAATTACGGCCTGCCCGGCAACACCGGCTTCTACGAATTGTCCATGAAGCTGTGGGAACGGATGGAGCAGGACCTCAACTACAACACGATGGTCAGCCAGCGCGGCGTCATCAATCTCTACCATTCCGATGCGCAGCGCGATGCCTATGCGCGGCGCGGCAACACGATGCGCATCAACGGCATCGATGCCGAATTGCTCGACCTTGCCGCGGTCAAGAAGATGATGCCGTTCCTGAATTTCGACAATGCGCGCTTTCCCGTGCAAGGCGGGCTCTTGCAGCGGCGCGGCGGCACGGCGCGGCACGACGCGGTGGTCTGGGGCTACGCCCATGCGGCGAGCGCGCTCGGCGTCGACATCATCCAGAATTGCGAAGTGACGGGCTTCGTGCGCGACGCCAACGGCAAGGTGACCGGCGTCGAGACCTCGCGTGGCAAGATCGGCGCCGGGAAAGTCGGCATGGCCGTCGCGGGCTCCTCCTCGCGTGTCGCCGCGATGGCGGGCCTGCGCCTGCCGATCGAAAGCCATGTGCTGCAGGCCTTCGTCTCCGAGGCGATCAAGCCGCTCATCCCCAATGTGATGACGTTCGGCGCCGGCCATTTCTACGTCAGCCAGTCGGACAAGGGCGGCCTGGTCTTCGGCGGCGACATAGACGGCTACAATTCCTACGCCCAGCGCGGCAATTTGCCTGTGATGGAAGACGTCTGCGAAGGCGGCATGGCGCTGATGCCGATGATCGGCCGCGTGCGCCTGCTGCGCCAGTGGGGCGGCATCATGGACATGTCGATGGACGGCTCGCCGATCATCGACAAGACGCCGGTCGACGGGCTCTACCTCAATGCCGGCTGGTGCTATGGCGGCTTCAAGGCGACGCCGGGCTCAGGCCTCGTCTTTGCCCACCTGCTGGCCCGCGACCAATCCCACAAGGAGGCCGCCCGCTTTCGCCTCGACCGGTTCCGGTCTGGTGCGATGATAGACGAAAAGGGCCAGGGCGCCCAACCGAACCTGCACTGAAGGCCCTGCCATGCGCATCACCTGTCCCTTCTGCGGCGAACGCGACCTCGGCGAGTTCACCTATCTCGGCGACGCCAAGCCGATGCGTCCGGAGGCTGGCGCTTCGGAGGACGACGTCTTCGACTACGTTTACCTGCGCGACAATGTCGCCGGCGTGATGGACGAGAATTGGTACCACGGCGGCGGCTGCCGAGCGTGGCTGAAGGTCACCCGCAACACGCTGACGCACGAAATTTCGGCCGTGGAGCCGGCGGCGGGCGCCGGGGCGAGGCAGGTTGCGAAATGAATTTTTCTGTCCAGCTCAGCGCCGCGGTGAAGGCCGGTACGTCTTTACCTCCCCCTTGTGGGGAGGTCGGACCGCAAGTCCGGGTGGGGGTCGGTGCCGCCCCCCCACCCCGCTGCTTCGCAGCGACCCTCCCCACCAGGGGGAGGGTAAGAAGCGGCAGGGCGATGAGGGGCAGCGCGACGCCAGTGCATGGGGCTGCATCGTGATTTCCTCCCAGTCCAATCGTCTCTCCACTGGCGGCCTCGTCGATCGTTCGTCACCGCTGAGCTTCCGCTTCGATGGCAAGACGTTCTTCGGCTTCGAGGGCGACACGCTGGCGTCGGCGCTGATCGCCAACGGCGTCAAGCTGGTCGGCCGCTCGTTCAAATACCACCGTCCGCGCGGCATTCTGACCGCCGGCTCGGAAGAGCCCAACGCGCTGGTCGAACTGCGCACCGGCGCACGCCGCGAGCCGAACACCAAGGCCACGACCGCCGAGCTCTATGAAGGGCTCGAGGCAGCCAGCCAGAACCGCTGGCCGTCGCTCCATTTCGACGTGATGTCGGTCAACCAGCTCTTCGCGCCGATCTTCGTCGCCGGCTTCTACTACAAGACCTTCATGTGGCCGGCCAAATTCTGGGAGGCGATCTACGAGCCGGCGATCCGCCGCGCCGCAGGCCTCGGCCGCGCCGCCGGCGTTGCCGATCCCGACCACTATGACAAGGCCTGGGCGCATTGCGACGTGCTGATCGCCGGCTCCGGCCCGACCGGGCTTGCGGCGGCCCTTGCCGCCGGCCGCTCCGGCGCCCGCGTCATCCTGTGCGAAGAGGATTTTATTCCCGGCGGCCGCCTGCTCTCGGATGGCGGCACGATCGACGGGCTGCCGGCAGCCGAGTGGCTGTCGCGAACCCTGGCGGAACTCGAGGCAATGCCCGATGTCCGCATCATGACCCGCACGACGCTGTTCGGCGTCTACGATGGCGGCACCTATGGCGCGATCGAGCGGGTCAACGACCATCTGCCCTCGCCGCCCGAGCACCAGGTGCGCCAGCGCATGTGGCGCATCGTGGCCAGGCGTTGCGTCGTCGCGGCCGGCGCCCTCGAGCGGCCGGTCGTCTTTGCCGGCAACGATACGCCCGGCGTGATGATGGCTTCGGCCATGCGGACCTATGTCGCGCGCTATGCCGCCGCGCCGGCAAAACGCATCGCGCTGTTCACCAACAATGAGGATGGCTGGCGCACGGTCGAGACAGTACTCGGCGCAGGCTTGCAGATTGCGGCGGTCATCGACGCACGGCCTGACGTCTCGCCCGCCCATCGTTCGCTCGCCTCGAAGAGCGGCTTCCCGGTGCTGCATGGCGCCGTCAGCCGTGCGGACGGCGGCAAGGACGGTGTGAGGAAAATCTCCGTCTCTCTCACCGGCGGCGCGCGAGCCGAAGTGGAAGCGGACGGGCTTGCCGTCTCCGGCGGCTGGAACCCGGCGGTCGGGCTCACCTCCTATCATCGCGGCCGGCCGAAATGGCGCGACGACATCGCCGCCTTCGTGCCCGACGGAGCGCCTCCCGGCATGGTCGCCGCCGGTGCAGCCAATGGCTCGTTCGGTCTCGGCGCCTGCCTGGCGGGAGGGTTTGCAGCAGGCGCGGCGGCCGCGCTCGACGCCGGGCGCAGCGGCAAGGCCGGCACAGCGCCGATCGCCGATGACGAGGCGTTCTCGTTGACGCCGCTCTGGCATGTCGCCGGCAAGGGCAAGGCGTTCGTCGACCAGCAGCACGATGTCACTGCTTCCGACATCGAACTAGCGCAGCGCGAGGGCTTCGAGTCGGTCGAGCATCTGAAGCGCTACACCACGCTCGGCATGGCGACCGACCAGGGCAAGACCTCCAATGTCGCCGGCCTTGCCATCATGGCCGCGGTGTCGGGCAAGTCCATTCCCGAAACCGGCACCACGATCTACCGCCCGCCCTATGTGCCGGTCGCGATCGGCGCCTTTGCCGGCCATCACCGCGACGAGACTTTCCACGCCACAAGGCTGACGCCTTCGCATCACTGGGCCGTCGAACAGGGTGCCGTCTTCGTCGACACCGGCCTGTGGAAGCGCGCGCAATGGTATCCGCGCACGGGCGAGAAGGACTGGCTGGAATCCGTCACACGCGAGGTCAAGGCGGTGCGTTCCGGCGTCGGCTTCTGCGATGTCTCGACGCTCGGCAAGATCGACGTGCACGGCCCCGATGCCGGCGCCTTCCTCGACCGCGTCTACATCAACACCTTCTCCAGCCTCGCCGTCGGCAAGGCGCGCTACGGGCTGATGCTGCGCGAAGACGGGTTCGTCTACGACGACGGCACGACCTCGCGGCTGGCCGAGGATCATTATTTCCTCACCACCACCACCGCCAAGGCCGGACTGGTGATGCAGCATCTCGAATTCTGCCGGCAGGTGCTGTTTCCCGAATTGGACGTGCAACTGGCCTCGGTCTCCGACCAGTGGGCGCAATTCTCGATCGCCGGGCCGAAGACCCGAGATCTGCTGAAGGAGATCGTCGACCCGACAGAGGATCTGTCGAACGAGGGCTTCCCGTTCATGGGCGCGCGCGAAGTTGCGTTGCGCGGTGGCATCAAGGCACGGCTGTTTCGCATTTCCTTCTCCGGCGAAATGGCGTTCGAAATTTCGGTGCCGGCGCGCTATGGCGAGGCGCTCGTGCGCAATCTGATGCTGGCCGGCAAGCCGTTCGGCGTGACGCCATACGGCACCGAGGCTCTTGGCGTCATGCGCATCGAAAAGGGCCATGTCGCCGGACCGGAACTGAACGGCACGACCACGGCCGCCGCCCTCGGCCTGGGCAAGATGATGTCGACCAAGAAGGATTTTGTGGGCCGCGTCATGGCCGGGCGCGAGGCGCTGGTCGCGCCGGACCGGCAGGTCGTCGTCGGCATCAAGCCGACCGACAAGGCGCGGCGGCTGCGCTCCGGCGCGCACATCGTTCCGAAGGGCCAGACGCCCGGACCTGACAACGACCAGGGCTATGTGACCTCGGTCTGCTTCTCGCCGACATCGGATCAATGGATCGGGCTTGCTCTTGTCGAGCGTGGCCGCGAGCGCATCGGCGAGATCGTGCGTGCGCACGATCCGCTGCGCGCAGAGGAGTATGATGTCGAACTGTGCAATCCCGTCTTCTACGATCCGGATGGAGGGCGCCAGCGTGGCTGAATTTACCTGGGACATCCGCAGCCCGCTCGACCGAACGCTGGTCGCGGGGCCATATGGCGCGCATGGCGAGGCCGGTGTGTCGCTGATTGAGATCCGCAATTTCGACCTCGTGCAAGTGATGGCGCGGCGCGGCAAGGCGGGTGACCTGGCCAAGGCGGCGAATGCGCGTTTCGGCATTGCCGCTCCGGATACGCCCAAGGCGGTGCGGATTGCGGATGCCACGCTGATCTGGTCCGGGCCGGATCAGTTTTTCGTGCTGTCGAAGAGTGGCAAGCACGGGATGAAGGCGCTTGCTCCTCTGCTTGCCGGATCGGCTTCGCTGTCCGACCAGTCGCATGCGCGGGCGCTGATCAGCATCTCCGGTGACAAGGCGCGGGCGATGTTGGCCAAGCTTTCATCGCTCGATCTGCATGCCGGTGTGTTCGCGGTCGGCTCTGCCGCCGCAACCTCGATGGATCACACCAGCGTCTCGCTCTGGCGTGGGAATGATCGGGCGGACGGACAGCCGATGTTCAACGCTCTGGTCTTCGCGACCTTTGCCGAGAGCCTGTGGCACACGATGCTCGATGCGGCGGCGGAATATGGTGTGGATATCAGCCATTCCGAGGAAGTGACGTAGCCTTGCGCGCGCCCTTCCCTTCTCCCCTTGTAGGAGAAGGTGGCCGCGCGGAGCGAGGTCGGATGAGCGGTGCTCCAGCTTGGCAATGACGGCACTCCGTCACCCACCCTCTCAACCGTCTCGGCGCCGGGCACTGATCCATCGCCCTGGGGCGAGCCACGGATCTCGCCCCGTCCTTCAGACCCCACAAGGGGAGAAGGAAGAACCCAGTCCACCACCGCCTTGCCAAACCCACCCGCACTGCTATTCTTGCTGCTAAAATAATTTCACACACAGGCAAACTTGTTTCTCGAACCGCAAGGCTGAGATGAGCCAGTCGCCCTACCCTGCCGTCGCATCCGGACCACCCCGGCCGAGCCTGATCCTGCGGCCCGGCCAGATCGCGCTGCCGCCGGGCATGGAGCGCTATACGGTCCAGGGCAATGGTGCGGTGCTGATCGAGGTCGAGGCCGGCGACACCATCACTGTGCGCAATGTCGAGGGCGGCCAGGCTTGCGAACTGCTGGCATGGGATGGCACCGGTGCGACCGATCCCTCCATCCTCGGGGAAAAATCCAACAGCAATGCCGCCGGCATCAAGGCACTGCTTGCCGAGGGCGATGACAGCCTCGCGTCCCTGCGGCGCGGGCTCGCGCGCCGGCAGGTGCGGCTCGACCAGGCCAAGGCGGTGCGCGTATTCGGCGGCGCCACGCCGGCCGGCACCGAACAGGCTTTCACCATCGTGCGCGTCGGCTCGGTGGTGATTGCCGCGCCCGGCGGGCCGATGCTGGTCGACGGCCATGATACGGCGACGCCGCTTACCGTGATCGTGCGGCGTGCCACCATCCGTCCGGCGGCGAAGTCGCTATTGGCTGACCCGCTCGCCGATCCGGTGCTCGATTTGCGCGTCCATTCGGCGACGGCGGAATCCTACTTCGTCAAAGCCGGCGACTATCTGCAGATCATCGACGTCGACGGGCGCCAATGCACCGACTTCCAGTGCTTTTCGGCGCGCAAGCTGGACAAGGGGCTCGACCATCCGCTCGATGTGACGACGACACGCACGCTGATGGGCGCGAGCTATCCGACGCCGGGGCTGCACTCGAAATATTACGACCAGGACATGGAGCCGCTGGTCGAAGTGGTGCAGGACACATGCGGCCGGCACGACGCCTTCGCGCTCGCATGCGCCGCCAAATATTACGATGACATCGGCTATCCCG
The DNA here is from genome assembly GCF_006442955.1 of Mesorhizobium sp. B1-1-1. NCBI lineage: Bacteria > Pseudomonadati > Pseudomonadota > Alphaproteobacteria > Hyphomicrobiales > Phyllobacteriaceae > Mesorhizobium > Mesorhizobium sp. B1-1-1. The sequence goes on from NZ_VFWW01000007.1 coordinate 242,698, forward strand.
GCCATGCCAACTGCTCGGAGAACTTCAACCGCGCGCTGTCGGACAAGGGCGTCACGCCACGCGCCGGCTGGATGGCTATCAACTTCTTCTTCAACACGGCGATCGACGCGCATGGCATCATGGTCTCCGACGAGCCATGGTCGCGGCCCGGCGACTATGTGCTGCTGCGGGCCCTGACCGACATCGTCTGCGTGTCCTCCGCCTGCCCCGACGACACGACGCCGGCCAACGGCTGGGACCTGACCGACATCCATGTGCGCACCTATTCCGGCCAGCACAAATTCTCGCGTGCGATCGCCAGACGCATGACGCCCGATTCGGAACCGAAAATGACCCGCGAGACCTCCTTTCATTCGAGCTTTGCCAAGCACACCCGCGACTTCGTCGAGTACAGGGGCTATTGGCTGGCCAACTCCTTCGCCAGGGAAGGCGCGATCGCCGAATACTGGGCCTGCCGGCAGGACGCCGTGATCATGGACCTGTCGCCGCTGCGCAAATTCGAGGTCACCGGCCCGGATTCCGAAGCGCTGCTGCAGTACACGCTGACCCGCGACGTCAAGAAGCTCGGCGTCGGCCAGGTCGTCTATTCCGCCATGTGCTACGAGCATGGCGGCATGATCGACGACGGCACGCTGCTCAGGCTCGGCAAGGACAATTTCCGCTGGGTCGGCGGCGACGATCTGTCCGGCGAATGGCTGCGCGAGACGGCGACAAAGCTCGGCCTCAACGTGCTGGTACGCTCGTCCACCGACCAGATGCACAATATCGCCGTGCAGGGGCCGAAGAGCCGCGATATCCTGAGGAAGGTGATCTGGACCTCGCCGCTGCAGCCGTCGATCGAGGAACTGGAATGGTTCCGCTTCGCCGTCGCGCGCATCGGCGGCGGCAATGGCGTTCCGGTCGTCGTCTCGCGCACCGGCTATACCGGTGAACTCGGCTACGAGATCTGGTGTCATCCGCGCGACGCCGAAAAGGTCTTCGACGCGATCTGGGCCGCCGGCCAGCCGCATGGATTGAAGCCGATGGGCCTGCAGGCGCTGGACATGGTGCGCATCGAGGCCGGGCTGATCTTCGCCGGTTACGAGTTCTCCGACCAGACCGACCCGTTCGAGGCCGGCATCGGCTTCACCGTGCCGCTGAAGTCCAAGACCGACGACTTCATCGGCCGCGAGGCGCTGATCCGGCGCAAGGAGAACCCGCAGAACAAACTGGTCGGGCTCGACATCGATGCCAACGTCGCGGTCGGCCATGGCGATTGCGTGCATGTCGGCCGCGCCCAGATCGGGGTCGTCACGTCGGGCATGCGCTCGCCGGTGCTGAACAAGACCATCGCGCTGGCGCGGCTCGATGTCACCCACGCCGCCATCGGCGCGCGAGTTGAAATCGGCAAGCTCGACGGCCACGCCAAGCGGCTGCCGGCGCGAGTCGTGGCCTTCGCCCATTACGATCCGCAGAAGACCAGGCCGCGTTCCTGACCGCGGCCTTCCGGGCATACGGGATTGCCCGTCGGCGGCGCCGCGGGGCACATTTGTGCGCCCGCCCGCAAGCGTGATGTGCACGGCGCGACAAAACGCTTGACGTGAAAGCGCGCCGGATCAATCTTCACTCCTAAGAAAAAAATACGACTGAGTGGAAACACTGAAGTCGCGGCGATATTGGCCGGGAGCAAGCTTCGCACAGCCGAGGCGTCGCCGGCGGGGAACATCAAAAAGGGGAATTCACCGACATGAGCACCATAAGCACGGTCCTGGACCAGCCTGCCGAAAGCAAGCTGCTCAGGCATATCGACTGGCGCGGCGCCTTCTGGGTGGCGAGCGGCGTCCCGGCCCTCGTCCTGTTCTCGATCGGCGGCATTGCCGGCACGACCGGGACGCTCGCTTTCCTGATCTGGACGGTGTCCATGGTCATGGGCTTCCTGCAATCCTTCACCTATGCCGAGATCGCCGGCCTGTTCCCGAACAAATCGGGCGGCGCCTCGATCTACGGCGCCACCGCCTGGCTGCGCTACTCCAAGTTCATCGCGCCCTTGTCGGTATGGTGCAACTGGTTCGCCTGGTCGCCGGTGCTCTCGCTCGGCTGCTCGATCGCCGCCGCCTATATCCTCAATGCGCTGGCGCCGGTGCCGATCTTTACCGACACGTCGCCCGAGGTCGCCGCCTATATCGCGGCACATGCCGGAACGAGCGCCGGCGACGCCATTACCGCGGTGACCGCGGCGGCGACCCCGGCGATCCGCACGTGGTCGGCGTTCAGCCACACGCTGGGTCCGGTGTCCTTCACCTTCAACGCCACCTTCTTCATCGGCGCCGTGCTGATGCTGATGATCTTCTCGATCCAGCATCGCGGTATCCTGGGCACCGCCAATGTGCAGAAATATATCGGCCTGCTTGTCATCGTCCCGATGCTGATCGTCGGCGTCGTGCCGATCTTCACCGGCCAGATCAACTGGGCCAATTTCTCGCCGCTGGTTCCCTTGGCCGCCGCCTATGCGCCAGAGCCCGGCGCCTGGAACATCGCCGGCTGGACGCTGGTGCTCGGCGGCATGTTCATCGCCGCCTGGTCGACCTACGGCTTCGAAACCGCCGTCTGCTATACGTCCGAGTTCAAGAACCCGGGCACCGACACCTTCAAGGCCATCTTCTATTCCGGCCTGCTCTGCATGCTGCTGTTCATCCTGGTGCCGTTCACCTTCCAGGGCGTGCTCGGCCTCAACGGCATGCTGGCGACGCCGATCGTTGACGGCTCAGGCGTGGCGGATGCTCTCGCCGGCATGGTCGGCGGCGGCGGGCTTATCCACAGCCTGCTGGTGATGCTGATGATCCTGGCGCTTGTGCTGTGCATCATGACGGCTATGGCCGGCTCCTCGCGCACGCTCTACCAGGGCTCCGTCGACGGCTGGCTGCCGCGCTACCTCAGTCACGTCAACGAACATGGCGCGCCGACGCGGGCGATGTGGACCGACCTGTGCTTCAACCTGATCGTGCTGGCGATCGCCTCGGCCGACGCGACGAGCTTCTTCTTCATTCTCGCCGTATCCAATTGCGGCTACATCATCTTCAACTTCCTCAACCTCAATGCCGGCTGGATTCATCGCATCGACAACGGCCATATCGCGCGGCCATGGAAGGCCCCGACGTGGCTCTTGGGGATCGGGGCGATCTTCGCCTATGTCAACGCGATCTTCATGGGCGCCGGCGCCAAGGTGTGGAACCCGATGGCGCTGTGGGCCGGGCTGATCACCGCGGCGCTGATCATCCCGGTGTTCTGCTTCCGCCATTACATCCAGGACGGCGGCAAGTTCCCCGACCACATGCTGGCCGACCTCGGCATGGCGGGAGCGGACCTCTCGGTGAAAAAGGCGGGCATGCTGCCCTATCTGACGCTGGTCGCCGGAGTGGCGGTAATGCTGATCGCCAACTGGTTTTTCGTCATCTGATTGCCTGACGGGCAAGCGGCCTTCGGCTCCGCAAGAACAGAAATCGGCCGGTCTCAAATGAGACCGGCCGATTTGGTTCATTCAGCCGCCAAAGCGAGTTGCGGCCTCTCGACGCCTTCGACGGTTTCCGGTTCGGGCGTCTGTTCGTCGGTCGGCACCTTCTTTCGCTCACGGCCGAAGAACAGGGCGTAGCCAGCGGGCAGCACCAGGATGGTGAGCACGGTTGCAACCAGAATGCCGCCCATCATGGCGTAGGCGAGCGGCCCCCAGAACACGCCGCGCGAGATCGGGATCAGCGCCAGAACCGCGGTCATTGCCGTCAACACGATCGGCCGGAAACGGCGCACAGCCGAGCCGATGATCGCTTCGGAGCGTTCCATGCCTTTCGCGATGTCCTGGTCGATCTGGTCGACGAGGATGATGGAGTTTCGCATGATGATGCCGAGCAGCGCGATGACTCCGAGGATGGCGACGAAGCCGAACGGCGCGCCGCTGATCAAAAGGGCCGCGGCCGCACCGATGATGCCGAGTGGACCGGTGGCCAGAACAAGCATAGCCTTGCCGAAATGCTGCAGCTGGACCATCAGCAATATGACGATGACGGCCAGCATGATCGGCGCCTTGGCGGCGATGGAAGCCTGGCTTTCCGCCGAATCCTCGGCACCGCCCTGGATCTCGATCTTGTAGCCGGGCGCCAGGCCGTCGCGCAGGCCCTTCATGTCGTTGTACATCTTGGTGACGACGTCGTTGGACTGCACGCCGTCGGGCAAGGTCGCCCGCACGCTGATGGTCGGCAAGCGGTCGCGCCGCCACTCGACGCCTTGCTCCAGCACCGGCACAACCTTGGCCACCTGCGACAGCGGCACGAAGCCACCGAAATCGGTCGGGATGTAGATGGAATCGACCGAGGACAGCAGCGCGCGGCTGGCATCCGGCTCGCGGGCGACGATGGACACCGTTTCTTCGCCGTCGCGGAAGTCGCCCAGCGGCGCGCCGGACATGGACGCCTGCAGCATCTGGCGAATGCGCTGCGAGGTGACGCCCAGCGCGCGGGCGCGGTCCTGGTCGATGACCAGCTTCATCGCCGGCACAGGTTCCAGCCAGTCGTCATGGACGGCGCCGAGCAGCGGGTTGGCCTGGAATTTCGCCTTCACCTGGTCGGCAATGCGCCGCACTTCCTGGCGGTCCGGACCCATGACGCGCATCTGCACCGGCCAGCCTGTCGGCGGCCCGAGGAACAAGCGGTCGACCTTGCCGCGGATGGAGGGGAAGTCCTGCGCCAGGATGGTACGCAGCTTGACGATCAGCCGCTCGCGCGCCGGCTCGTCATTGGCCATCACAAGAAGCTGGGCGAAGTTCGGATTCCTGAGCTGCTGGTCCAGCGGCAGGAAGAAGCGCGGCGCGCCTTCACCGATATAGGTGGCGATGAAGCGCTTGTCCTTGTCGTCCATCATCTTGGCTTCCAGCGCCTTGGCCTGCGTCTCGACTTCCTTGATGCTGGTGCCTTCCGGCAGCCAGAGATCGACGAGGATTTCCGGGCGAGACGATTGCGGGAAGAAGTTCTGCGGAATGAACTGGAAGGCCCACAGGCTGGCGGCGAAGGTCACCAGCGTCATCGTCAGCACGATGATGCGATGGCGCACGGCCCAGGTAACGGTCGAGCGAAGCCGGCGATAGAAGCTGGTGTCGAAGACGTCGTGGTGGGAGCCGGCATGCTTGCGCTGCTTGAGGATCATATATCCCAGCCATGGCGTGAAATAGACCGCCACGAACCAGGACACGACGAGCGCGATGCCGACGACGTAGAACAGCGTGCGGACATATTCGCCGGCGGTGGAGGCGGCGAAGCCGACCGGAATGAAGCCGGCGGTGGTGATCAGCGTGCCGGTCAGCATCGGGAAAGCGGTCGAGGAATAGGCGAAACCCGCCGCCTCGATCTTGACCAGCCCCTCCTCCAGCTTGCGTTCCATCATCTCGACGACGATCATGGCGTCGTCGACAAGCAGGCCGAGCGCGATGATCAAGGCGCCGAGAGAAATGCGCTGCAGGTCAATGCCGATCTCGTACATGATGGCGAAAGTGGCGGCCAGGACCAGCGGGATGGCGATCGCAATGACAAGTCCGGAGCGCCAGCCGATCGACAGGAACGAGACGACGAGCACGATCAGCAGCGCTTCGCCGAGCGCATGCATGAACTCGCTGACAGCGTCCCTGACGACCTCGGGTTGGTCCGATATCTGGTCGACGGAGACGCCATAGGGCAGCGCCTCCTCGAATCGCTTGTAGGTCGCCTCGACGTCCTTGCCGACATCGGTGACGTTGAAGCCCTTGGCCATGACGACACCGAGCTGGACGCTCTCGTGGCCATTGAACCGGTACTTGCGCTCGAAAGGATCCTCCAGCCCCGAGCTCACGGTGGCGATATCGCCAAGGCGCGTCACCTGGTTGCCGGCGCGCAAGCGCAGCTCGCGAATGTCGGCCGCCCTGGTGACGTCGCCCTCGACCGAAATGCGGACCGAGCGCAGGCCGGTGTCGACAGAGCCTGCCGGGTCGACATTGTTCTGTCCCTTGATCGCGTTCTGCAGGTCAGTCAGCGTCAGGCCGCGCTCGGCCAGCGCCTTGGACGAGACGTCGATATAGATCTTCTCGGGCTGGTCGCCGATGATGACCGCCTTTTCGACGCCGGGCGTCGTCAGCAGCATATCGCGGGCCTGGATGGCGAACTTCTTCAATTCGGGATAGCTGAAGCCATCGCCGCTGATCGAATGCAAGGTGATGAAGGTGTCGCCGAATTCATCGTTGAAATAGGGGCCGAGCAGGCCCTGCGGCAGATCGCCTGCTATGTCGCCGACCTTCTTGCGCACCTGATAGAAGGCGTCGTTGACCTGGGCAGCATTGGTGTCGCCCTTGATCTGAACCGTGATGATGGCGCTGCCGGCGCGCGTGTAGGAGCGCACGAAGTCGAGATGCGGCGTTTCCTGCAGCTTGCGTTCGATCTTGTTGACGACCTGGTCTTCCATCTCCTGGATCGAAGAACCCGGCCAGATCGCCTGCACGACCATGACGCGGAAGGTGAAATCGGGATCTTCCTTCTGGCCCATGCGCATCAGGCCGAGCGCACCGGCAAGGATGATCAGGCCGAACAGGAAACGTGCGATGCTCGGATGCCCGATCGCCCAACGCGAGAGGTTGAAAGGCCGCTTTTCAGTGTTGCTGTCGGTGGTCATGGCGCCAGTCCAGTCCAATTGATCTGCAGGGCAGGTTCATCATGCCGTTCATGCGTTCTTCGTCTGGCTTCCGGGCGGCGAAGCTCCCTCAAGCGGAGAGACTCGCATCGCGTGTGACGCGACAATGATGCGGGGGAGCCATCTTGCCGGCGTCTCGACGATCGGGCGCCTGCCGCCCGGAAACCATGGCCTGCCCGGTCTTGCGGCTCGCGCCGCCAAGACAGGGGGGCTTTCGTAGTGCCTGGCTGTCAGCGCAGGCTGCTGGTGGCAGCGTCGTCCGCCGCCGAGGCGGACTGCTGGAGACTATCGCCGGACAGCTTGACCTTCAGATTGTCGGTCATGAACTGGGTGCCAGCGGCAACCACGACGTCGCCCTGCTTGAGGCCGTCGGCAACCGCGACGCCATCGGCGGTGAAGTTCGCGATCTTGACCGGACGCGAATGCACGGTGTCGCTGCCGCGGTCCACGGCCCAGACGATCTTCTGGCCGTCCTTTTCAGCCAGGGCGCTGAGCGGGATCGAGACCAGCTGGGTCTTGCTGTCGATCGAGGCCTGCACGTTGGCGGTCATGCCGAGCAGCACGCGCGGATCGTTGGGAAGCGAGACGCGAACGGCGAAGGTACGCGACTGCGGGTCGGCGCTGCCGGCCACTTCGCGGACCTTGCCGGCAAGCGTCAGCGCATCGTCCGCCCAGAAGCTTGCCTTGACCTCCTTGCCCGGCCTGAAGCCGGCAATATCCATTTCCGGCACCGCGATCAGCACTTCCTTCTCGCCATCGACGGCAACCGTCATCACGGGCGTGCCGGCACCGACCACCTGGCCGACATCGGCACTGACCGCGGTGACGATGCCGTTCTCGCTCGCCTTGAGGTCGGTATAGTGGACCTGGTTCTGAGCCTGGGCGAGGGTCGAGCGGGCGGCATCGCGCGTCGCGACCGCCTGGTTGTAGGCCAGCGTCGCCTGCTCGAGCTGCGATTTCGGCGCGAAATTCTTGGCATAGAGCTGCTCGGCGCGCTTCCTGGCGAGATCCATCGTCTCGACCTGGCGCTCGGCGGCGTCAAGGCTCGCCGCGGCGCTTTTGACCGAAAGCTCGTAATCGGAGGGATCGATGCGGGCGAGGACGTCGCCCGAGGTGACATGCTGGCCGATGTCGACGAGCCTCTCGGTGACCTTGCCGGCAACGCGGAAGCCGAGATTCATCTCGGTGCGGGCACGCACCGAGCCGGAATAATCGAGCTGGCGGGTGGTCTGCGCCGCGCCGATCTCGACGACCTTGACGGGGCGGATGATATCCTTGACCTCCGCCTTCTCCTGGGAACAACCGGCAAGGCCGAGCGACGCGACGATCAGGCCGGCAACCGGCAGCCAGCGGATAATGGAATTGGACGAAGACACCTTAGCACTCCCAAACTGGAGATTGATTGTCGTTACCGGCGCCCGGCGGGCGGCGGCTACTTCTTCAAGGCCTTGATCGCATAGTCGATGAGGTCGTCGGGCATTGCCCGGTTGGTCTTGGCAAGACACTGGGCCACCATCTGCGGGTGGCACAAAATGACCGTGGCCGCGCCGAAGCAGCGCGACGCAATCACCGGATCCTGCTCCCTGAATTCGCCGGCCGCGATGCCCTCGCGGATCACCTCGGCAAAAAGATCATGGATACTGTCGACATGCTTGTCGATAACGCCCCAATCGCGCTCGAGGGCGACGATGACCATCTCATGGACCTTCTGGTCGTCGAGCATGACCTCCATGGTCATCTTGTACTGCGCGTGCACGTAGCGCCGCAGCCGTTCCTCGGCGCTGATCGGCAAATGCATGATCTCGTAGGCCATCCTGTAGCTGGCCCCGAGCATCCGGCCGCAGACCGCCTGGTGGATTTCGACCTTGGAAGCAAAGAAGCGATAGATGTTGGCTGGCGACATGCCGAGTTCGCGGGCAATGTCGGCGACATTGGTCTTGCCGTAGCCATAGTGCCGGAACAGGCGCTCGGCGCAATCGAGAATGCGCGTTACATTCTCCTGGCGGGCGGCATCGGCGACGAGGTTGGCGGTTTCGGACATAGCCTCTTTCGATTTACTAGTGATGAATTTTGATTTTCGTCACTCGTAAATCGAAAGGAACGCGATGTCAACACGGATTCGGCGTACGCGTACAAAATGGTGACAGATGGTGACAGTCGCAGGTGTGCAATGACCGACGTTGCCGATTGCGAATGGCGCTCATCCCGTCATCATCAAGGGCGTAGCAAGGAGCGGAGCGACGCGCAGACTCTCAGAATCCATGCTGCGACCTCTGTCGGAAAAAATAACTCGCTCAAAGGGTTAGGCCGACCAGCATCCACAATCTTGGAGGGCCATTGTCGGCCGTCGGATCACGGCTGCCGGGTCGCGGCATGGAGCCTAGGGCTCCGCGACGGAGCTTCGCTCCTGCAACGCTCTGGGATGACCAACTCGCGGATGCTGGTGCAAACTGCTACGAGTTGGCGCTGCCACTCTTCGCCATCTCCCTTAGCCGGAATTTCTGGATCTTCCCCGTCGAGGTCTTGGGGATCTCGGCGAACACCACCGCTTTCGGCAGCTTGAAGCGGGCAAGCAGCGCGCGGCAATGCTCGATGATCTCTGCCTCGGTCGCCGTCTTGCCAGGCTTCAGCTCGACATAGGCGACCGGCACCTCGCCCCATTTCTCGTCCGCCCGCGCCACCACGCCGCAAGACGCAACGGACGGGTGCTTGTAGAGCGCGTCCTCGACCTCGATCGAGGAAATGTTCTCGCCGCCCGAAATGATAATGTCCTTGGAGCGGTCCTTGAGCTGGATATATCCATCCGCATGCATGACGCCGAGATCGCCGGAGTGGAACCAGCCGCCGGCGAACGCCTCGTCGGTGGCCTTGCGGTTCCTGAGATAGCCTTTCATGACGATGTTGCCGCGAAACATGACCTCGCCGATGGTCTGGCCGTCGGCGGGCGTCTGCGTCATCGTTTCGGGATCCATCACCGTGAGGCCTTCGAGCGCGGCGTAGCGGACGCCTTGCCTGGCCTTCCTCGTGGCCCTCTGCCCCTTCTCCAGATGATCCCACTCATTGTGCCATTCGTTCACCACCGCCGGGCCGTAGGTCTCGGTCAGACCATAGAGATGCGTGACGGCGAAGCCGGCATCGGCCATGCCGGTGAGCACCGCTTCCGGCGGCGGCGCGGCGGCCGTGTTGAAGGTGACGGCTTGCGGGAACTGGCGCTTGTCCTCATCCCTGGCGTTGATCAGCACCGACATGACGATCGGCGCGCCGCACAGATGGGTGACGCCATGGTCGGCGATGGCGTCGTAGATCTGCTTCGGCCGAACCCAGCGCAGACAGATATGGGTGCCGGCCTGGACGGCCAAGGTCCACGGAAAGCACCAGCCATTGCAGTGGAACATCGGCAGTGTCCACAGATAGACCGCGTGCTTGGCCATGCCGGCATGGACGGTGTTGGCGTAGGCCATCAGCGCAGCACCCCGATGATGATAGACGACGCCTTTCGGGTTGCCTGTCGTGCCCGAGGTGTAGTTGAGCGAAATGGCGTCCCACTCGTCGTCTGGCATCGACCAGGCGAAATTCTCCTCGCCCTCGGCAACGAAGGCCTCGTAATCAAGAGTGCCGATGCGACCACCCTTCGGATAGGGAGCGTCCGCGGCGTAGTCGGGATCGTCATAGTCGATGACCAGGGGCTTCACCTTGGCCAGATCGAGCGCTTGCCGAACCACTCCGGAGAATTCGCGATCGACAATAAGCACCCTGGTCCCGGCATGGTCGAGCTGGAAAGCGATCACGGCGGCGTCGAGGCGAGTGTTGAGCGAATGCAACACCGCCTTGGTCATTGGCACGCCGAAATGTGCCTCCAGCATCGGCGGCGTGTTCGACAGCATCACCGTCACCGTGTCGCCCTTGCCTATGCCGCGCCTGGAGAGCGCCGAGGCGAGCTGCAGCGAACGCCGCCAGAAATCGCGATACGTCACGCGCTGCCGGCCATGGATGATGGCGACATGATCGGGATAGGTCTTGGCTGCCCGCTCCAGATAGGTGAGCGGCGTCAGCGGCTGGTGGTTGGCAGCGTTCCTGTCGAGATCCTGTTCGTAAGGGTTGCCCATCGTGTCCTCCCCGTATGTCCCTTTGCCGACATGTTCTAACCACAGGCTGGGGCCGCGTCACCAGCAACGATGCCACGACAAAGCGCGTCTGGCGCAATGATGATCTAGATTTGGCGCGCGTAAAGGCATCGCGTACCTCCGCGCGGTTTGACTTTTGTCGAGAGCCGTGACTAATGTCAGCCGAGGAGAAGGCATGGCAATCCGACCGGCAGAACAACTTATCCACAAGGCCGCCTGGCTCTATTATGCGCATGGCCTGCGCCAGGACCAGGTGGCGAGCCAGCTTAACATTTCCCGCGCCTCGGTTGCCATGTATCTGCGCAAGGCGCGAGAGACCGGCATCGTCAACATCTCGACCTCGACCCAGCTTTTCACCGACGACGTCATGGCGCGTAAGCTCGAGGATGCACTCGGTCTCGACGCGGTCTGGATCGCGCCGGAAAACGGCCATATCGCCGATCCCGCCACCGACATCGCGGTGCTGGCGGCGAGCGTCTTTCTCGAACTGGTGAAAAAAGGCGACCGCATCGGCGTCGCCTGGGGACGCACCGTCTACATGATCGCCGACATCATGTCCTACGCCGATCTCCAGGATGTCACCGTGGTGCAGCTCTGCGGCAATCTCGGCGCGCCCTATTCCTATCGTCCCGACCAGTGCACGATGGAGATCGCCCGGCGGCTCAACGCCAAGGGCATCAATTTCTACGCGCCGCTCGTGCTGACCACCGAAGAGCTGGCGCGCGGCCTGCGGGCCGAGCCTGTAATCCGCGAACAGCTGTCGAGCATCCACGAATGCGATCTGGCGCTGTATTCGGTCGGCGCCGTCGATGCCGACAGCCATCTGGTCAAATGCGGCGCGCTGACATCAGACGAAATGGCCGACCTGCGCAAGGCGGGCGCGGCCGGCGTCATTGCCGGGCAGATCATCGATGCCGAGGGCAAGGTGCTCGACTGCGGCTACAACCGGCGGGTGATCTCGGCGGAGCTTTCCTCGCTGCGCGCCATTCAGAAGCGGCTGATGGTGGTGCAGGAGAACAGCAAGTTCGAACCCCTGCTCGCTGCGATCGCCGGCGGCCTTTGCACGCATCTGGTGGTCGGCGCCGATATGGCGCAGCGGCTTCTGGATCATGCCGGAGCGCCAGGCAAAAAGGTATCCTAGAGACCATTCCTGCCGCGCCCGTCATCAAGGCGTCGTGGCATTCCTGTTTCACCACTATGACAGCAACTGGACGAAGCTAATGAAGAACCTGTGGAATGACGGCGACGCGGAGAAGATGGTTGCCGACTATGCAAAGAAAGGCGTCGGACGCGATCTCGCGCTGCGCGTCTACACGACGCGCCTGCTGGGCGGCGAACCGCGACTGGTGCTGCATGGCGGCGGCAACACTTCCTGCAAGACCAAGGCGACCGACCTCGTCGGCGACGAATGGGACGTGCTGTGCGTCAAGGGCAGCGGCTGGGACATGGCCGTCATCGAGCCGCAGGGCTTGCCGGCGGTGAAGATGGGCGCGCTCATCAAGGCGCGCGCGCTGAACAAGCTCTCCGACGAGGACATGGTCGCGCTGCAGCGGGCGAACCTCATCGATCCGTCCTCGCCCAATCCTTCGGTCGAGACTTTGCTGCATGCCTTCCTGCCGCACAAATTCGTCGACCACACGCACTCGACCGCCATCCTGGCGATCGTCGACCAGGAGGACAGCAAGCCGCTGGTGAAGACGGTGTTCGGGGCCAAGATGGGTTACGTGCCCTACATCATGCCGGGCTTCGACCTCGCCAAGGCGGCGGCCGATGTTTTCGACGCCGACCCTGATGTGGAAGGACTGATCCTCGACAAGCACGGCATCTTCACCTTCGGCGACGACGCCAAGCAGGCCTACGACCGGATGATCCATTATGTGAATGTCGCCGAGGAGTATGTTGCCAGCCACGCCAAGCCGAGGGCGGCAAAGGCCGCGCTTCCGGCGAAGCTCGCGACGCCGGCTTCCATCGCTCCTATGTTGCGCGGCGCCGTGGCGGTGGCACGCGGCGAAGGCCGCTTCGACCGCATGATCAGCGATTTCCGCACCTCGGATGCGATCGTCGATTTCATCAATTCGGCCGAGATCGCCGACTACGCCGCGCGCGGCGTGTCGACGCCGGACCTGTCGATCCGCATCAAGACCGGGCCGATGGCGGTGCCGGCGCCAGATGCGGACAAGGCCGGCGACTACAAGGCCGTCATCAAGAACCATGTCGACGCCTTCGCCAAGGAATACCGCGCCTATTTCGAGACCAATGACGCGCTCGACGACGTCAAACGCACCATGCTCGACCCGATGCCGCGGCTGACGCTGGTGCCGGGGCTCGGCATGTTCGGCCATGGCCGCACGCTGAAGGATGCCAGGATCGCTTCCGATGTCGGCGAAATGTGGATCGAGGCCGTGCGTGGCGCCGAGGCGGTCGGCCGTTTTCATCCGCTTTCCAAGGCCGACCTGTTCCCGCTCGAATACTGGTCGCTGGAACAGGCCAAACTCGCCTCCAACAAGCCGAAGCCGCTGACCGGCCAGGTCGTGCTGATCACTGGCGGTGCCGGTGCGATCGGTGCGGCGACCGCCAAGCTGTTTGCGGATAATGGCGCGCATGCGGTGGTCGTCGATCTCGATGGCGAAAAAGCCGCTGAAACCGCCAAGAAGGCCGGCAACAATTCGATCGGGGTCGCCGCCGATATCACCGATCCGGACCAAGTGCGTGCAGCCTTCGACAAGGCGGTCGCCGTGTATGGCGGCGTCGACATAGTGGTGTCCAATGCCGGTGCCGCCTGGGAAGGCCGGATCGGCGAACTTGACGACGCGCTGCTGCGCAAGAGCTTCGAGCTCAATTTCTTCGCCCACCAGTCGGTGGCGCAGAACGCGGTGCGCATCATGCTCGAACAGGGTACCGGCGGCGCTCTCCTGTTCAACACCTCTAAGCAGGCGGTCAATCCGGGTCCGAAATTCGGCGCCTACGGCGTGCCGAAGGCGGCGACGCTGTTCCTGTCCAGGCAATATGCACTGGATTACGGCGCGCATGGCATCCGTTCCAACGCCGTCAATGCCGACCGCATCCGCTCCGGGCTGTTGACCGACGCCATGATCGCCAGCCGATCGGGCGCACGCGGCGTGTCGGAAAAAGAGTACATGTCCGGCAATCTGCTCGGCCAGGAGGTGACGGCGCAGGACGTGGCGCAGGCTTTCCTGCACCACGCGCTGGCCGACCGCACAACCGCCGACGTAACGACGGTCGACGGCGGCAATATCGCGGCGGCGCTGCGGTAGCACGGTCACGCACAGCGCAGACGGCAGGCTTGCAAGAACACCCGTTTGTAGCTACATTGTGGCTCAACAGTAAGGAGTCGCAACATGGCTACGGATACGGTTGTCCGCGCTCGAATTGATGCCGCGACAAAGGACCAGGCTACCGAAGCCCTGGCGGCAATGGGACTGTCGGTCTCCGACGCCATTCGCCTGCTGCTGGTCCGCGTCGCCGCCGACAAGGAATTTCCCTTTCCGGTGAAGGTGCCGAACGCAACCACCCAAAAGGCCATTGCCGAATTGGAAAAAGGCAAAGGCAAGCGTTTCGCGTCAGCCGACGAATTGTTCAAGGATTTGGGCATCTGACATGCCGACGCCCGTTCACTCCGGGCAATTCCGCAGGGACGTTAAGCGCATGGAGAAGCGTGGCAAAGACCTCGCTAAATTGCGCGAGTTGTTGGGCCTGCTCATCGCCGGACTGGAACTGCCGGCGCGTTATAAGGATCACCCTCTAAAAGGCGACTGGAAAGACTATCGGGATGCGCATGTAGAACCTGATTGGCTCTTGATCTACCGCATTGCCGACGATGAGCTGCGGCTTGCCCGCACCGGCTCCTACTCCGATCTGTTCAACGAATGAAGACAGCAAAAAAGCCGCCTGCACTTGCTGCAAGCGGCTGTTCCAAGTGTGAGCGAATTGCAATATCGATTGGCCTACTTCGCGTTCGGGTTCGGCATCCAGGCCGGCATGGCGACATCAGCATGGGCGAACTGCGGCAGCTTGGCCGATAGGTCTTCCATGTTCTTGATGTCCTTGTCGAGAAGGTCCTTCTGGGTGATCAGCGTCGGCGGCACGACGACGTTGTGGCCGGGGTCTTCGCCGGCCAGCAGCTGCGCCAGCGCACGCACCGAGACCTGGCCGACGACGGCCGGGTTGGTGGCCGCGGTTGCCGCCCAGGCGCTGTCGGGCTCGCGCATCGCCGCAATGTCGGAGGTCGAGATGTCGGCCGAATAGATCTTGATGTCCTTGTTCAGGCCCGCCTCGTCGACGGCGATCTTCACGCCCTTGGCGAACTCGTCATAGGGAGCAAACATCACCTTGATGTCGGGATGGGCGGTCAGCACCGAGCGCGCCTGGTTGGCGACCGAGTTGGCGATCGGGTTGTCCAGCGTGCCGAACATGGCGACTTCGTTGATGCCCGAGTATTTCTTCTTCACGTCGACCCATGTTTCATTGCGGCGGTCGAGCGGGGCTATGCCCGCGACATAGACATAGCCGGCCTTCCAGCTCTCGCCATTGTCCTTGACCGCCTGCTCGAGCGCGAGGCGCGCAAGGTCGCGGTCTGACTGCTCGATCTGCGGGATCTTGGGGTTTTCGACGTTGACGTCGAAAGCGACCACCTTGATGCCGGCGTCGACCGCGCGCTGGGCGGCGTCCTTCATCGATTCCGTCAGGCCGTGCTGGATGATGATACCCTGCACGCCAAGCGCGATGGCCTGGTCGACCATGTCGGCCTGGAGGGCGGCGTCCTGGCGGCTGTCGAGCACGCGCAGGTCGACGCCGAGGGCCTTGGCCTGCGCCTCGACGCCGGACAGATAGGCCTGGAAGAAGTCACCGGTCGAGAGATAGCGCACCAGGGCGATCTTGACGCCAGGCTTGTCGAACGGTGCCGGGCGATCGGCAGCCAGGGCCGTCCCCTGCATCAGCAACGCCGCGCCGGCGAGCCCGAGCGCTGCCTTGCCCAAAAGTCTTCTTGTGATGTTCACGTCGTTTCCTCCACTTGTTGAAATGCAACCCGGTCGAAATCTATGTCCTGCCCCTGCCGGAAAGAGCGAAGGTGAAGACAAGGGCGACGACCAGAACGGCGCCCTTGATGAAATCTTGCGTGTAGTACGGCGCGTTCATCATCGTCAGACCCTGGAGAAGGACGCCTACGAAGACCGCACCGACGGCCGTGCCGAACGCGTTCGGCTTGGCGGCGCCGAGCACCGCGTAGCCGATCAGCGCCGCGGCGACAGCGTCGAGCAGAAGATTATTACCCGAGGCGATGTCGCCGCGTCCAAGCCGGGCGGCGAGCAAAATACCGCCGATCGAGGCAAAAACTCCTGAAATGATATAGGCCCAGATTTTGTATGCCTTGACAGGCGCGCCGGCGAGTTCGGCGGCGCGCTCATTGGAGCCGACTGCATACATCATGCGGCCGAAGCGGGTGTATTCGAGGAAGAACCAGATCAGCACCGCGAGCACCGCCAGGACGACGACCGAGACCGGAACGAGATTGGGAATGAAGAAGTCGAAGCGGTGGCGGCCGAGCGCCAGGAACGCCTCGCCGAACTTGCCGTTGGCGACCGAGCCATCGGGCATGGTCATGCCGGTGGCGATCGAGCGGCCTTCGGTCGGGATACGCTGCAGGCCGACCAGCAGGAACATCATGCCGAGCGTCGCCAGCAGGTCCGGCACGCGCATATAGACGATCAGCCAACCATTGATGAGCCCAACGATAACGCCGATCAGCAGGCAGACGATGACCGCGATGACAGCGTTCTGCTCCAGCACGACCATGACATAGGCCGCCGCCATCATGGCTGACGTGGCGACCGAGCCGATCGACAGGTCGAAACCCCCAACGACCAGCGTGGCGGTGACACCAAGCGCCAGCACGCCGGTGATGGCGACCGACTGGAAAATGAAGACCGCACTTTGCGGCGAAACGAAACCGTCGGCGGCGATCGCGAAATAAGCGACGAGCCCGAACAACAGGACGATGAAACCGTAGCGGATGGCGTGGTTGCGCTGCGTCATTCAGCGCCCCCGCGCGCCGCTGCCGTTTTTACCCAACTCGAACCCATGCTCTCCATTCCAATTGTCATCGTCAGCTCTTCAATTCCAGCCGGTCAAGCCGCGCGGTGCGGCAGCCCGCCGGCCACCTCGGCCAGCAGGCGATCGAGATCGATGTCCGCGTTGCGGTGTTCGCCGACGACGGTCTGCTCCGACATCACCAGGATACGGTCCGCCGTCTCCAGCGCCTCGTCGAGTTCGGTGACGAACAAAAGCGTCGCGCGGCCATTGGCGCTTGCCCTCAGCTTGGCGGCGATGTCGCGCCTCGCCGAGATGTCGACGCCCTGAAACGGCTCATCGAGAATGAACAGGCTTGCATCCTGCGCCATCCAGCGGGCGACCATCACCTTCTGCTGGTTGCCGCCGGACAATGCCGACATCTCGTCCTTCTCGGAGCGGCAGACGATGCCCAGTTCCTGGATCTGCCGGCGCGCCGTGGCGCGTTCGAGGCGGCGCTTGAGCACGCCCAGGTTCGACATCCGCCTCAGGAACGGCAGGCTGACATTGCGCTCGATGTTGAAGCCGCCGACGATGCCGCTGGTGGCGCGATCCTTGGCGATGAGGAAGACGCCGGCGGCGATCGCATCGCCGGCCGAGCGCGGCGCGTAGGGTTTGCCGTTCATCGTCATGGTGCCGGCGATCGGCCTGCGCACGCCGAATAGCGTCTCGGCAAGCGCTGTCTTGCCGACGCCGACCAGCCCGGTGACGGCAACGACCTCGCCGTCGCCAAGGGTCAGCGAGATCGGCCTGGCGCCCTGGGCGATGCGCAGGCCTTCGACGGTCAGCACCGCCTTGGCCGAGTGCCTGGCGACGATCTGGTCGAGGTGGATCTTGCGGCCGAGCATGGCATTGACCGCACCTTCGTAGTCGAGCGGCTTCTTGTCGAAGACGCCGGACACGGCGCCGTCGCGCATCGAGACGATGCGGTCGGCAAGCCGCCTTATGTCGGACATGCGGTGCGAGATATAGAGGATCGCCACGCCTTGCGCGCGCAGCCTGTCGACCAGCGCAAAAAGCCGATCGGCTTCGGCGCTCGATAGCGATGAGGTGGGTTCGTCGAGGATCAGCACTTTCGGCTGATGTGCCAGCGCGCGGGCAATCGCCACCATCTGGCGATCGGCCAGCGAGAGATCGCTGACGCGCGCCTTCAAGTCGATCGCCAGGTCCATGCGGTCGGCAACCGCCTTGGCCTCGCGACGCACACGGACCGGGTTGAAGAGCACCGGGGCGCCACTGCCGCTCAGCCTGTCCAATGTCAGGTTGGTGGCCACGTCAAGGTCGGCGACGACACCGTCATTGATGTTCTGGTGAACGGTGACGACGCCAGCGCGGATCGCTTCCGCCGGTCTTCCCGGCGCAAAGTCCTGGCCGGCCAGGGTCATGGTGCCGCCGTCGCGCTCGTAGACGCCGCTGACGATCTTGACGAGGGTGGATTTGCCGGCGCCGTTGGCGCCCATCAGGACGGTCACTTCACCGGCATGGAGTTCGAGCGAGACGCCGCCAAGCACCTCGTTGCGGCCAAAGGATTTCCTCAGTCCCTCTACGCGGAACACGGCATTGCCGACCATGCGTTCCTCCCTGACGGTGACGCTATGGGCTACGTCGGCAATTGTCAACACGATTGACAATTGCCAGAGCGCTACCTAGCTTGGCCCCGCCGCCGTGGCTCCGCTACTATAGGGGACGAGCAGGAGAGGTGAGGATGACCGGGAAGACGCCGTTCGAAGCACTGTCGGTGGAGACGCTCGCCACGCGGCTCGGCAGCAACGAGGCGCTCACCCAGCGCATCGGCGAGGACACCAGCCGCTGGAAGGTGCGCGAGGTCGGCGATGGCAATCTGAATCTCGTCTTCATCGTCGAGGGCGACAAGGGCGCGGCTGTCGTCAAGCAGGCCCTGCCCTATGTCCGGCTGGTCGGCGACAGCTGGCCGCTGCCGCTGAAGCGTTCCTTCTTCGAATATCACGCGCTGACGCGGCAGGAGGCGCGCGCGCCGGGCTCGGTGCCGGCCATCTACCATTTCGACGAGACCCAGGCGCTGATCATCATGGAGTATCTGTCGCCGCACATCATTTTGCGGCGGGCGCTGATCGAGGGCCGGCAATTGCCGAACATCGCCAGGGATATCGGGCTGTTCATGGCCCGCACCCTGTTCCGCGGCTCCGACTTCTCGATGGTGACCAAGGAACGCAAGGCGGATCTGGCGCTGTTCGCCGACAATGTCGAGCTGTGCGACATCACCGAGAACCTGGTGTTCTCCGACCCCTATTTCGACGCCAAGATGAACCGGCACACTTCGCCGCAACTCGACGCCCTGGTCGCCGAGTTGCGCGCCGACCGCGACCTCAAGGTGGAAGCGCAGCGCCTGAAGCATCTTTTCGCCGCCAATGCAGAGACATTGCTGCATGGCGACCTGCATTCCGGCTCGATCATGGTCACGGATACAGAGACCAGGATGATCGACCCTGAATTCGCCTTCTACGGGCCGATGGCGTTCGACGTCGGCATGTTGCTCGCCAATTTCTGGATGGCCTTCTTCTCGCAGCGGGGTCATGAGCAGAGCGGCAAGCGCGACGCCATGCGCGCTTATCTGCTCGATGTCACGGCGCAGACGTGGTCGGTGTTCCGCACCGAATTCTCGCATCTGTGGCGCACGGAGCGCAACGGCATGCTTTATCAAAAGAGCCTGTTCGAGGATCAGGGCGACAGGCTGGGCGCAGAACAGGCGCTCGACCATGTGCTGCACCAGATATGGGACGACCTCCTCGGCTTTGCCGGCATCGAGGTGCACCGGCGCATCCTCGGCCTCGCCCACAATGCCGATTTCGAAACCATTGCCGACGAAGACCTGCGCGCCACATGTGAAGCGAGGGCGCTGAAGTTCGGCCGCCACATCGCCGTCAACAGGCGTCATATTCACAGCATCGACGAGGTCAACAACCTGGCCGCGCTGATCGAACAGGAGAACCGCATTTGAACGTCGGCGAGCGCCACTATCGCACCATCTGGCTGAGCGACGATGGGCGCTCGGTGGAGATCATTGACCAGCGCTGGCTGCCGCATGACTTCCGTATCGTGAAGGTCGACACCGTTAATGGCATCGCCACCGCCATCCGCGACATGTGGGTGCGCGGCGCGCCGCTGATCGGTGTCACCGCTGCCTATGGCGTTGCCATGCAGATGGCGGACGATCCGGCGGATGCCGCGCTCGATGCCGTCTGGGAGACGCTCCACGAGACGCGTCCGACGGCGATCAATCTGCGCTGGGCGCTGGATGAGATGCGGCGGTTCCTGCGGCCGCTGCCGACGGAACAACGCGCCGCAGCCGCCTATCGTCGCGCCAGCGAGATCGCCAACGAGGATGTCGGGCTCAATCGCGCCATCGGCGAGAACGGTCTCGCCATCATCAAGGACATCGCGGCGCGCAAAAAGCCGGGCGAAACCGTCAACATCCTGACCCATTGCAACGCCGGCTGGCTGGCTACCGTCGACTACGGCACGGCCACCGCGCCGATCTACCTGGCAACGGAGGCCGGCATTCCGGTCCATGTCTATGTCGACGAGACGCGGCCGCGCAACCAGGGCGCCCAGTTGACGGCCTGGGAGATGGCCGGCCACGGCGTGCCGCATACGCTGATCGTCGACAATGCCGGCGGCCATCTGATGCAGCGCGGCGCAATCGACATGGTCATCGTCGGCACCGACCGCACGACGGCCGACGGCGACGTCTGCAACAAGATCGGCACCTATTTGAAGGCACTCGCCGCCGCAGACAACGACGTGCCGTTCTATGTCGCGCTGCCTTCGCCGACCATCGACTGGACGGTGGGCGACGGGCTTGCCGAAATCCCGATCGAGGAACGCTCCGGCGACGAGGTTTCGCTGGTGTGGGGCAAGACCGCGAGCGGCGAGATCGCCCAGGTGCGCGTCTCGCCGGAAGCGACGCCCGCGGCAAACCCCGCCTTCGACGTGACGCCGGCGCGGCTGGTCACCGGCCTGATCACCGAACGCGGCGTCGCCAAGGCCTCGCGTGAAGGGCTGAAGGCGATGTTCCCGGAGCGTGGATAGCCGGCTCTCGCAAAGGCAAGGAACCACCTTTCGCTGTTCAGAAGGTGCTGCTCTTTGCGATCTCCAGCGAATTGACGAAATCCAGTGAACGCCGCAGCGCGCTCCGAATGGTGGCGATATCCACCGGCGCGCTCCGCCGTTGGGGATCACGGCGCTGGGGGCGCTGCAGCCGCAATGGCAGTTCGATGCTGACCGGCAGCGTCGCGGGAAGCGCTGCCCAGTACGGTCCGTAGCCGATCGAGCCGTCGCCGATGGCGCAAAACGCCCATCCCTCGCCGGTGCTCGCGACATCCTTCAGATGGGCATGCCCAATCGCCTCGATGGCATCAGCGATATCTGGCGCCGGCTGCACCGTCTCGTTGCTGTAGGTAAAGACATTTCCGGCGTCGTGGTTCAGGCGCACGTGTCGCGATGCGATGTCCCGAATGAAGCTTGCCCCCATCCGGGCACTGCCGAGCAGATCGCCTTGGCCATGTCCGGGATTCTCGAGCGCCAGCACGATGCCGACTTCCTCCAGCCTCGGCAGGAGGGCGTCAATCGTTTTGCGGATCGCCGCGCTGTTTCTCGCCGGGCCGGCATTGGTAATCAGGAAGGACGCACCAAGACCGGCGGCAAAGCCGATGCGCCGGGACAAGGCGTCGGGGGCATCGGCCCCCGACAGGTCGAGATGAGCCGACACGGCATTGATCCCGAGCCCGGCATGTTCCGCTGCCTGGCGCAGCTTCGCGGCGTGCGCAGCCGCAAACATGCCTTCATCGAAATCGACATAGCCGCGAATGAAGGCCGGCTCGACATGGAGGGCGCCGGCCGCCGCAATCTCCTCGATGGCCAATTCCATGGAATAGCCATCGAAGAGCGCGGTCGATACCGATATGATCCGGGCCGGCGAAGGCAGGGCTCAGGCTCCCTTGCCGTAGACGATCAATTCCGAAGCTTCCTTCACCTTGGCCGGTGTGAGCGCTTCGCGCCAGTCGTCCCGGACCACGACGCCCTTGGCGAATCGCATCAGGCGCAGCGCCGCATCGGACGGCACTTTCGGAGAGAAGCCGAACCACATGGCGATCTCGACGTTCAGATGACCTATCAGGAAGTCCAGCGCCGCCTTCCTGGGAATGCCATATTTGCGTTCGCACTCCTCGACAGCCTCGACCATGGTGTCGACGAAGGGCATGGCCACCATTTCGGACAGGCCCGGCTCCAGGATCGCCAGTTGTTCGACCGTGACGCGATGGCTGTCGATGATCGGCGACCACATGGCCCTGCACACTTCCTCGCCAAGCGCATAGTGCTCTTCCGGACCTTGCATCAGGGCACAGACGATCGATTGCCTGGCGATGCCGCCATGGTAATCGCGACGCGCGGCCCATTCCGTCTCGTCGCCGAACAGCGGGGGGTGGCAGGGATGGCCGACAAAATAGGTGAGATCCGGCCGATCGCCGGGCAAGTCGCCGGCATAGGGCGCTGCCGCATCCAGAATGAGGATCATGGTGCCCGCGGCAAGCATCGGCGAGATCTGCCGCGCCACCTGGCCGATGACATTGTCCGGCAGGGCCATTACCACCACCTTGGCGCCGGGAATGCCCTCGTCCATGGCGACGGCGCCGATATCGGCCTCTCCCAGCCGCTTGCGGCCGGCCTCGCCGATCTCCACGGCGCGGACATCGTAGCCCGCTTCGATCAACTTGCGTGTCACGCGGAAGCCCATCTTCCCTCCGGCCCCAAGCACCGCCACGGATGTCGTCATTTGCTTTCTCTCCCATTTGCCTTGATGGCGCGCCGATGGCGCAGATTCAGCCGAACGCTTGCAGCGCGGCTTCGAGCTCCGGATGCGTGGCGGCATAGTCGCGTGCGGGAATCCCTGCCGCCGCGGCTTCGAAAGCATCATGCAGGCTTCGAACGCCGGCGGCCGGCCCGCCTGGATGCGCCATGATCCCGCCGCCGCAGCAATAGATGAAATCGTCCGAGCCGAGCCTCGTATAGGTCTCGGCTGCCTGCACAGCGGTCTGTCCAGACGAAAACACCGGCATGACCGTATCGGGACGGCCAGCCCGCTCGAACATCGGGGTGAGACAGCCATGGGCCGACGCCATCACCGATTCGTCCGGCTCGCAGAACTTGTTGGACAACCCGTTGACGTGCATGTGGTCGATGCCCGCCAGGCGCCAGAATTTCTGATAGGCGAGATAGCTCATGCCGAGATCGGGAGAGCGGCTGAAGAGGCCCCATCCGGCCCGATGGCCGTGCAGCGCAACGGCGGAGTGGCGGCGCATCTCGATGACGGCGGACAGGCCGACAGAATTCAGGACCAGCATGGCGCAGGTCCCGCCACGGCGCTCGATCAGATCCAGCTGGCGACGCATGGCGTCGATGTCCCCGGAAATGTTGGCCGCATACATGACCTTGCGCCCGGTCCTGTCGGCGTGCCTGTCTATCACCGCCATGACCGCTTCGAACCGGTGTTCGAACGGCGAATGCGGAGGGTCCCCCATCAATTCGTCGTCCTTGATGAAATCAAGCCCCGCGGCAATCAGCGTGTCGGCCAGGGCCGCCGTCTCCTGCGGGGTAAGACCAACGCTCGGCTTGACGATGGTGCCGATCAGCGGACGCCCGTCGACGCCGGTCAGGCGACGCGTTCCCTCGACGGCGAAGGCCGGCCCTGGGTAGGCATCCGCGAAGGCATCGGGAAAGGTAACGTCGAGGAGACGCATGGCCGAGAAATGATGCAGCTCGAATAGATTGCCGAGAACCGTCGACCAGACCGAAGCCAGCACTGTCCCCGTATTCTCGATGTTCCAGGAAAGGCCCACCTTGGCCCGGTGCGGCCTCACGGTCGCATTTTTTGGCGAGCGCGAGAACGGCAACGCCTCGCTGTCGACCTCGGCAACATCGCTGATGAATTCGACGCGGGCTCCGAACCTGCGCAGCAGCTCCGGCGTTTCTCCGGGTATGGCGCGGAAAGTCCCGCTTGATTGTTCGCCCGCCATCGCAGCCGCGGCAACCTCCAGCGGGTAGCGGGTTTCGATCAGATAGGTGGCGCGGAGGCGACCGGACAATGCAGGCTTCCCGACTGGAATGACGTTCACGGAGTGACCGTTAGCACCAAAAAGAAATCATGTCATCATATGAGTTTTCTCGGGCAAAAAAATTTCGGCGGCCGCTCAGCCGGCTCCGCCGCCGGCCAGTTTCGAATAGAGCTCGTTGGCGCGGCCAATGTGGTCGGCCATTGCCGCGCTCGCGCCTTCCGGATCGCCGCCGGCGATTGCCTTGTAGATCCGCTCATGCTCCTCGACCGTCAGCCGCTCGGCGCCTTTCATCGCCACCAGATCCCGCTTGAAACGGGACAGCCATTCGAGCATTCCCTTCGCCACCGCCGCTATCATCGAATTGCCGCTCATCTCCGCAATGACGGCGTGGAACTCCATGTCGGCAGCTACAAACCGGACTTGGTCGCCCTTTGCCTCGCGCAAATGACGCAAGGTCTCCGCGAGGCGTTCCAGACTCTTGGCCGTGGCGCGCCGCGTGGCTATCCGGACCAGGCCGGTTTCCAGCAAGAGCCTGACTTCCTTGAGTTCTTCGAGCCCGCGAGAGTTCGTCGCCAGCATCATGACCATCGCCGCTGAGACCTGATCGACGATGACATCAGGCGTCGGATTGATGACGCGGGCACGTTCTCCGTGCGAGATCCTGATAAGTCCCATCTGCTGCAGCGACAGCATCGCTTCCCTTATCGAGGGCCGGCCGACGCCGATCATCGTCATTAGTTCCTTTTCCGACGGCAATTGAGAGCCGGGCGGGAATTCGGACGTGGAGATTGCCGCCATCAACCGGTCAAGCACCTCCACATACAATTTCTTTTTCTGGACCGGCTCCATCCGTTCCTCCCTGGGTGTTCGCGGAACAATCGATCCCGAGTCGCGTCGGCAGACAAGGGTCGCGCCATCGATTGACATTACATATATGATGACCTAACGTCCGTCTACGGCCGACTTTGGACTGGTCACCAGTTGCTGGAGCAGGCCGGCTCCGTTTGGCCAAGGAAGAACGAAGCTGACGGCCGAGCTTCGTCTCGTCCTTAAATCGAAGGAGGTTTCGGCAATCGAGGTTTCGGTGCCCGCTTGCCTATTTGGTATGCTGGTATAACATGTAGCTGGTATGGCGTCTTTCGGAGGACGTCGTAACGGAATGGCAGAAGGCCGACGTATCGGCCGGTGTTTTTTGGGAGGAAAATATCATGAAGTTTTCAACCGTGGCGGCGCTTGCCGGCGCCGCGCTGGTCAGCGTCTCGGCTGTGCCGGCAATGGCGTCACCGGATGCGCCGGTGATCGCGCTCGCCAACGCCTATTACGGCAACACCTGGCGGCACCAGATGGTGGAGGCTTTCGAAGCCTCGGCCAAGGAAGCCAAGGCGGCCGGCCAGATTGCCGACTACATCGTCATGAACGGCGACGGCTCGGTGGCGCAGCAGAACAGCCAGATCGCCGAGCTGATCCTCAAGAAGGTCGACGTGCTCGCCGTCGATGCCGCGTCGGAAACCGCGGTCAACGGGATCATCGAAAAAGCCTGCAAGGCCGGCATCATCGTCGTTTCGTTCGATTCGGTCGCCTCGGCGCCCTGCAACTACCAGCTCAACTTCGACTTCAAGGGCTACAAGGCAGCCCAGGCCGAGGCCGTCTTCAAGATGATCGGCGGCAAGGGCAACGTCATCCAGGTGCGCGGCGTCAAGGGTTCGGCGCCCGACAACGACATGTTCAACGCGCAACAGTCGGTGCTGGCCAAATATCCCGATATCAAGGTTGTCGCCACGGTCTATGGCCAGGCGACCGCGTCGGTCGCACAGGCGGCCATCGCCAACGTGCTGCCCTCCCTGCCGCATGTCGACGCCGTGCTCGCACAAGGCGGCAGCGACGATGTCGGCATCGCCCAGGCGTTCGTCCAGTATGGCGGCGACTATGCCGGCAAGATGCCGATCATCGAAGGCGGCGGCGGCACCGACTTCGTCAAATGGTGGGCCGAGGAGAACGCCAAGAACGGCTACCAGACGGTCTCGATGAACACCACGCCCGGTATTGGCGGCGCCGCGTTCTGGCTCGGCCTGTCGCTGCTCAAGGGCGCCAAGGCACCCAAGATGATGATCATGCCGGTGGCCACCGTCGATGCCGGCAACCTCAAGGAATATGCAAAGCTGCCTGGCGGCCAGATCATCAGCCCCAGCTATTCGCTCGACTGGGTCAAGCAGAACCTGCTGAGCAAGTAAGGTTGGCAATGCCAGGGACCGGGCGCCGCGGAACGGCCGCGCCCGGTCCCTGCCCGTGAAGAAACGGAGGACGAATGTCCCATCTCGCCGTAGCCCCGGAAGGCGCAGCCGCCGCGGTGCTCGCCGATCCGACCCGGCAGAGCGTTGTTTCGCTTTCCGGGATCACCAAGAGCTTCGGACCGACGCTGGCGAATGCAGAGATCGACCTCGCCGTCTCCACCGGCGAGATCATCGGGCTGGTCGGCGGCAACGGCGCCGGCAAATCGACGCTGATGCGCATCCTGTGCGGGGCGATGTGGCCGACCCTGGGCTCGATTTCGTTTGCCGGCCAGAATATCGGCTTCGCCGGCTACGACACGGCGGAAGCACAGCGCCGCGGCATCCGCATGGTGCACCAGGAATTGTCGCTGTGCGCCAACCTCTCGGTGGCCGAAAACTTCTTCCTGGAAATTCCGGCGGATGCCGCCAACCGGCCGGGCTGGCGGGCACTCTACAGGGCGCGCGCCCGCTCGGCGCTGGACGCCGTCTTCCCCGCAAACGGCATCGATGTGAATGCCGAAGTCGGCCACCTCTCCATCGCCGAACGGCAAATGGTCGAGATTGCGCGCGCCGCCGCGACCCCCGGTGTCAAGCTGATCGTTCTTGACGAACCGACCTCCTCGCTCGATCTCGATCGCTCGAGACAGTTGCGGGCCTTCATCCGCGAGCGGGCCAAATCCGGCCTCGCCTTCATCTTCATCAGCCACAAGCTTCAGGAAATCATCGACATCGCCACCCAGGTGGTCGTGCTGCGCAATGGACGCACCGCCTGGCGCGGCGATGTGGCCGAGACGTCGATCGGCAGGCTGGTGCAGCTCATGGGGGGCGACGCCAACTCGATCCACCAGCATGGTACCGCCACCACCGGCAGCCGCGAAGCGCTGGTGCGATTGTCCGGGTTCCTGACGGCCGAACTCGGCCGCGACATCGAGATCGGCCGCGGTGAAATCATCGGATTGGCAGGCCTCGAAGGCAGCGGCCAGAAGGAGTTGCTGCACGCAATCTTCAAGCCCGATTCCGGAACGGATGCGGCCGTCGCCAGGAACGGTGAAGCCGGTTTCATCGCGGGCGACCGCCAGAAGGAAGGCGTGTTCCCCTTGTGGAGCGTGCTTGGGAACATCAGCATCGGCGCCCTGGCACGCCGCCCGGCGCTGGGCCTGGTCTCGGACCGCGCCAACCGCGCGGCAGCGGCGGATGCCGCCGGCCGGCTGCGGCTCGACGAAACCCGCTTCGGATCCAACATATTGGAGCTCAGCGGCGGCAACCAGCAGAAGGCGCTCGTCGCCCGGGCGCTCGTCGCCGACACGCCGATCGTCCTGCTCGACGACCCGACACGCGGCGTCGACATCGCCACCAAGCAGGACTTCTACCGCCTCTGCAACGACATTGCGCGAGGCGGGCGCACGCTCATCTGGCACACGACCGAAGATGCCGAACTCCTGGCCTGCGACCGCGTGCTGGTGTTTTCAGGCGGCTGCATCGTCAAGGAACTGGCCGGCGAGGCGATCACGGAATCAGCCGTCGTTGGAGCGTCCTTTGCCCAGCAGACGGACAAAGCCGCCAGTGCGGGACGCAGCGGCGCTGCCGGCGCCGGGCTTGCCCGCAGGCTGGTGAATGCTGCCCCCTTCATCGGCCTCGCCGCCGTGCTGGCGGTGATGATCTCGGCCAATCCGGCGGTCGCCTCCATTTTCGGGCTCGACCTCTTGCTGATGCCGGCGCTGTCGCTGGTGCTGGTGACCGCGGCGCAGATGTTCATCGTCGGCGGCAGCGAGATCGACCTCGGCGTCGGCGCGTTCGCGGGGCTCGTCAGCGTGCTCAGCGCCACGCTGCTCTACGACCAGCCGTGGCTCGGCGCGCTGGCGCTGGCTGCGGCGATCGCCGCCTATGCCGGCCTCGGCGGCCTGATCCAGGCGCGCAAGATCCCGGCCATCGTCGTCACGCTGGGCGCGTCCTTCATCTGGGTCGGGATAGGCTATGCGCTGCAGCCGACGCCGGGCGGCGCCAGCCCCGAATGGCTGTCGGCAATGTTCAACTGGTCGCTCGGCTTCGTGCCAACCTCGATCATCCTCATCGCCGCGGTGGCAATCGTGGTGTTCGTGATCGACCGGCTGCCGCTCGGCGTGGTGCTGCGCGGTTTCGGCAACAATCCGACCGCGATGATCCGTTCCGGCTGGTCGCCGACGCGCTACGCGCTGGTGCGCTACCTCGTCGCCGGGCTGTTCGCCGCCGCCGCCGGCCTGTCGCTGACGGCGATCAATACGGCGAGCGACATCAATTCCGGCAATTCATTCACCCTGCTCAGCGTCGCCGCCGTGGTGATGGGCGGCTGTTCGCTGTTGGGCGGCGTCATCTCGCCGGTCGGCGCCGTCGCCGGCGCGGTCACGCTGGCGTTGATCGGCGCCCTGCTCGGCACGCTGAGCGTGAGCAGCGACTTCAACGCAGCGACGCAGGGATTGATCCTCATCGCCCTGCTGACCTTGCGCAGCCTGACCGCGGACCGCAGGAGCGAACAATGAACGCGCTTGCCGCCTTCAGCCCTTGGGCGCAGAAAAACCGCTGGATCTGGTCGGCGATCGGGGTGCTGCTGCTCTGGCTGGTGCTGTCCATCGTCACCAACCGCTTCAGCCTCTCCAGCCTGTCGGGCATCGTTCTGTCGGCCTCGTTCCTAACGGTCGTCGGCATCGGCCAGATGTTCGTCGTCACCACCGGGCGCGGCAATATCGACCTTTCCGTGGCCTCGGTGATCACGCTCAGCGCTTTCGTGGCGCTGCTGACCATCAAGGGCCAGGACGCCAACCTCGCCGTCGGCGTCGGCGCCGCGATCCTGCTCGGCCTTGCGGTCGGCGCTCTCAACGCGCTGCTCGTCGTCGGGCTGAACATACCGGCCATCATCGCCACGCTGGCGACGGGCTATGTGCTGGCGACCGCAACGCTGCTGTCGAACCGCGCGATATCGGGCTTCGCCGTCAGTCCGCTGTTGAAGACGCTGGCGACGGGCCGCGTCGCGGGCGTACCGATCATGGCAGTCATCGCCATCCTGGGCGTCGCCGCAACGTCGTTCGTGCTACGCTATACCGTTTACGGGCAACTGCTCTCGGCAGTCGGCCAGAACCGCGCGGCGGCGCGGCTGGCAGCGATCCGCAACAACCGGGTCATCGCCTCGGCGTTCATCATCTCCTCGGTGCTGGCCTCGCTCAACGGGCTGCTGCTGGGCGCCTATATCGGCGGCGCCTTCCTTGAAATGGGCCAGCCCTATCTTCTGCAATCCATCGCCGCGGTGGTGCTGGGCGGGACGCTGATCTTCGGCGGCTCCGCGACGGCGCTCGGCACATTGTTCGCCAGCATCCTTTTGATCCTCATCGTCACCACCATGCAGATCATCGGTTTGCCGCCCGGCGCTCAGGACATCGTCCAGGGCATCGTGGTCATTTTCGTGCTGGCGCTGGCCGGCCGGCAGGTGCTGTCGCGGCGCGCCGCCATCGACCCTGCCGCCATCGAGAGCGCAGCCGGCGACGGCACGGCGAAACCTAAGGCGGGCGCTGCGGCAATCAGGCCGCAGTGACAATGATTTCTCTTGCCAAGATGGTAGAGTGATCATACCAGTATATAAGGTGACGATTGGCGAGACCATCGTTCAATATTTAGGAGCAAAGCTAGATGACGACGATCGCGCTGTTCGGTGCCGGCGGCAAAATGGGCTACCGCCTTTCGACCAATTTCCGCGGCTCGCCCTATACGATCCGCCATGTCGAGGTCAGCGAGGCCGGGCGCGAGCGGCTGAAGACCGGGCTTGGCTTCGATACGGTCGGTGCCGACGAGGCGCTGGACGGCGCCGAGGTGGTGATCCTGGCAGTTCCGGACACCCATATCGGCAAGGTCGCGGCAAGCATCGAAAGCAAGCTTGCGCCGGGCACGATGGTGATCGTTCTCGATGCCGCGGCGCCGTTTGCCGGCCATTTGCCTGATCGTCCCGACCTGACCTACTTCGTCACCCACCCCTGCCATCCGCCGATCTTCAACGACGAAACCGACATGGCGGCCAAGAAAGATTATTTCGGCGGCGTCAAGGCCAAGCAGCACATGGTCAGCGCACTGATGCAGGGACCGGAAGCGGACTACGCCAAGGGCGAGGCCATTGCCAAGATCATCTGGGCGCCGGTGATGCGCTCGCACCGCGTCTCCGTCGAACAGATGGCGCTGCTCGAGCCCGGCCTTTCGGAGACCGTGTGCGCCTCGCTGCTGGTGGTCATGAAGGAAGCGGTCGACGAGGTCGTGGCGCGCGGCGTCGACCAGCAGGCGGCCCTCGATTTCCTGCTCGGCCACATGAATGTGCTCGGCGCCGTAATCTTCGGCGAAACCAAAGGTGTGTTCTCCGACGCCTGCAACAAGGCCATCGAATTCGGCAAGCCGGTGCTGATGCGCGACGACTGGAAGCGGGTCTTCGAACCGGAAGAGATCGCAGCCAGCATCCAGCGGATTACCTGAGCGGGCCGCCGCTTAGATACAGATCACCTGAATTAGTGGTTGACTCATTATACCAGTTAGCTTTAGCTGTTCCCGGACTCGGATCGGTCATGCTTCGTTGGAAGTTTGAAGTTGATGCGAGTGAGGACGGCGGGAGCGGAGCGAGGAGCAGTTCGGATGACAGCCGGCGATCGGCTCTGAAATCCGGGCGGCGCGCTGCCGGCCCTGCCTGACGAATTCAATCGTAGATAGAGGCCTCGAAACGATCGAGGCATGGGTTTCAACGGGAGGACTTCATGAAACTGACACGCAGAATGACGCTTGCTGCCTTCGCAGGCGTGCTGGCACTCGGCACGGCGATGCCCGCCTACGCGGCGGATCTCATCGCCATCATCACCCCATCGCACGACAATCCGTTCTTCAAGGCGGAAGCCGTCGGCGCCGAAGCCAAGGCCAAGGAATTGGGCTACGAGGCGCTGGTGCTGGTCCATGACGACGACGCCAACAAGCAGTCCGAGCTGATCGACACTGCGATCGGCCGCGGCGCAAAGGCGATCATCCTCGACAATGCCGGCGCCGACGCCACCGTCGCCGCCGTACAGAAGGCCAAGGACGCCGGCGTCCCCTCCTTCCTCATCGACCGCGAGATCAACGCCACCGGCGTCGCGGTGGCTCAGATCGTCTCCAACAACTACCAGGGCGCCCAGCTCGGCGCGCAGGAATTCGTCAAGCTGATGGGCGAGAAGGGTAATTTCGTGGAGCTGGTCGGCAAGGAATCCGACACCAATGCCGGCATCCGCTCCAAGGGCTATCACGACGTCATCGACGACTATCCGGACCTGAAGATGGTCGCGCAGCAGTCGGCCAATTGGAGCCAGACCGAGGCCTATTCCAAGATGGAATCGATCCTGCAGGCCAATCCTGACATCAAGGGCGTCATCTCCGGCAACGACACGATGGCGATGGGCGCCTATGCGGCGCTTGCCGCGGCCGGCCGCAAGGACGTCATCGTCGTCGGCTTCGACGGATCGAACGACGTGCGCGATTCCATCACCTCGGGCGGCATCAAGGCGACGGTGCTGCAGCCTGCCTATGCCCAGGCGCAGATGGCGGTCGAGCAGGCCAACGACTTCATCAAGAACAAGAAGTCGCCCGAGAAGGAAAAGCAGCTGATGGACTGCGTGCTCATCAATGGCGACAATGCCGCTAAGCTGGAAACCTTCGCGCTGAAAAACTGAGCCGGCGCAACGCGAACAGCGAGGGGCGAACCGAGGTTCGTCCCTCGCTCCTTTTCACCAGGATGCCTCGACCGCCATGCAGAAAAAGCCGAGTTGGCCGATCCTTGCCCTGACCGCCGGCATCGCGCTCAGCGCCTGCAAGATCCTGCCGACGCCGTCGGCGCAAGGCGACGGCAATGCTTCCGCCTTCAACCCCGACAAGATGGTCGAGGACATATGGGCGGCGAAAGTCATCCCCTACCTGCAGCAGAAGGCGGGACCGTTCGCCGAGGTCCATGCGCTGGCGAAGACCGATCCGGCCGCGGCCGGCGCCAAATACGGCAATCCGAAGAAGCAGGCGAATTCGCCATGGACTTTCGCGGTCCGCGTCGAAGGCAAGATCGTCGCCGCCAATACGCAGTCGCGCGCGGCCACCATCGACGTCGACGCCGACGGTGACGGCAAGGCGGACGCGCGCGTCCAGATTGGGCCGGCGATGCGCGGCACGGCGCTGCGCGACAGCCTCGACTTCGTCCAGTTCAACGACTTCACCAACCAGATCGACTTCGCCCAGTTCGGCAAGGCTTTCAATGCCCATGCCGCCAAGACAGTGCTCGCCAAGCTGCCGCGCGAGGCGCTGGAAGGCCGCACCGCCAAGGTGCTCGGCGCCTATACGATCGAAGGCGGCCAGGACCTGCCGCTGGTGACGCCGGCGGAGGCCGAGATCGGGCCGAAGCCATGAGCCAGGCGAATGGCCATGACGTCATCCTCAAGCTGGAGGATGTCTCGAAAGTCTATGCCGGCACGGTCGCGGTCAAGCAGGCGAATTTCGAAGTGCGCAAGGGCGCGGTCAACGTGCTGGTCGGCGAAAACGGCGCCGGCAAGTCGACGCTGATGAAGATCATCGCCGGCGTCGAGCAGCCGACCGTAGGGCGCATCCTGCTCGAAGGCGAAGAGGTCTCTTTCTCGTCGTCGGGAGACGCGGTCGACCGCGGCATCGGCATGGTGTTCCAGGAGCTGAACCTGTTCGGCAACCTTTCGGTCGCCGAGAATATCTTCGCCACGCGCGAGATCACCAACCGCTTCCGCAAGATCGACCGCAAGGAACAGGAGCGCCGGGCCGGTGAATTCCTGGAGCGGCTGGAAGCCGGCATCCGGCCCGACATGCTGGTCGAGGATCTGCGCATCGGCCAGCAGCAACTGGTCGAGATCGCCAAGGCGGTTTCGCTCGACGCCAAGATCCTCATCATGGACGAGCCGACCTCGGCGCTGAGCGCCGCCGAAGTCGAGATCCTGTTCAAGGTGATCGCCGACCTCAAGGCGCGCGGCGTCGCCATCGTCTACATCTCGCACCGGCTGGAGGAACTGATCCGCATCGGCGACTACATCACCGTGCTGCGCGACGGCCGCATCACCGGCCAGGAGGAGATGAAAAACGTCGATACGCAGTGGATCGTGCGGCAGATGATCGGCTCGGACGCCAAGGACTTCGCCAAGGCCGACGGCCATGTGCCGGGCGCGGAAATCTTCCGCGCCGAGGAGATCTGCCTGCCACGCGTCACCGGCGGGCTGGCGGTCGACCACGTCTCGCTGTCGCTGCGCGCCGGCGAGATTCTCGGCATATACGGGCTGATGGGTGCGGGGCGCAGCGAGCTGTTCGACTGCATCATGGGCCGTCACGGCCATGCCAGCGGCAGGATCTTCATCGCCGGAAAGCAGGTGAAGGAGCGCGACACGACGCGCCGCATCCAGCGAGGGCTGGCCTTGATCCCAGAGGACCGCCAGCGCGAGGGCCTGGTGTCGATCCTGTCGGTCGCCAGCAACCTGACGATGGCGAGCCTGTCGCGCTTCGTGCGCCTGTTTCACATCCGCGGCGGTGCCGAGCGGCAGGCCGTGATGCAGATGGTGCGGGAACTCGCAATCAAGGTCGCCGACCCGGCGCAGGAGGTCTCGTCGCTGTCGGGCGGCAACCAACAGAAGGTGGTGATCGGCAAGGCGCTGCTCACCGGACCGAAAGTGCTTCTGATGGACGAGCCCAGCCGCGGCATTGATGTCGGCGCCAAGGCCGATGTCTTCCGCACCATGCGCAAGCTTTCGCGCGACGGGCTGGGCATCCTGTTCGCCACCTCGGACCTCGACGAGGTGATGGCGCTGTCCGACCGCATCGCGGTGATGAGCAATGGCAGATTGACCGGCATGTTCGACCGCGCCGAAGCGACGGAGGCGGCGATCGTCGCCGCGTCGGCGCTGGGCCACGGACCGGCCGCACATGGGGAGCAACGCTGATGACTGACATTCCGGCCAAGGCTGCCGCTTCCTCCGCCTCCAGCGGCTCGGCGCTGCTGACGCTGATGAAGCTCAGAACCTTCATTGCGCTGATCGCCGTGCTGGTGTTCTTCTCGATCGCGGCGCCGAACTTCCTGTCGGCCGCCAATCTGATCCTGATGGCCAAGCACGTGGCGCTCAATGCCTTTCTCGCCATGGGCATGACCTTCGTCATCATCACCGGCGGCATCGACCTTTCGGTTGGCTCGATCGTCGGCCTGTGCGGCATGGTGGCCGGCTACCTCGTGCTCAACGGCATCGACCTGCAGATCGGCTACACCATCTATTTCAATGTCGTCGAGATCGCCTTGATCACGCTCGCGGTCGGCATGCTGATCGGCGCCGTCAACGGGCTGCTGATCACCAGGCTCAACGTCGCGCCCTTCATCGCCACGCTCGGCGTGCTCTATGTGGCGCGCGGCTTCGCGCTGCTTTCCTCCGACGGCCGCACTTTCCCCAATCTCGTCGGCAAGCCGGAACTCGGCACCACCGGCTTCGGCTTCCTGGGTGCCGGCCGGCTGCTCGGCCTGCCGGTCTCGATCTGGATCCTGATCGTGGTGGCGGTGGGGGCGGCCTATCTCGCCCGCTACACGCCGCTTGGCCGCCACATCTTCGCCGTCGGCGGCAATGAGCGCGCCGCGCGCATCTCGGGCGTGCGCGTCAACATGGTCAAGATGTTCGTCTACATGTTCTCCGGCTTCTGCGCGGCAATCGTCGGGCTGATCATCTCGTCGGAGCTGATGGCCTCGCATCCGGCGACGGGCGAGAGCTTTGAGCTCAACGCCATCGCCGCGGCGGTGCTTGGCGGCACTTCGATGTCGGGCGGCCGCGGCACGATCGGCGGCACCATCGTCGGCGCCTTCGTCATCGGCATCCTTTCGGACGGGCTGGTGATGATGGGCGTGAGCTCGTTCTGGCAGATGGTGATCAAGGGCCTCGTCATCATCGTCGCCGTCGTCGTCGACCAGGCGCAGCGCCGGCTGCAGCAGCGCGTTACCCTGATGCAGATGGCAAAGGCGGGCTGAGCATGGCGGAGTTGCGTGGAGCGCTGATCGGTTGCGGCTTCTTCGCCGTCAACCAGATGCATGCCTGGCGCGACATAGAGGGCGCCTCGATCGTCGCCATCTGCGACCGCGATCCGGAGCGGTTGCGGATCGTCGGCGACCGGTTCGGCGTGGCGCGGCGCTACACCGATGCGGCGGAACTTTTCACCGCCGAGACGCTCGACTTCGTCGACATCGCCACCACTGTCGGCAGCCATCGACCGCTGGTCGAGATGGCGGCCGCGCATGGTGTTCCCGTCATCTGCCAGAAGCCGTTCGCGCCGACGCTTGGCGATGCCAAGGCGATGGTCGCGGCCTGTGCCACGGCCGGCGTGCCGCTTATGGTGCATGAGAACTTCCGCTGGCAGTCGCCGATCCAGGCGGTGCGCGCCCTGCTCGACAAGGGCGAGATCGGCACGCCGTTCTTCGGCCGCATCTCCTTCCGCTCCGGCTATGACGTGTTTTCCGGCCAGCCCTATCTGGCGACCGGAAAACGCTTCATCATCGAGGACCTCGGCATCCACATCCTCGACATCGCCCGCTTCCTGCTCGGCGACGTCACGAGCCTGACCGCGCGGACCACACGCATCAACCCCGCGATCGCCGGCGAGGATGTGGCGACGATGCTCATGGATCATGCCGGCGGCGCCACGTCGGTTGTCGATTGCAGCTATGCGACCAAGCTTGCCACCGAGCCGTTCCCGGAAACACTTATCGAGCTCGACGGCGTCGACGGCACGATCCGGCTGGCGCAGGGCTACCGGCTGACCGTCACCGGCAAGAGCGGAACCAGAGTGAGCGATGTCTCGCCGCCGCTCCTGCCCTGGGCCTCGCGGCCATGGCACAACATCCAGGAAAGCGTGCTGGCCATCCAGCGGCACTGGGTCGACTGCCTTGTCGGCCGCAAGGAGCCGGCGACCTCGGGCGCCGACAATCTGAAGACATTCGCCCTGGTCGAGGCCGCCTATGCGGGTGCTGCGAGCCGCGAACCGGTGCAGATCGAAGCCTTGCTGCAATGACGGCCGACGTGTTCGATCTTTACGGCACACGGGCGGCCGAAGCGGCACCGATCCTGCTGCAGGCGGGCGCGCTGAGTGCCGAGCTGGTCAATGGCAATCTGCGCACAATCCGGCATGCCGGCACCGAAGTGCTGCGCGCCATCGCCTATATCGTACGCGACCGCGACTGGGGCACTTATGAGCCGGAGCTCACGGACCTGACCATCGACCAGAAGGTCGACCGTTTCTCGGTAACCTATGAGGCGAATTGCACCGGCCCGGGCGGCAGCAGCCTGCGCTTCCACGCGACGATCGAAGGCTCCGCCGACGGCAGGCTGGTCTTCGATGTGGCCGCACTGCCGGAGAGCGATTTCGAGACCAACCGCTGCGGCTTCTGCATCCTGCATCCGATCGCCGGCCTCGCCGGCAGCCCGGTGACGGTGGAGCACACCGATGGCAGGGTGGTGGACACGGAACTGCCTGATCTGATCGACCCATGGCAGCCCTTCAAGGACCTGCGTGCCATCACCCATGCAGTGCGTCCCGGCGTCAGTGCCGAATGCCGGATGGAAGGCGATATTTTCGAGATGGAGGACCAGCGCAACTGGTCGGACGCCTCCTACAAGACCTATGTGCGGCCGCTGGCCTTGCCGTGGCCCTATGTGCTGCCGGCCCGCGAACCGCTGCGCCAGACGGTGAGCCTGCGCCTCACCGGCGGCGCCGGGATGCCCGCCGCGACCGCGAGTGCCGAACCGGTCCGCATCGAACTCGGCGAGACCGGGCCAAGGCTGCCCGATATCGGCGTGATCGTCTATCCCGAGGACGTCGAGGCAACGCTGGCCGAATTGCTGATGCTGGCAAGGCTCGGCCCGCGGCAACTCCTTTTCCATTTCGATCCGACGCGCGGCCACGGCCTGGACGCGCTGCGCGCCCATGCCCGGCTCGCCGCGGCGCATCCCGCCTCGACCACGCTCGAATGCGTGGTGGCCTGCACGGGCGACCTCGATGCCGAATTCTCCGATGTCGCCGATATGGTGCGCCGGGTCGGCCTGCGGCTCGATGCGGTTGCCGTCTCGCCTTCGGTCGACCGCCAGTCGACGCCGCCGGGCAGCGCCTGGCCGGCATGCCCGCCGCTGGAAGAAATCTATGCCGCGGCGCGGCGCGCCTTTCCCGGGATCCGCCTCGGCGGCGGCATGTTCAGCTATTTCACCGAGCTCAACCGTAAGCGCGTGCCCGCCGACCAACTCGATTTCGTCACGCACTGCACCTGTCCGATCGTTCACGCCGCCGACGATCTCAGCGTCATGCAATCGCTGGAGGCGCTGCCCTTCATCACCCGGTCGACCCGGGCGATCTTCGGCGACAAGCCTTACCGGATCGGCCCGTCGACCATTGCCATGCGACAGAACCCCTATGGCGGCGCGACCAAGGACAATTTTGCCGGCCAACGCATTGCCATGGCGAACCGTGATCCCCGCCATGCCGCGCAGTTTGCCGCCGCCTGGACCATTGGCTATGCCGCGCGCGTCGCGCCGGCCGGGCTGGAGATGCTGACACTGTCCAGCATCACCGGACCGTTCGGCGTGCTGGCCGCATCCGGCGAACCTGTCGCCGAGGGATCGCCGCGGCCGATTTTCCGGGCCGTCCAAGGGCTTTGCGAACTGGCTGGGCTCGCGCATGTTGCCGCGAAAACAAGCGACGAGACGCGTGTTGCGGCGCTGGCCGGTCGCGCCGCCTCGGGCGACATTGCCGTCTGGCTGGCGAACCTGACGGCGAACGACGTCCCGGTTGATGTTTCGGCACTGGGTCAGGGCCATCTTACGATGTCGCCCTACGCCATTGTCCGGGTTGGCTAGAGCTACTTATCGGAATTCATCACATAGAGCGCACGCGAGCGTTCGAGATGCTTGATCATCGCCTTTTCGGCGCCGTCGGCATCACGGTGCTCAATGCGGTCGATGATCTCCTCATGCTCGGTAAGCGTGTATTGTTCCTTGCCGGTCCAGATCAGCATCTCGGTGTGGTATTCCTTCAGCCAGCCGAGCGTGGCTTCGCTGACGGCGACATAGATCGGATTGCCCGATATCGCCGATATCTGGGTGTGGAACTTCATGTCGGCGGAGATGAAGGCTTCGGAATCACCGCGCGCGGCGCGCTGCTCGGCCACCGTTGCCCTGAGCCGCTGCACATCCTCGGCGGTCGCCTTTTCCGCGGCTTCCCTGACCATGCCGCGCTCGAAGAAGATGCGCGCCGTCTTCAGGTGCTCCAGCGTGTCCCTCGATGAAGACAGGATGATCTTGGCCGCGCCGTCGACCTGCTTGATGATCGATTTGGCGGTTAGTTGCAGCACCTTGGCGCGCTCGCCATGCGAGATGGCGACCAGTCCCATATTGCTCAGCGCCTGCATGGCCTCGCGGATCGCCGGCCGGCCGACCTCGAAGCGCTCCATCAACTCGCGTTCGGACGGCATGTCGTCGCCCGGCTGCAGCTCGCCGCTGGTGATCAGCCGCTTCAGCCTTGCAAAGACTTCGTCGGAAAGTTTGCGCCGGACGATCGGCTCCGAACGGTTCATCGTGACGAATCACTCCCTGGCCCGGTTCCTGTTTAGCATTCCAGGCAGGATTACCGGAATGCCTGCGCCTGGAGCGGTCCCGCGATTTCATGCAATCGCCAAGCCGCGCCAGCTGTTTGTTCCAGGCATTCCGAACGAAAAACGCCGCTCATTTCCCGGAATTGCCGAAGCCGGCCCTCTTGCCGAAGTCGGGATATTGCTTGCAATACTTAGGTACTCATTATACCAGATTTCCTGCGCGACAAAACTTTTTTCGAACCCTTTTCGAGCGGCCGACAGACCATGATCACGCTTACCTATCGCATCGAAACCTCTGGCAGCATCGAAGCGCTGGCGGCCAAGATCGCGAGCGACCAGTCGACCGGCACCTTCGTCCCACTGCCCGGCGAGACCGAGGAATTAAAGGCGCGTGTGGCGGCTCGTGTGCTGGCGATCAGGCCCCTGCCCGATGCCGAGCAGCCGTCGCTTCCCGGATCCGGGAACGGCCCCTTCCGGCGCGCCGATGTCGATATCGGCTTCCCGTTCGACGCCATCGGCACCGACCTGTCGGCGCTGATGACGATCGCCATCAGCGGCACCTATTCGATCAGGGGCCTGTCCGGTATCCGGGTCATCGACATGAAGCTGCCGGAACAATACCGGGGCGCCCATCCCGGCCCGCAATTCGGCGTTGCCGGCAGCCGCAGGCTGACCGGGGTCGAGGGCCGTCCCATCATCGGCACCATCGTCAAGCCGGCGCTTGGCCTCAGGCCGCACGAGACAGCCGCGATGGTGGGCGAACTGATCGAAGCCGGCGTCGATTTCATCAAGGACGACGAGAAGCTGATGAGCCCGGCCTATTCGCCGCTCGCTGAGCGGGTGAAGGCGATCATGCCGCTGATCCGCGACCACGAGCAAAAGACCGGCAAGAAAGTGATGTACGCCTTCGGCATCTCGCATGCCGATCCCGACGAGATGATGCGCAACCACGATCTGGTGCTGGAAGCCGGCGGCAATTGCGCGGTCGTCAACATCAACTCCATCGGATTCGGCGGCATGGCTTTCCTCAGGAAGCGCTCCGGGCTGGCGCTGCATGCGCACCGCAATGGCTGGGACATTCTCACCCGCCATCCCGGCCTCGGCATGGATTTCAAGGTATGGCAGCAATTCTGGCGGCTGCTCGGCGTCGACCAGTTCCAGATCAACGGTATCGGCTCGAAATACTGGGAGCCGGACGATTCTTTCATCCGCTCTTTCGAAGCGGTGACCACGCCGCTGTTTTCATCATACGATTGCGCGCTGCCCGTGGCCTGCTCCGGCCAATGGGGCGGCCAGGCGCCCGAGACCTATGAGCGCACCGGCCGCACGGTCGATCTCCTCTATCTCTGCGGCGGCGGCATCGTCAGCCATCCGGACGGGCCCGGCGCCGGGGTGCGCGCGGTGCTGCAAGCGTGGCAGGCCGCGGTCGAGGGCATTGCCCTCGACGAATTCGCGCGCGACCATGCCGAGCTGGCACGCTCGATCGAGAAATTCAGCGACGGCAAGGCGGCCTGAGCGAAGCCATGCAGAACCTGCTCCTGAGCTATTATGGCGACGACCTCACCGGCTCGACGGATGTCATGGAGGCGCTCGAGCTCGGCGGCGTGCCGACGGTGCTGTTCATGCGTCGGCCCGATGAGCGCCTGCTGGCGCGATTTTTCCATTGCCGCGCCGTCGGACTGGCCGGCACCAGCCGAAGCGAAACGCCGCAATGGATGGAGCAGAATCTGGCGCCTGCCTTCGAATGGCTGAAGAGCCTCGAAGCGGCGATCTGCCATTACAAGATCTGTTCGACCTTCGATTCCAGCCCGACGGTCGGCAATATCGGCCGCGCCATCGAGATCGGCCGGCGCATCTTCGGCCAGAGTAGCGTGCCGATGGTCGTCGGCGCGCCGCAGCTCAAGCGCTACACGGCCTTCGGCAATCTTTTCGCGGCGTTCCGCGGCGAGTATTTCCGCATCGACAGGCATCCGGTGATGAGCAGGCATCCG
Source organism: Mesorhizobium sp. B1-1-1 (assembly GCF_006442955.1). Classification (NCBI taxonomy): domain Bacteria; kingdom Pseudomonadati; phylum Pseudomonadota; class Alphaproteobacteria; order Hyphomicrobiales; family Phyllobacteriaceae; genus Mesorhizobium; species Mesorhizobium sp. B1-1-1. The sequence goes on from NZ_VFWW01000007.1 coordinate 283,579, forward strand.
GTGACGCCGATGAACGAAGCAGACCTGCTCGTGCATCTCTCGCGCCAGACCAGTCTCAGCTCCGGCCTTGTCGACCTGGCTGCATTGCAGACCGACGATCTCGCGCAAACGGTCGACCAGGCCGTGCAAAACAGGGCGGTCATCCTGTTTGATGTCGAAAGCCGCCAGACACAGAGACGCGTCGGCGAACAGATCTGGCGCATCCATGACCAAGGCCATGGCTTCGTCGTCGGATCCTCGGGCGTCGAATATGCCTTGCTTGCCGAATGGGCCGGCAAAGGCATTGCCTCCGGGCAGGCGTCGTTCGCGCCGCCGGGACCGGTAGACCGCCTCGCGGTGGTCTCGGGCAGCGTGTCGCCGACCACCGAAAAGCAGATCCGCCACGCCCTTGCCCACGGTTTCGACGGCGTCGAGATGGATGCCATGCAACTGGTCACGGAGGGCGCCAAGGAGGCAATCGAGCGCGCCGTCGCGAGCGGATTGGCAAGCCTGGCTGCGGGGCGCAGCGTCATCCTCTACACCGCGCTTGGCCCACAGGCCGACCGTGGCGCCGAGATCGACCGGATCGAAGGTGCGCGAAACACGCTCGGGCGAGCGCTGGGAACAATCCTGCGCCGGTTAATCGTGGAACAGAAACTCAAGCGCGCGGTGATCGCCGGTGGCGACACCTCCAGTCACGCGCTCGGACAATTGGCCATCGACGCGCTGACCGTGCGCATGCCGTTGCCGCAATCGCCGGGATCACCGCTCTGTGTCGCTCATGGCGGGGGCGCGATCGATGGACTCGAAATCGCGCTCAAGGGCGGCCAGGTTGGCACCGACGCCTATTTCGAGACGATCCGGCTGGGAAGCTAAGCCGTTGCCATGATGACGTGAGCCTGAATTTTGGCGGCCACCGCGCCGCTGCCATGTCTGTCTGCAATCGCGGATGCGGCGTAGTCGGTCGCGGCTTGCAGCTTCCCAGCCTCCCGGGCCTCGATTTCGGTGCGAAGCACAGTTCCCTGGCAATAAGCGACGGCGGGAAGGCGCGGCGAGGATGCACGGCTTTGTTCGGCTCTCGTCTCGATCATTACACCGGAGAACCCAGCATCCTCCAGCTCGTGACGGATCACTGCCTTGTCGTGGTAGCCATGGGGTGTGCGTGCCAGAAAGCGCGGCGGATCGTCGGGGAAGATCCTTGCGAGAGCATTCGTCACATCATCGGCAAAGACGTTCTCCTCGATGCGATCCCATACGCTGAACAGGAAATGTCCGCCCGGCCTCAGGACACGCCTGGCTTCGCGGTAGGCCGATGGCCGGTCGGGAAAGAACATCGCACCGAACTGACAGCAAACGAGGTCGAAGGTCGCATCTTCAAACGGCAGCGCCAAGGCGTCCGCTTGACGCCATGTGATGCGACCGTCGGGAGGTTGTCGCGAAGCGGCATAGTCGAGCATCGGCTGGTTGAGGTCGGTTACCGTATAGCTTGCGCCGGGAGACAGTTTCGGCGCCAATGCACGGGTAACGACCCCGGTGCCGGCGGCCGTCTCCAAAACGGCGGCGGGCGACAGGGACGCTGCTCGTCCTGCAATATCCGCAGCGAAGGGCTCGAAAATCAACGGCACCATATAGCGGTCGTAGTTTTCCGGTATGGAGCCAGCGAATACCTTGTCCGTTTCCAGCATTGCCACCACCCGCCCTCTGCCTAGAGGCTCGGGAGATTAGCATATCATTCCTTGTTTTGCGGCGTTTTCGGCGGAGGCGGCGAGTCCACCTCCAAATCAAAGAGATAGAGCATGATGTCGTCCGAAAACCGCTTCGCGCTTATCGGCATCAGGCCTTAGTACAGGGGCTCGGCCATGTGCTTGGGCGCCGGCCACTGCGTCGTGACGCCGGGCTGCACCGGCCGCTCGAGATAGGTCGACAGCACCACGTAGCTGCGCGTCGAGGTGACGCCGGGTGTCTCGTAGAGGCGCGACAGCAGGCCTTCGAGCGCCCGCGTGTCCTCCGTGCGGACCTTCAGCAGCATGCAGGTGTCGCCGGCAACCGTGTGGATCTCCTCGACCTCCGGATATTGCGAAACCGCCATCAACTCCGGCGTCTTGCCCCAGCCCTTGGTGTCGATATGCACGAATGCCAGCAGCGGCTTCTTGACCGCCTTGGGGTCGATGATGGCAGCCGTGCCGCGAATGGCGCCGCTGCGCCGAAGGCGCTTGACGCGCTCATGCGTGGCGGGCGGCGAGAGGCCGACACGATCGCCAAGCTCAGCATAGCTGACCGTGGCGTCGTCGACGAGAACGCCTAATATCTTTCTGTCGATCGCGTCGAGATCGCGGGGCACCGGCCTGTTCTGCGGAATGCCATTTGTTTCTTCGTCCATAATGGAAATTCCCGATTGTAGCCGAATAAAATACGGCCATTATGAATATATGTCGAACAGCGATCAAGCAGCAACCCTGGGTGCGAATGCCCGGCCGCCCATCCCGGCGCTGGCCTATCTCTTGACCGGATGCATCGCCGTCATCGGCTCGAACTCCCTGGTGCTGGGTCCGATTGCTCCCGCCGTGGCCGTGTCGTTCGCGACCAGCGTGCCTGTCGTCATGATGGCGGCCGCCGCGTTCGGCCTCGGCACCTCGGCGAGCGCCTTGTTCCTGGCGCGCTACATCGACCGGGTCGGCGCGCGCCGGATCCTTCAGGCGGCCTTGCTGCTGCTGGCGTTGGCGCTTGTCGCAAGCGCTGCGGCGCCGACGGTGACGGCGCTGGTCGCCGCGCAGCTTCTCGCCGGCGTCGCCGCCGGCGTCGCCATGCCGGCAATCTATGCCAGCTCCGCGGCGATTGCCCCACCTGGACGGGAAAGCGGGACGATCGGCGTTGTGCTGACCGGATGGACGCTGAGCATGGTGGCCGGCGTTTCGCTGTCGGCGGTGCTTGCCGATCTCGTGCACTGGCGGGCCGTCTTCGCCGCCGTGGCGCTGCTGGCGGCGCTGGCGCTTGGCAGCCTTACCGCGTCGTCACTCCCGGATGTCAGAAAGGCCGGCCCGGCGCCGGCGCCGCTCGAGGCGCTCGGCATTCCCGGCATCGTGCCGCTTCTGATCGCCTGCGGCGCCTTCATGACCGCCTTCTATGGTGTCTATGGCTATCTTGGCGACCATCTGCACAGCGGGCTGGGTCAGCCGGTCAGCGCCAACGGCCTGGCCGCACTCGCCTATGGCGCCGGGTTCGGCACGGCGGCGCTCTTCGACGGCATCATCGATCGCCTGGGGGCTCGCCGCGTCATGCCCTTCGCTTACCTGCTCGTCGCCATCGTCTATGTCGCGATCGCCGCGACAAGCAACAGCTATGGCATGATGCTCGCCATGGTGGCGGCTTGGGGTCTCGCCAATCACTTCGGTCTGAACGTGCTGGTGATGCGTCTGTCGGCGCTCGATCCGTCACGGCGCGGCACGATCATGGGCCTGAACAGCGCGGTGACATATCTGGCGGTCTTTGTCGGCACCACCGGCTTCGGGCCGCTATATTCGGATTTCGGCTTTGCCGCATCGGCAATGTGGCGGCGTTGCTGATGCTGGTCGCGGCTTCGGCCGCCGCCTGGCGCACGCGCCAGCCACACAGGACGTGATGGGCCACCAGCCCGCGCGCGGTTGACAGCGGCGCCCCTGCCCTTCCATACAAAGCCGTTAATGTTCTCAGGGCGGGGTGAAAGTCCCCACCGGCGGTAAGGACTCCTGATTGCGCATGATTTCTTTCCGAAAACCGGTCCGGTTTTCGGGGTCATGCGCGGGACCCAAGCCCGCGAGCGCTTTCCGGCAAAACCGGAAGGGTCAGCAGATCCGGTGTGATTCCGGAGCCGACGGTTACAGTCCGGATGGAAGAGAACGAAACGGAAGACGGACCGCCCCGGCGGCCGGTTTTCGTATCGTGCGTCCTGATTCTGGTTCGAAACGGAAGGATGGACCCATGAATCAGCATTCCCACAAAGACTATGAAACGACCCGCGTTGCCGTTGTCAGGGCGCGCTGGCACGCGGATATCGTCGACCAGTGTGTCGCTGCCTTCGAGGCGGAGCTTGCTGCACTGGGCGACGGCCGCTTTGCCGTCGAAATCTTCGACGTGCCCGGCGCCTACGAGATCCCGCTGCACGCCAAGACATTGGCCGAGACGGGTCGCTACGCCGCGATCCTCGGCGCTGCCTTCGTCGTCAATGGCGGCATCTACCGGCACGAATTCGTCGCCGGCGCGGTCATCGACGGCATGATGAATGTGCAGTTGACGACCGGCGTGCCGGTGCTTTCGGCGGTACTGACGCCGCACAATTACCACGACAGCTCCGAGCACCACCGCTTCTTCCTCGAGCACTTCCAGGTAAAGGGCAAGGAAGCGGCCGGCGCATGCCTCCAGATTCTGGCGGCGCGAAGGCACATCGCCGCCTGAAACAGCCGAGAGCGGGGTGGAAATCGCGGTAACAGCCTGTAGTATCTCGGGAAAATGCCGAGTTCGGGAGGATGCCGGTGCAGACCAAGAAGATCATCAATGACGGCAACCGTGCCGTCGACGAGATGCTAGAGGGGATTCTGGCCGCGCATCCCAGCCATCTCAGGAGCGCGGACGGCAGCCCGCGCTCGATCATCGCCCGCAACGGACCGCGTCCCGGCAAGGTCGGGCTCGTCGTCGGCGGCGGCTCCGGCCATGAGCCGACCTTTCTCGGTTTTGTCGGCAAGGGCCTGGCGGACGCGGCGGCGATCGGCAATGTCTTTGCCTCGCCGCCACCCGATCCCATCCTTGAATGCGCCAAGGCGGCGAACGGCGGCGCCGGCGTCCTGTTCACGTACGGCAACTATGCCGGGGACGTGATGAATTTCGACATGGCGGCCGAAATGGCCGCCATGGACGATATCGAGGTGCGCACGGTGCTGACCACCGACGATGTCGCCTCGGCACCGCGCGACCAGCGGCAGAAGCGTCGCGGCGTCGCCGGCAATTTCTTCGTCTTCAAGGCGGCCGGCGCGGCCTGTGACCGCATGCTCTCCTTCGACGAATGCGAGCGCATGGCGCGCAAGGCCAACGACCATACCTTCACCATGGGCGTGGCGCTGTCGCCCTGCTCGCTGCCGCAGACCCGGCGGCCGAATTTCGAGATCGGCGCCGACGAGATGGAGATCGGCATGGGCATCCATGGCGAGCCGGGCATCGCGCGCGGCAAGCTCGGGACCGCCGACGAGATCACCGACGAGATGCTGGACAAGATCCTCGCCGAGATGGCGCCTTCGCCTGGCGACAAGGTTGCGGTGCTGGTCAATTCGCTGGGCTCGACACCGTTGATGGAGCTCTACATCATGAACCGTCGTGTCAAACAGCGTCTCGACGACATCGGCGTTTCCATCCATGCGACCTGGGTCGGCAATTACTGCACGTCGCTCGAAATGGCCGGCGCCTCGGTGACGCTGTTCCATCTTGATGGCGAGTTGCAGACCATGCTCGACCATCCGTGCGACTGCGCCATGTTCCGTGCCGGCTGAGGAGTGATCCGTGAGCATCGATAGCGCTGACCTGAAGAGAATGTTCGATGCGATCGCGGTGGCGATCGAAGCCGACAAGGACCGGCTCTGCCAGCTCGACGGCGTCATCGGCGACGCCGATCACGGCATCGCCATGGCGCTCGGCTTCAACGCAGTGCGCGACGCGCTGGCGCCACTCGACCTGGCGGCGACCGAGCCGACCGCGCTTCTCAACATGGCGGCTAAATCGTTCCTCAACGCGGTCGGTGCGTCGTCTGGCCCGCTCTATGCCACCGCCTTCATGCGCGCCGCCGCTGCCGTCAAGGGCAAGACCACGCTAGCTGATGCGGATGTCGTCGCGCTGTTCCAGGCGATGGCGCAAGGCATGCGCGATCGCGGCAAGGCCGAGATCGGCGAGAAGACGATGATCGACGCCTGGTTGCCGGCGGCGGAAGCGGCCGGCGCCAGCAATGCGGCGGGAAAAGGTCTTGCCGAAAGCCTCGACGCGGCAGTGGACGCGGCGCGCCTGGGGGCCGAGGCGACCAAGGACATGATCGCCGCCAAGGGCCGCTCCTCGCGGCTCGGCGAACGCTCGCTCGGCCATATCGACCCCGGCGCCGCCTCGGCCGTGACCGTCATCGAGGCTTTGCGCGACAACCTGGCTTAGGCCTGCTTCGCTTCATCGAGCTTGTTGATCGCCTGAACATTGCCGGCCGACGGTCCCTTCTCGTCGAACTCCGAGGCCAACCAGGTATCGACGATCGCCTTGGCGAGTTCCGGGCCGATGACGCGGGCGCCCATGGTGATGATCTGCGCGTTGTTGGATTTGGCGGCGCGCTCCGCGGAATAGGTGTCGTGGGTGAGTGCCGCCCGGATGCCAGGCACTTTGTTGGCCGAGATCGAGACGCCGATGCCGGTGCCGCAGAACAGGATGCCGCGGTCGTTCTCGCCGTCGATGATCGTCTGGGCGAGCTTTTGTGACAGGTCGGCATAAAAGCCGGCCTGGCTGAGGTCGCTGACGGTGAGGCCGGATTTTGTCGCGAGATGCGCGGCGATGACATCGAGCAACGGCTTGCCGGCGCTGTCGGCTCCAATGGCTATTTTCATGGTCGTGTCCTTTCTTGAATGAGATTTCGTTCGTTCAGATCGTCGCCGAGGCGCGCCTGAGGATGTCGATGTAGCCCTCCGCCTGCCAGGCCGAGCGGCCGATAAAGAGGCCATCGATGCTGGGCTGGCCGATCAGCTCGGCCGCGTTGCCGGGATTGACGCTGCCGCCATAGAGCACCGGCGGGATGGACGGCAGCAGGCCGCCGGCCACTTTCTTGATCAGCGCCTGCTGTTTTTCGGCATAGGCGGAGCTGGCCGGAATACCCTTGTCGCCGATCGCCCAGACCGGCTCATAGGCAAACAGGATTTTTGCCGCCTTCGCCTCGCCTTCGAGGAACAGCAGCGCACCCTCGACCTGGCCGGTCAACACCGCATCCGCCTTGCCGTTTTCGCGCTCCGCCAGCGTCTCGCCGACGCAGATCAGCGGTATCAGTCCGTGCTTGACGGCGGCCGCCGTCTTCAGGCCGACGGTGCGATCGGTCTCGCCGAAATGCTCGCGCCGTTCGCTGTGGCCGAGTTCGACCATGTCGAGACCGCAGTCGCTCAGCATCAGCGGCGAGATCTCGCCGGTCCAGGCCCCGGCATCGGCCCAGTGCATGTTCTGGGCACCGACCTTGACCCGCGTCGACGACAGCGCCTGCTTGACCTCGCGCACCGCCGTGAACGGCGGGATGACGAAAGGCTGGATGCGCTCGTCGAAGCCTGGCACGAAGCCGGCCAATGCCCCGGCGAAATCCAGCGCCTCGGCGAGCGTCTTGTTCATCTTCCAGCTTGTACCGACCCAATAAACCACGCCTGCGCTCCTTGATCCTCAATCCTTGTTGGCGACCACCGTCAGCGAAACGCCGGCGGCATCCAGTGCGGCGCGCATTCCGGGCTCAGGCGCGCGACCGGTGAAGACGGCATCGAACGCCTCGAGTTCGGTCAGGAAATGCAGCGCCGTGCGGCCGAATTTGCCGTGATCGACCAGAAGGTATTTGCGGGTCGCTGCTTCCATCATCAGCCGCTTGATCTGCACCACCTCCTGGTCCTGGTGGAAAGCGGAGGCGCCGTGGATAGCCGATGACGACAGGAAGGCGACGTCCGCGCGCAGCGATCTCAGCGAAGCCTCGGCAAGCAGTCCGAAGAAGCCGTGGAACTTCTTGCTATACTGGCCGCCGAGCGCAATCAGGTCGATGCCCCCGGCGCCGGCCAGGTCCTGGATGACGGCCAGATTGTTGGAGATCACCGTCAGCGGCCTGAAATCGGCGAGATGCCGTGCGATGCCGCCAGCCGTCGAGCCGTCGTCGATGATGACAGTCTGGCCGGGTTCGATCATCGCCACGGCGGCCGCCGCAAGGCGCTGCTTTTCCCCTGTCGCCTGCTTTTGCCGGTAGCGAAAATCGCTTTCGAAGAGACCGCTCGGCTGGATCGAAGCGCCGCCACGCACCTTGCGCAGGAAACCGCTCTCCTCAAGGTCGTCGAGATCACGATGCACCGTCATCCTGGAGACGCCAAAGCGTGAGGCAAGATCGTCGACGCTCGCCGCGCCGACGTCCATCAGAAAGTCCATGATGCCTTGACGTCTGCTATCGCTCTTCATTGCTGCCGTTATCCGCCAACCGGCGCTGGCTCCTCGACAAGATAACATATTTCTTCCTGAAACTATCATGATTTTTGTTATAATGAGATATTTTCCTGGGATATTCCCGTGGCTTTCATCACGGCCCTGTAACAAGAATTGCTGCCGGGACGGTGTCTGACGGTTGCGGTTGCGCGGAAATCCGGCCAGAAGCATCGGTGGGCTGGACGATGCGCGGACAGCCAGCAAGCAAAGGTTAGAAACCAGATACGGGAGACTATTCGTTGGCTCGCATCACACTGAGACAATTGCTCGATCACGCCGCCGAATACGGCTATGGCGTGCCGGCCTTCAACATGAACAACATGGAACAGGGCCTCGCCATCATGGAGGCTGCGGAGGAGACCAAGTCGCCGGTCATCCTGCAGGCAAGCCGCGGTGCGCGTGCCTATGCCAATGACGTGGTGCTGGCCAAGCTGATCGATGCGCTGGTCGAGATCCATCCCGACATCCCGGTCTGCATGCACCTCGACCACGGCAACAACGAGGCTACCTGCGTCACCGCGATCCAGCATGGTTTCACCTCGGTAATGATGGATGGATCACTCAAGGAGGACGGCAAGTCGCCGGCCGACTACGCCTATAATTCGGGCATCACCAAGCGCGTCGTCGACATGGCGCATTGGGGCGGCGTTTCGGTCGAGGGCGAGATCGGCGTGCTGGGCTCGCTGGAGAGCGGCGGCGGCGAACAGGAGGACGGCCACGGCATCGAAGGCGCGATCAGCCACGACCAATTGCTCACCGATCCGGTGCAGGCCGAGCAGTTCGTGCGCGACACCCATGTCGACGCGCTGGCGGTTGCCATGGGCACCAGCCACGGCGCCTATAAATTCTCGCGCAAGCCGGATGGCGCGGTGCTGGCGATGAACGTCATTGAGGAAATCCACCGCCGCCTGCCGAACATGCACCTGGTCATGCATGGTTCGTCCTCGGTGCCGGAGGATCTGCAGGAGATCATCAACAAATATGGCGGGCAGATGAAGCCGACCTGGGGCGTGCCGGTGGAAGAGATCCAGCGCGGCATCAAGCATGGCGTGCGCAAGATCAACATCGACACCGATAACCGCATGGCGCTGACCGGCGCGATCCGCAAGGTGCTGACGGAAAATCCCTCGGAATTCGACCCGCGCAAATATCTGACGCCGGCGATGGCGGCGATGAGGAAGCTGTGCAAGGAGCGTTTCGAGCAGTTCGGCACCGCCGGCAACGCGCCGAAGATCAAGCCGCTGCCGGTCTCGGAAATGGCCAAGCGTTACAAAGCGGGCAGCCTCGATCCGAAATTCGGCTAAACGACCAGTTCCTGGAGCGGTTCAGTGTTGGATAGAACCGCCGAACCGCTCCAGCTCTTTACGGGATGAGAACACCGGCCGAGGTCGCGGAACGTCCTGCGCGGCGAAGCCCAACCGTGTCAAACAGGCTCGCGCCAAGGCTGCATTGCTGTCGATGACGACCAATCCGTTCGTAGGCTTGAGGCTGGCGGCCACCACCGATAGTTCGGTGCAGCCGAGAATGGCCGTGTCGGTGCCGGCCGATCGCGCGATTTCAAGCGCGCGCTCGGTTTCGCTCGCCGCCTCCGCGATCGAACCGGCCTTGACGAGGCCGATCGCTCTATCGACGCGACCCTGGAATTCCGTGACAGCGGGAAAGCAGAGCTCAAATCCCGCCGCCGACATCCTGTCCCGATAGAAGCCGGAGACCAGCGTGCCCTGCGTGGCGAGGATCGTAACCTTGCCTCGGCCCAGGCTACGATGGGTTTCAGCTACGACCGCGTCGGCGATATGGATGATCCGCGCCTGCGAGCTCGCCGCCAACTGCTCATACCAATGATGGGCGGTGTTGCAGGGCATTGCGATACAGGCAACGCCGAGCGCATTGAGCGTCGAGACCGCGGCTTTCAAAGACGCCAACGGACCGTCATGGCCGGCAAGGATCGCCTCGGTCCTGTCAGGCAGCTGTGGCACGCTGAGGATGACGGCGGGCACATGCTCATTGTCCCGGAACGCCTGGGTCATTCGGGTCAGCTTGAAGTAGAAGTCAGCCGATGCCAACGGCCCGAGGCCGCCAATGACGCCGAGCTGGAGGCTGATGCCATGGTCGATCATCGAGCGGGCTCGGCTTCGAGCTGTTCCGACGCCGCTTCGACAGACTGCGTTGTCTCCCTGTGGCTGGGCGCGATCATTGCGGTGCTCGCCGCAACGGTGCAGACGCTAGACAGCGTCATGAACGTGTCGACGGCCGCGTCGACCGCGACGAACAGGGCGAACGCCGCCTCGAAGGGAATCTTCAGGTAGCCACAGACGATCGACATCTGGGACAGGATGAGCAGGCTGCCCATGCCGCCGGTCGTGAGCGCGAGAAGCGCCGAGGTGATGCCGACGAGCAGGAGGTCGGGGATTGCCAGCGGACGGCCGTAGAGCTGAGCGATGAAAAGAACACCAGACGTGTAAAGCAGCGCCGGGCCTGTCCGCAGCAATGCCGCCTGCAGCGGCACGAGCAGTTCGACGACCACGAGGCTGAACCGCAGACGCTCGCTCAGCAGGTTGATGACCCACGGAAGCGAGGCGACGGTAGAGCGCGTGGTGATGGCTACCATGAGAAGGGGCTGACAGGTCTTGATCGTGGCCCAGTAGCTTCGCCGAGAGCGGATGGCGATAACGCCAAATGCGCCGGCGATGAATGTGAGGCAGGAAAGACCCATCACCAGCAGATAACCGCCCATCAGCGTGAGCGGCTTGGTTCCGGTCGACGCGGTCTGATCCGCGATCAGGATGAAGGTTGCAAACGGCAATCCCCAGATGAACCAGTTGGTAAGGACCGTGCAGGCCCGGTAAACCGCGTTCAGCGCCTGAGACAGGCTCATGGACGAAGGCTGGGGAATCTTGCCCATCGCGAGCCCGAAAAGCAGGCAGAACAGCAGGACCTGGATGGTTTGACCGGAGGCCAGCGCGCTGAAGACGTTGTTCGGTACAAGATCGAGCAGTATCGAACGCCCGGTGTCGGATCCCTCATTGGGTGGTGGTTGGTAGGGGAATGCGAGATCGGTGGATACACTGCCCTGCGAATTGATGAACTCGCCAAGCTCGATGCGCGATTGAGGATTCTCGATCTGGCCCGGCTGAAGGACAAGCGAGTAGGTGCCACTCACCAATACGCTCAGGAACGACACGACCAGCACCGCCATACCCACGCGGCCAAGGTAACGGACCGAGTTGGGATCCTGAACCATCGACATGATCGAGAAGATGACCGACGAGACCAGGTAGGGCAGGACGACCATCTTGAGGAAATTCAGGTAGAGCTGCGCCACCGGGCTGATCGCATGGGCAAATGCTGGATAATAGAGGCCGCAAAGGATTCCCGCCCCGATCATCGCAATCGTCGTCGCGGGCGAGCGCAATATGCGCCTCGCCGCCAGGCCCCAATCGAAAGCCAAGGGTCCGGCTGCTTCCGTGACAGCCATCGTCAGGCTTTGCTCCCCAACCGGTAGCGCGCGATGATCTCGTCAGTGTTGAGAACCTGCTGACCGCGCGCGAGATCGAGGTAAAGGTCGATAAACGCCGCGAGATGCGGATTGTCCGGTCGCACACCGATTGCGATCGTGTCTACCTTGTCGGTCAGCGTGATCGAGCGCGCGGCGACCGTCATCGACGGATCGTCGACCATCAGCTTCTTGATCTCGAAATCGTCGCGATACGCCATGTCGATCGTCCCATCGCGGATCGCATCGACAACCATGTCCCAGCCTGCAAAACGATGAACTTGTGCATGCGGGAAGGTCGTCGCGGCATAGGTTGCGAATGAAGAGCCCTCGATCACGCCGAGATCGCCCGAGAAATCGCGGATGATCTGCTCGGGTGGTTTGCCTTGCGCGATGCGCGCCAGGTTGAGGCGATTGGCGATGAGGCCTTGGTGCAGCATGGCATAGGGCCGGGAATAGAGGATTGAGCGGCCACGGCGAAGGGTTCGGCTGAGCTTGCCGATGGCTATGTCCGCCTGGCCGGAAGTCAGCTGTTTCACCATGCCGTCGAACGTTGCGGCGGATCGGTCGAACACCGGCTCGACGCCGAGCTCCGCTGCTATGCCGCGGGCCAGTTCCATGTCTATGCCGCTGTTCCCCGATCCATCGGCCGGGAAGAATGGATCGGAGGCAAAGGCCGGCATTGCAATGCGCAGCGCATTGTCGCCGACGACGGGAGCGATCTCCGCCTGCTGTCCTGGAGTATTGGCCGCCCGAGCTTGCGCGACCAGCAAGCCGACGCTTCCGGCCGTGAGCAGCGTACGACGTGTAACCGACATGCGGATTCTCTAGTTCGCGAGGGAAGCCGGACAAACAAATCGGATCAATTCGCAGTATGCATGGCGAAGTTAAACAAAAGTATCTTTCGCATTGTACTTTTATAGCAATCAGCAGCGCAGGCTGCCGCAATACTCGCATTATCTAATATGTCATCTGGTTGCTTCGCTGGCGGGCCAACTGGTTGGACGTCAACAGCGCGAGTGGCATCGGCTCCCCACTCCGACCTCTACCCGTTTTTCGGCAGCAGGTCAGGCCTGCCCGTGTCGATAAAGGGCGCCCAGTAGTCGACCGATTCGCGGATCATGGCGACCACCTGGTGGTCGACCGGTTCGCGCTCGCGAAACGACAGTTCGAGGCAGATCTCGTTGTCGGTGCCGCCGCCGCGCCGCACCGTCTCCAGCAGCTTTTCAGGCGTGATGCGGCCGTCCCTGTTGTGAGCCGCGGTGAACGGCCAATGGCCACCCTTGTTCATCGACGATTGCTTGATGTGGATGATCGGCGACTTCCTGGGGAAAGTCTCGGCCCAGGCATAGGGATCGATATCGGCCGGGTTGCTGGAGGTGACGTCGCCATGGTCGATGTCGACCATCATCTCCAGCGGAATGGCCATCCCGGCCGCGTCGATCGCACCCTGCAGCAGCCGGCAATTCTCGATCGTGTGGCCGAACTCGCGGCCGACTGACATCGGCTCCCAGAACAGGTAGTTAAGCCCGGCCGCGCGGGCGTGTTCGGCGACCTCGCGCCAGCATTCCAGTGCAATGTCGAACAGGCGCGCGCGGCGCGCGGGATCATCATAATCGCGATGGGTGAAGATCGCGAATTGGGTACCCATGCCGCCGGCGCCAAGCTCCGCCGAGATGTCGGCAAAGGTCTTGAACCAGTCGACATAGTAGCGGCGCACGTCCGCGTCTGGATGGCCGAAATGGTTGAGCCGGCCGTAAGGACCGGTCATGCCCGAGGTCACGCGCACGCCCGTGCGGGAGAGTGCGCCACGAAACAGGCGGACGAATTTCACGATCGTCGCCGCCGGCCAGCCCGGATTGACGAATTCATGCGTGAGCTGAATATCCCTGATGCCGATGTCGTAGGCGATGGTATCGACCAGGTCGTCAGGCTCGGCAAAGCGGTTGACCAGCGGATTGGTGTTGAGGGAGAGCGTGAATGCCACGATCGCGATCCTCTCAGCCCTGTCGCGCTACATTGGCGATGATTGCCATCACCCTGCCCTCGCCAGCCGGCTCGCGCACCAGTGTTCGAAGGCCGATCTCTCCTCGGCGGAAAGATGCAGGCCGTGCTTGGTGCGCCGTTCGAGAATGTCGGCCGGTGTCTCAGCCCATTCCAGCTCGAACAGGTAACTGGCCTCGCGCTCGAAGAAATCCTTGCCGAAACATCGCCCGAGTTCCGCGAGCGAACGGGCCGCGCCGACCACAAGACGTGTCCTGGTGCCGTAGAGCCGACCGTAATGCTTGAGCAGCGATGCCGGCATCCATGGATACTCCCGCCCGAGATCTCCTAGAAACTGTTCGAAATCGGCATTGGCGATGTCGCCGCCAGGCAGATGCGCCTTCGCCGTCCAAGGCTTGCCCATCCGGGGGAAGAACGGAGCGATCCTGTCCAGCGCATGCTCGGCGAGCTTCCGGAAGGTGGTGATCTTGCCGCCGAAGACGGACAGCAGCGGCGCCTCAGCATCCGGCGCGTCGAGTTCGAAAATATAGTCGCGGGTCACGGCACTCGGGTTGTCGGCATTGTCGTCATAGAGCGGCCTGACGCCGGAGAACGAATAGACGACATCGCCGCGCGCGAGGCCGCGCTTGAAATAGCGGTTGACCACCCTGATCAGGTATTCGATCTCGCTCTCATCCGCCGCCACGTCCTCGGGTCGGCCGTCATAGGGAATGTCGGTGGTGCCGATCAAGGCGAGATCGCCCTGATAAGGATTGATGAAGATCACCCGCTTGTCGCTGTTCTGGATGAGGTAAGCTTGGCGGCCCTCCCAGAATTTGGGCACGACGATATGGCTGCCCTTGACCAGGCGGACATTGCGCGTCGAGTTCTGGCCAGCAACGCGGTTGATGATGTCGTTGACCCAAGGGCCAGCGGCATTGACCAGCGCCCGCGCTCGCACGGTGGTTTTCACGCCGGTCTTGCCGTCGCGCATCTCCACCGACCAGAGGCCGCCTTCCCGGCGGGCGGCGGTGCAGGCGGTTCGGGTGAAGATCTTCGCTCCGCGCTCGCGCGCATCCAGCGCATTGATCAGCACGAGACGGGCGTCGTCGACCCAGCAATCGGAATATTCGAAACCGCGCTTGAACTCGTCCTTGATCGGCGCGCCCTCGGGCGCGGTGCGCAGGTCGAGCGTGCGGGTGGCCGGCAGCCGCTTGCGGCCGCCGAGATGGTCGTAGAGGAACAGGCCGAGCCGCACCAGCCAGGCCGGCCGGTCGTCAGGACTGTGCGGCAGCACGAAGCGCATCGGCCAGATGATGTGCGGCGCCGATTCCAGGAGTACCTCGCGCTCGATCAGCGCCTCGCGCACCAGGCGGAACTCGTAATATTCGAGGTAGCGCAGGCCGCCATGGACGAGCTTGCCCGATCGCGAACTGGTGCCTTCCGCCAGATCGTCCTTTTCGCACAGGATGACGGAGAGGCCGCGGCCTGCTGCATCGCGGGCTATGCCGGCGCCGTTGACGCCCCCGCCGATGACGAAAAGGTCGACGATTTCGGGTCCGCCACTCATCTCGTCACGATCTCGCTGCCGGATTTACACACCATGGCTGCCGCCTCAGCACGGATTGACCGGAGGCAGCCCGGCGATATAGCGGCGCACTTCCTCGGCGGCCTGCTCGGCCGCATAGGTCACGGTGCGCACCGAGGCGCCGGCGATATGCGGCGTCAGCGTCACGTTGGGAAGCTGCAGCAAGGGCCAGTCCGACGGCACAGGCTCGACCGCGAACGTCTCCAGCATGGCGCTGGCGATCTGGCCTGAAACAAGCGCCTCATAGAGTGCGTCATAGTCGACCAGCGGCCCGCGCGCCGTGTTGACGAAGATCACCCCGGGTTTCATCCGCGCGATGGTGTCCTTGCCGATCAGGCCGCGCGTCTCCGGCGTCACCCGCGAATGCAGCGTGACCACGTCGGAGCGGGATAGGAGATCGTCAAGCGCGACCAGTTCGACGCCGGCGTTGCGGTCCTCTGCGCTCAACTGCACATAGGGGTCGCTGACCAGAACGTGGCAGCCGAAAGCGCGCAGCAGCCTGACTACCTTTGTTCCGATATTGCCGTAACCGACGACGCCGACCGTCATCTCGCTAAGCTCGCGGCCGGTGCGGTCGGCGCGGTAGAGATCGCCGCGCCATTCGCCCCTGCGCAGCGCTTCGTGGCCGACCCGGATCAGCCGCGTTTCGGCCAATATGGCGCCGATGGTGAATTCGGCCACGGCGGTCGCGTTGCGGCCGGGCACGTTGACGACGGTGATGCCATGCGCGCGCGCCGCTTCCATGTCGATGTTGATCGGGCCGCCGCGCGACACCGCGACCAGCTTCAGGGCCGGCAGGCGGCGCATCATGCCCTCCGACAATGGTGCAAGCTGGGTGACGAGGATCTCGGCATCGCCAATGAACTCGACGACCTCGTCGGGACGGCCGAAATACTCCTTGACCTTGTCGAGGCCGAGCGCCGGATCGCCGAATTCCATCGGCTCGTCGGGCCAGGCGGTCTGCAATGTCCTGACATCGAGGTCACCGCTCGCGACCTTCTCGATTTTGGCGCGAAACACCTCCGGAAGCATGAAGTTGTCACCAATGATCGCTATTTTCCTGGGCATACTCGACTTCTCAATTTGCCTGCACCGAAGCCATCGCGCGCCAGACCGGTCGCAGCGCCTGGTGCGCCAACACGTAGGACGGGGTCATCCTGTCGTAGATCGCGGCGAGGTCCCGATCACTCGGCTCCGCCTCGCCAAGCAGCGGCGTCACCCATTCCGCGACGCATTCGTCCATCGACTTGTACAGGCCGACGCAGACCGCGGCTATCATCGCCGCGCCGGCCGCCCCGGCCTCCTCGCGCTGGCTGGTGCGGATGTCTGCGCCGACGGCGGCTCCGAGGATCTTGCGCAGCGCCGGGCTTCGGGCGGCGCCTCCGGTCAGCCGGATCTCGCGCGGCAATGGCCCCATGGCGGCGTAGCAATCGCGCGCGGCGAAGGCCAATCCCTCGAAGACGGCGCGCACCAGGTCGGCATAGCCGTGGCGCGAGGATATGCCGACGAAGCCGGCCCTGGCATTGGCATCGACGAACGGCCCCCGCTCGCCGGCCTCGGACACATAGGGCTGGTAGAGCAGCGAGGCGGGCTGCGAGGCCGCGATCCAGGCATCGACGAGCGCGATCATCTCGCCATTGCTGCGGGTGATGCCTTGCGAGGCGAGGATGCCGGAGGCAAGCCCAAGCACCCAGTCGATGTTGAGCGTCGCCGCCATGTTGGACTGCATCTGCGCGAACACGCCGGGCGCCGGCATGGCCATGGTATAACCGGTCGCGGCCTCGTTGAGCTGCACGTCGTCCGGCGTCTCGGCCAGCCGCATATGCATGCCGGTGGAGCCGATGATTGTGCAGCCGGGCTTGCGCTCGCGGTCGAGCAGGCCGGCGCCAAGCGCGGTGCAGACGACGTCGACATAGCCGAGCACGACCGGCGTGCCGGCAAGCATGCCGGTGGCGGCGGCCGCCGCCTGCGACAGACCGGCGCTGTGCCTGGTGCCGTCTGTGACCGGCGGTAGCAAATGCCTGAGGTCGGCGACGCCGAGCACGTCGAGCACATCCTCGCTATAGTCGCGGGTGCGGAAATCGCCAAAGGTGAAGGTTCCCTCGGAGGGGTCGGTGGCGCGCTCGCCGGTCAGCTTGAAATAGAGCCAGTCCTTGCAGTGAAACGCCGTCGCCGCCTTGCCAAGCATTTCGGGCATGTTGCGCTTCATGAACACGAACTGCGAGCCCTGCTGGCAGGCGGCGAGCCCGCTGCCGGTCTTTTCGAAGCGCAGTCGGTCCTCGGGCCGCGCGCGGATCTCCTCGACGACGCCGGCGGCGCGCGCGTCGAGCCAGAGCCAGCCCTTCGCCACCGGCTCGCCCTTGCCGTCGATCAGCCAGGTGCCGTCGCCCTGCCCGGTCACCGCGATGGCGATGGTCCGGCCGGCGAGATCGGGCACTTTCTCGGCGAGCTGGCGCAAGGTCGCCGCCGCATCCACCCATGTGCGCGCAAGATCCTGTTCGGCGCCGCCGCCCGGCAGCGTCTCGTAATGGTTCGGCGTTGCCGCGGCGGCGATCTGCCGGCCTTTCGTGTCGAAGGCGATGGACTTGATGACGGAAGTACCGGCGTCGATACCGATCAAGAGATCACGCATCAGGCGAGCTCCATGCCGTGCGAAATGGCCTCGCCGCTCGCCTGGTCGAAGACATGCAGGTTCTTCGGGTCGATGCTGACATTGATCGGCGCGCCAAGGTCCAGCCGGGTGCGGTCGTGCTCGACCAGGACCAGCGAGCCGCCGGCGAAATCGGCCGCTATATGGGTCTGGTCGCCAAGCCATTGATTGGCCGAAACCCTGGCGGGGACCCCTTCCTTCGAGCGCCGCACCGCGTAAGGCCTGATGCCGATGACGACGCGCTCGCGGCTGAGCAACTGGTCGCGGACGGGAGCGCTGAAGGCGTCCTTGTCGTAGTCCAGCGACAGCCCGTCGGGAAGCCTGAGATTGATGCGCCCGGCGGTGGCGCCGACATAGGCCTCGAAGACATTCATCGGCGGCTCGCCGACGAAGGTGCCGGTGAACAGGTTCGCCGGACGCTCCTTGATCCTGTCCGGCGTATCGAACTGCTGCAGCACGCCGCCTTCCATCACCGCGATGCGGTCGGCAAGCGCATTGGCCTCGGTCTGGTCGTGCGTGACCAGGATCGCTGTCAAGCCGCGCTCCTTGATGAAATGCTTGATGCGGCCGCGCAGCACGGCGCGAAGCTGCGGCTCGAGCTGCCCCATCGGCTCGTCCAGCAGATGCAAATCGGCGTCGCGGATCAGCGCCCGGCCGAGGCTGGCGCGCTGCTGCTGGCCGCCGGAGATAGAGCTTGGGTAACGCTCCAATATATCCTCGATCTCGAGCAGCTTGGCGATGCTGGCGACCCTGGCCTCGACCTCGCTTCTGGGCAGCCGGGCCGCCTTGAGCGCGAAGGCCATGTTCTCGCGCACCGTCAGCGGCGGGTAGAGCGAATAGCCCTCGAAGGCCATCGCCACGTTGCGCCTGACCGGCGGCAGCGTGTGCACCTGGCGGCCGGCGACCGAGATCGCGCCGCGCGACACCTCCTCGAAGCCGGCGATCATGCGCAAGGTCGAGGTCTTGCCGCAGCCGGACGAACCGAGCAGCGCCACGATCTCGCCCTTGCCGATCTCCATCGTCAGCTTCTTGACGGCGTGGACGCCCCGGTCGATCGGGCCATAGAATTTGTCGACGCCGGAAATGGTGAGTGCGCTCGCGCTCATGCGGCTTCTCCGTTGCGCAAACTGACGACATTCTTCGAGCCGATGCGCTCGCCGCCGGCGCGATCGAACAACAGGGCGCTCTTGCCGTCGACGGCAATGTGGGCCTTGCCTTCGCTGCGGCCCGGTGTTCCGGCCGGCCGCGAAACCAGGATCTCGCGGCCGCGCAACGTGCGCACCAGCGTGACGATCTTTTCGTTGAGCGGGGTTTCGGCCTCGACCGTCACCGGAATGGCGCCGGGTTCATTTTCTCCGACGAAATGCAGTGCTTCCGGCCTGAGCCCGATGATGCAGTCGCGGCCGACCGCGGTCTCGGGAGCCCCGCCGAGATGGACCTGCACATTCGACAGGGCGACATGGATTCCCTTGGCGCCAAGCGCCGGCTTGACGTCGAGCAGGTTGATGGTCGGGTCGCCGAACAGCCGCGCGATCTCGATGTTGGCCGGCTCGCGATAGATTTGTTCGGGCGTGCCGAGCTGGCTGATGACGCCTTGCGACATCACCGCGATGCGGTCGCCGAGCGCCATGGCTTCCTTATAATCCTGGGTGACGTAGACGACGGTGGCGCCGCGGTCGGCTAGCAGGCGCGGCAGTTCGAGACGCATCTCGAAACGCAGCTTGGCATCGACATTGCGCAAGGGATCGTCGAGCAGCAGCAGCGGTGGCGAGCCGACCAGCGCACGGGCAAGCGCGGTGCGCTGCTTCTGGCCATTGGAGAGCGCACGCGGCTTGTGGGAGAGCACATGGGCGATCTTCAACAGCTTGGCGACACTCTCGACGCCGGCCTTGATCGCGCCTTGCGACGAGCGCTTGGCCTCCAGCGGCGTCGCGATGTTGTCGAACGCGCTCATATGCGGAAACAGTGCGAAATTCTGGAACGCCATGCCGACGCCACGAAATTCGGCGTCGACGTCGGTCATGTCCTCGCCGCCGATGAGGATCTTGCCTTCGTCGGGGTCGATGACGCCGGCGACGAGGCGCAGCAGCACCGTCTTGCCGGCGCCGGAGGGTCCGAACAGGACCAGCGTCTCACCGTCGGCGACGGTCAGCGAAAGATTGTCGAGCACGGTCTGGCTCTTGTAGCGCTTGACGAGGTTTCTGAGTTCGAGGCTGGCCATGGAACTACCCCTTCACCGCGCCGAGCGACAGGCCTTCGACCAGATAGCGCTGTGCATAGAGGGCGAGCGCCAGCGTCGGCGTGATCGACAGGACGATGGCCGCCGAGATCTGGCCGTACTGGATGCCCGAGGAGGTGATGAAGGCGAGCGCGCCGACCGTCACCGGCTGCTTGTCGGCCGAGGCCAGCACCAGCGCGAAGACGAAATTGTTCCAGGCGAAGATGAAGGCAAGCAGGCCGGCAGCGGCGATGCCGGGGCCGGCGAGCGGCAGCGCGATCTTGCGGAAGGTGGCAAACCAGGAATGGCCGCCGATGCGATAGGCATATTCGATGTCGGCCGGAATATCCTCGAAATAGCCGCGCACGATCCACAGGATCAGCGGCAGGCAGATCAGCTGGTAGACCCAGATCAACCCGATATAGGTGTTGGCCAGCCCGAGCTTCTGGAAATAGAGCGTGAGCGGCAACAGCACCAGCAGGGCCGGCGCGAACCTGAACGACAGCAGCGTGAAGGCGATGTCCTCCGAGCCGCGGAACTTGTGCCGCGCGAAGGCGTAGGCCGCCGGGACGCCGAGCAGCAGCGAGACCGCGACCGAGGTCACCGACAGGAACACCGAATTCCACAGGTTGCGCATGAAGGCGATGTCGAGCGTGCCGGCGGCGGTCGTCAGCTTGCCGGTGATCAGCGCGGTGTAGTTGGCGAGCGTCGGCTCGAAGACCAGCTGCGGCGGAATGCGCAGGATGGTCTCGTTGGTCTGGAACGACATCATCAGGATCCAGACGATCGGGAACATGAAGAAGACCACGACCAGCGTGAGTGCCGCGCCGCGCAGGGTGCGTTCAAGCAAGGAGGTGTGTTCCATGGCTGCCTCCTCCTATGCCTGGCCACGGGCGCGCTCGCGCAGCCTGAGCCAGTTCTTGATGAAGATGTTGGAGAGGAAATAGGTGATTGCCCACAGGATGATCATCAGCGCCGCCGAGCGGCCGACATTGGTCGACTGGAAGAAGTTGAGATAGGCCTCGACCTGGAAGACGGTCAGCGTGTCGCCCGGTCCTCCTTGCGTCATGGCGTAGATGATGTCGAACTGCTGGATGGAATCGAGCAGGCGGAACAAAGTCGCCGTCAGGATATACGGCGTCAGCATCGGCAGCGTGATGCGGAAGAAGACGAAGCTCCTCGGCACGCCATCGAGGGCCGCGGCCTCGAAGGGCTGCGTCGGCAGGCTGCGCAGGCCGGCAAGCAGCAGGATCATGATGAAGGGCGTGTAGACCCAGATATCGACGAGAACGACGGTGAACAAAGCCGTCGACGGCGACGAGGCCCACCGGAAGTCCTGTAAGCCGATGAGGCTGGCAAGATAGCTCAGCACGCCGAAGCCGGGATTGGTCATCAGCTTCCACATCAGCGCGGCCAGTGCCGGCGCCGTCATCAGTGGCATCAGCAGCATGATCGAGATGAAGTTGTTCAGGGTCGAGCGCTTCTGCAAAAGCAGCGCGATGGCGAGGCCGAGAAGCAGTTCCAGCACCACCGTGGTGCCGGCATAGAGCAGCGAGATCTTGAGCGTGTTCCAGAACTTCGGATCGGTGAAGAAGGAGATATAGTTGTCGCCCCAGTTGAACTGCCGCGCCCAGGGCTGGCTCAGCCGATAGCGCTGGAAGGAATAGACGACCGAGGTCAGGAACGGAATCAGGATGCCGATGCAGACCAGCAGAGCCGGCAGGCTGAGCACGTAGGGCAGCACTCTCTTGCTGATCCTGAAGCCCGAGGGCTTGGGCCTTTGCGATACCACCGCAGTCATCGTGCTGCTCCGTTGTCCCTGTCGCTCCGCCCTGCCGGCCGCCCAAGGGAGCAAGGCGGCCGGTCGGGCGAATTGGCGGCCACCTTACGGCCCCGCGTCGCAATCTTGAAAAGGTCAGGTGAGGACCGGCCTGCCAAGGCTGGCCGGTCCTCTGTTACATCTAGCCGAGGCCGGCTTCCTTGAGCTGGCCGTTGATGCTTTCGGCCAGCTTGTCGAGACCCTCGTCCACCGGCACTTCCTTGGCCACCATCTTTTGCAGCGTCGCCGCCCATTCGGTGGTGAGATCGAAGAACAGCGGCTGCGCCGTGAACTTGATCGAGGCGCCCGGCGCCGAGGCGTCGAACATTTCGACATAACCGGGATAGCTCTTGTTCAGCTTCTCGCGGAACGTCTCATCCTTCCAGACCGACTGGCGGACCGGATTGACGAAATCCATCTTGGTGGCGCCGAACAGAGCATGCTCGGGTCCGGAGGCCCACTGCATGAAGTACCACGTGGCGTCCTTGTCCTTGGAGAAGTTGGACATCGACAGCGACCAGATCCAGATGTTCGGCGTTGGCGCCTTGGCCTCCGGGTTGGCCTTGAAGGCGGCAAAGGCAAGCTTGCCGGCCATCTTGTTGTCGCCGCCATTCATGAAGTAGCCGAGGATGTCGGCGTCGAAGATCATCGCCGAGGCGCCGGCGCCGAGATCGGCGCCGACCTGGTACCAGGTGTAGGTCGACCAGTCCTTCGGACCGCTTTCCTGGATCATCTGCACCCATTGCTTGTGGAAAGCCTTGGACTGGGCGGTGTTCATGGCGGCCGACAATTTGCCGTCGGCCGACACGTTCAGGTCCTTCTGGTCGAAATTGGCGTAGGCCGAAAGGAAACCCGGATGGATCGTCGCCCAGGAGCGCGACCCGCGCACGCCAATGCCGTAGACGCCGCCGCCGACATCCTTGGTGAGCTTGGCGGCCGCGGCCACCATCTCGTCCATATTGCCGGGAACCTTGACGCCTGCCTTGTCGAACATCCCCTTGTTGTAGGTGATGTTGTTTTGTTCGAAGCCCCACGGAATGCACCATTGCTTGGCGTCTTCGGACCCCAGGGCCCCGCCCGGCTTGCCGTTCCAGGCGCAGGAGTTCTTGACGCCGGGCAGGAAGTCATCCCAGGCATAGTTGGGGTTGGTCTTGGCCGGATCCTTGATCCATTCATTGAGGTCGGTGATCCAGCCGGCTGGGCCGTAGGTCCAGGTCATATAGGCGCCGGTCATGAAGGCATCGTATTCGGGCGAGCTCGCCGACAACGCGGCCGTGACCTTGTCGAAATAGACGTCTTCCGGGAACACGTCGTAGACGACATTCATGCCGGTCAACTGCTTGAAGTTTTCGAGGTTGGCGATCATCGCATCCGCATAGGGATGCTTGTTGAGCAGGAGCTTGATGGTCTTGCCCTGGTGCGCCTTCCAGTCGAAGTCGGCGGCCAGCGCCCGGGTCTGCCCAAAATTGAGCAGCGTACCGGCCGTGCCGGCGGCAAGGCCCATCGCACCCAGGCCCTTGATCAGCCCACGACGGTCGACTTGTCCGCGCAGGAAAGCGTCAATGAGGTCTTTCTCTTTCTCATGCATTTGGTCTTCTCCTCCACAGGGTAGTTTTAACTGAACCGACGCCGGCTACCCGACTGGCGTCTCCTCCACGAGCGATCGCGCTGTCCGCTCATCAGTTATCAGGCCCTTGAGATAGCGGCCCTCCAGCACCGCTTTGACGGCTCGAACCTTGACCTTGCCGCCGGCGACCGCGACGATCCGGCGGCTGGCGATGTCCTCGCGCGCCAGCGCCAGCGCCCGATTGGAAAGGGTTGTCGCCACCGCTTTGCCGGCATCGTCGAAGAAATGGCCGAGCAATTCGCCGACGCCGCCATTGCGGCGGATCTCCTCCATCTCGCCCTTCTCGATCATGCCGGTGGCGACGAGCGAGGCTTCGCGTTCGGCCGTGCCGATGCCGGCAAACAAAAGGTCGGCGGATCTTGCGAGATCGAAAACCTCGCTGATGCCCTTCTGTCCCAGCAACACCGCGCGGTCGTCCACCGTGTTGGCGAACATTGGCACCGGCATCACATAGGCTTCGGCGCCGGTGCGCTCGGCGAGGCGGTGAATGACGTCATGCGGGTTGGCCGAGAACTTCCGCGTCAAGCCGCCGAGCAGCGAAACGAAGCGGATCTTGTCTGTCGAGCTGCGCGGCAGGTATTCCACGCAGGCGGCGAGCGTGCGGCCATGGCCGACGCCGATCAGCGCCTGCTCGCCGCGTTCGATCTCACGCTTGAGGAATTGCGCGCCGGCGATGCCGAGCGCCTTGAGCGGCAACTCCTCGGAATCGAAATCGGGAACCACCTCGCAATAATCGAGGCCGTAGCGGCGCGACAGCTCGTCCTCGAGCTCGACGCATTCCGAGACTTCGCCGTCGATATAGACCTTCACCAGCCCTTCCTGATTGGCCTTGGTGATCAGGCGGTGGGCCTTGAGGCTGGTCAGCCCGAGGCGCTTGGCAACCTCGGATTGGGTCAGGCCGCCGGCGTAATGAAGCCAGGCGGCGCGTGCCGCCATGCCGGTTTCATCATCGCGCAAGAGGCCGTTTCCAAATCCAACCACGTTCCGCCCTCTGATATTTTTTTCAGTTTCTGCAAAATTTTTCACATGGACGCATCGGAGTCAAGCGCCAAGCGCCTGCAAACGCTGATTTTCAACGAGAATGGACGAGCGAACACCGGGCGTGGCACCGGTCAGGGTCACAGCGGCAGCGAAAGAAAGCGGTGTCGACTTACGTTTCGCACAGGAACTCGATCACCATCGTCGCCGTCCAGGCGAAGCGGCGGCGCCCAGCATTCGCCGGTGAGCGGATCGCACCATTCGGCAAGCCGCTTTCGGGTGATCAGGTCCAGGCTGAACTTGGTGGTGCGCCGGCGACGTCGAGGTGCCCGGCAGCGGCCAAGGCCGCCGGCGAGCAGCGCCTATTGCAACGTCCGCGCCGCGAATGGCATGGAATGGTCGTGCGCCATGCCGGCATCGGCATCTTCCACGCCGAGCCCGCGGTCGAGGCCGGTGGCCACCACCGAAACCCTGAACCGGCCTTCCATGCTCTTGTCGAAGATGGCGCCGACGATGATGTCGGCGTCTTCATAGACCTCTTCACGGATTCTCGTGGCGGCCTCGTCCACCTCGAACAGGGTCATGTCGCGGCCGCCGGAAATCGAGACCAGCACGCCCTTGGCGCCCTTCATCGACATTTCGTCCAGCAGCGGGTTGGCGATGGCGGCTTCCGCCGCCTTCATCGCCCGGCTATCGCCTGACGCCTCGCCGGTTCCCATCATGGCGCGGCCCATGCCGCGCATCACCGATTTGACGTCGGCGAAGTCGAGGTTGATCAGGCCTTCCTTGACGATGAGATCGGTGATGCAGCTGACGCCGGCATAGAGCACCCGGTCGGCGATGACGAAGGCATCGGCGAATGTGGTCTTGGCGTCGGCGATCCGGAACAGGTTCTGGTTGGGGATGACGATCACGGTGTCGGCGCTTTCGCGCAGCCGCTCGATGCCCTCTTCGGCCATCTGCATGCGGCGCCTGCCCTCGAAAGTGAACGGCTTGGTGACGACGCCGACCGTCAGGATGCCTGCCTTGCGCGCCGCCTGGGCGATGACCGGCGCGGCGCCGGTTCCGGTGCCGCCGCCCATTCCGGCGGTGACGAAGCACATGTGGGTGCCGGCCAGATGGTCCATAATCTCGTCCAGCGATTCCTCGGCCGCGGCGCGGCCGATCTCGGGAAGCGATCCGGCGCCCAGCCCTTCGGTCACATGCGCGCCGAGTTGGATCAGCCGCGTCGCCTTGGACATGGTGAGCGCCTGTGCATCTGTGTTGGCGGCAATGAATTCGGTGCCCTGAAGCTGCTCGGCGATCATGTTGTTGATGGCGTTGCCGCCGCCGCCGCCGACGCCGACAACGGTGATCTTGGGTCTCATCTCGGAGATCTCGGGCTTCTTGAACTCGGCCATGCGTCTTCTCCTTCGCCAGTCGCTCGCGCTTCACGCCCCGCCAGATCGATCACACCGCAAAACGGCAATCGACGCAGAGCGGCGTGACGAATCAGTCCGCTCGGATGGGTGTCCCAAAAAGCCAGAGAGCGGCCAGAGGTGCAAGTGCGGGGAAGGTCAAGATTTGTGATAGGGACGTTTCATATCCCCACGACGGCCGCGCATGCCCGAGAGTGATGCCGGCATCCCGGCTTCACCCTGCGCGCGCCAAGCCCGATGCCGAGCCTTGGCTTTCCACGCTCTTGCCTCTATGTTTCGGTCGCAGATCGCGCAACTGGTTTTGAAATGCCTCCCGACATCCCAGCTATTGACTTGAATAAATAGGGAAACATCCGGCTGCGGCCAGATATGGATCCCGAAAACTCACAAGCCATTTTTACCAGGGACAGCGCGGCCGATCAGGGCTCGGGCACCTTCGAAACCAGAGGTTGGAAATTGGGCGATGCAATTGCGGACGTTCTGAGCTGGCTTGAGAGCCGAAACGACATCCAGAGCCTGAGGGCCGCGGTGTGCGACCTCAACGGCATCATGCGGGGAAAGCGCATCCCCGTCGAGCAGGCGCGCAAGGCACTGGAGGGCAAGCTGCGCATGCCCTATTCGCTGATCGGGCTGGACATCTGGGGCGAGGATATCGAAGGCAACGCGCTGGTGTTCTCGACCGGCGACGCAGACGGATTGTGCCAATGGACCGGCCGCGGCATCCTTCCGGTGAACTGGACGGCGCATCCGACCGCCCTCATCCCGCTCTGGCTCGCCGACGAAGGCGGCGCACCGTATCTCGGGGATCCCCGGCGGGCACTGGCCCGTATCCTCGACCGCTACAAGGCTTTGGGCCTGACGCCTGTGGCCGCCACCGAGCTCGAATTCTATCTTGTCGACCCGCAATCGCAGCGACCGGTCGGGCCTGTCTCGCCGGTCACCGGGCGGCGTCTGGATTCCGACGCGGCACTGTCAATCGACGAGATCGACGACTTCGAGGCCTTCATCCACGACATCTACGAAGCCTGCCGAGCACAAGGCATTCCCGTCGATACCGCCATTGCCGAGAACGGCGTCGGCCAGTTCGAGATCAATTTGAACCATGTCGCGGACGCGCTGCGGGCGGCCGACGACGCCGTCCTGTTCAAGCGCACGGTGAAGGGCATTGCCCGCAAGCACGGCTTTGCCGCCTGCTTCATGGCCAAGCCTTATGGCGACCGAGCCGGCAACGGCTTCCACGTCCATTTCAGCCTTGTCGACGCCAACGGGCGCAACGTCTTCGACGACGGCACCGACCAGGGCTCCGGCATTATGCGCCACGCTGTCGGCGGACTGCTGGCGGCGATGGCCGAGAGCACGCTGGTGTTCGCGCCGCATTTCAACTCCTACCGCAGGCTCCGGCCGAGATCCTACGCGCCGACCGCCGTCGCCTGGGGTTACGAGAACCGCATGGTCGCGATCCGCATTCCCGGCGGCCCGACTGGTGCGCGCCGGATCGAGCATCGCGTGTCGGGAGCGGACGCCAATCCCTATCTTGTGCTTGCCGCCATACTGGGCGCGGCACTGGTCGGCATCGAAAGGCAGATGTCACCGGGCGACCCAACCGGGAACGACGGGCAAGGCCTTGCCCCGGCCAAGCTGCCGCCGGACTGGGCATCCGCGATCGCGGCCTTTGAAAGCGGGACGCATGTGGCGGAGATCTTCCCGGCGATCCTGCGCCACTCTTTCATCGCCTGCAAACGCCAGGAACTGAATACGTTCGCGCTCAACGTCAGCGACTTCGAGATCGAGACCTATCTCGAAAGCGTCTGAGGCTGCGCTGACCGACAGCAGCGGCGTCGGCTCAGCACGACCTTCGACGCAAGGGCTTGCGGTGCTGTCGCTGACCGGGCATAACATGATAGTTTCTATCATGTTATGCCCGGGATAAGCAGAATTGACCTTCGTCGCGCGCATGGAGAGCCGGATTCAGGGATTTGCCGTAATTGGCGACCTGAAATGGCACGTCTGGGACGGCGTGGTCGCCGACCTCTGGGACGTCTCATGCGGTGACAATGCCGAGGGTTACTACATCTCTCCCGACCCCCGGCTGTTCGTTGCTCTCGATATCGACGGCGACGGTGCCTTCGTCGTCGAAGGCGCCCAGAGCGAACCGCGCCGCCACAACCAGGCGTTTTCCATAGCCTATATACCGGCCGGGGTGCCGATCCGCGGCCGCGTCGAAGGACTCAAACGGATCAGGCATCTCGACCTTCATTTCGACGCGGCGACACTGACCCGCCGCTTCGGCCGCAGCCTCGATCGCGATGCCTTGCAGATATCGCGCCTACAGTTTCGCGATGATCGGATCGCTACGCTTGCCGGGCTTATCGCCGCTGAATGCGGCAGCGAGTGGAACCTGCATGATCTTTATGGCGAAGGTCTGCTCAACGCCTTGTTCGCATGCCTTTTCCAGATAGACCGGCCAAGTGCCGCCAGGCGCCGGTCGCCCCTGCCCCGCCGCAAACTGCGCCTCGTCACGGATTACATCGACGCCCACTGCCTGGACAGGATCCGCCTTGCTGATCTTGCCGCGCTGACCGGCCTGTCCGAAACATGAGCCATGCCTTCAAGGCAGCAACGGGCGTGCCGCCGCATCGCTGGCAGATGCAGGCGCGGATCGACAGGGCAAAGGCGATGATGGCGCATGAGGCTGCCTCGCTTGGCGACATCGCGCAGGCCACCGGCTTCTTCGACCAGGCGCACCTTACCCGCGTGTTCAAGTCCGTGGTCGGATTGACCCCGGGTGCGTGGATGAAGAGCGCCGGCCGCCGGTGACATTTCCGCAACACGGCACCGCGATATCAGTGGTTTGGACAAGAATGGACAAGCCGCCCAAATCAGTCCAATGACCCGTTGATAAGTTGATGTAAATCATCAAGTATCTCAACGACGACAGGCGGGGACTTTCCTGATGAGCAGAATTTACCGGATCAAGGCGCTTCTGGCGGCTGGCATCGCCGCTGCCGCGACGATCCCGCCAATGCCGGCGTTCGCGCAGACGGCGCAATCCAGCACCCAGCTCGAACCGGTCGTGGTCGAGGGCGAGGCCGGAGACAGCGCGACCGGGCCGGTCGACGGCGTCGTCGCCAAGACAACCAGAACCGGCTCCAAGACAGCGACCGACATCAAGGAGGTCCCGCAATCCGTCTCAGTGGTCGGACGGCAGGAGATCGAGGATCAGGGTGCACAGAAAGCTGACGAGGCGCTGCGCTACACCGCCGGCGTCTTTGCCCAACCCTTCGGTCCCGACAGTGACACCAACTGGATGTACATTCGCGGCTTCGATGCAACGGCCACCGGCACCTACATGGATGACCTCCAGCTGTTCAGTTATGGTTTCGGCGGTTTCTATGTCGACAGCTTCGGCCTTGAGCGCATCGAAGTGCTGAAGGGGCCGGCCTCGGTGCTTTATGGCGGCAGCAATCCGGGCGGCCTGGTCAACTATGTCAGCAAGCGCCCGGATTTCGAACGCACGCGCTATGTCGAAACCGGCATCAACGATGCCGGCAATGTCTATCTCGGCTTCGACATCGGCGATGTCGCCAGCAACGGCACGGTCAGCTACCGGATGACGGGCAAGGTCGCCGGCGGCGATACCTACAGCGACCCGCAGAACGGCTGGCGCGGCTTCATCTCGCCGAGCATTAGCTGGAAGCCAGACGAAGCGACCACGCTAACCATACTGGCCAATTACAGCCACATCGACGAGAACCATAATGGCGGCAGCTTCCTGCCCTACGATGGCACCGTGGTCGATCACATTGTCGGCGGCGTGAACTATGGCCGCATCGATCCCGATGCGAACTTCACGGAGCCGAGCATCGATCTCTACAAGCGCGAACAGGGCTCCCTCGGCTACGAGTTCGAGCACACGTTCGACAATGACTGGACCGTTCGCTCCAGCGCCCGTTTCACCGCCGCCGACATCAACGAGGTCAGCGTCTATCCGAACGGCTGGTCAACGATCGGAGGGCCGACCGAGCTGGCGCGGATCAATTTCGATCATGACACCACGGCCAAGACGTTCCTCGCCGACAACCAGATCGAAGGCAAGGTGGCGACCGGAGCGATCGAACATACGATCCTCGCTGGCGTCGATTTCAAATATTACAACATCGACCAGGTACAGTCGTCCGGCCTCTACGATCCCAATTATGACAATCCAATCGACGCTTTCGATCCGGTGTACGGTTCGCCGCTGACACCTCGCGTCAGCTATCTCAATCAGGACCTGACGCAGAAACAGCTTGGCTTCTATGCACAGGATCAAATGCGCTTCGGCGACGGCTGGCTGGTGACGCTGAACGGCCGCTACGACCGTGGCTGGCTCGAAGCCGACAACCGCCCGACCTATTACTCGGCGGGCTCCAGCACGCAGAGCAGCACGGTTGGCGATTTCTCCGGCCGCGCCGGCCTGGCCTATGAGTTTGCCAACGGCGTAACCCCCTATGCCAGCATCGCCACCTTCTTCAATCCGATCATCGGCACCGATGCGATGGGCAATCTGTTCAAGCCGGAAGAGGGCACGCAATACGAAGTCGGCGTGAAATACGTGCCGACTTTTGTCGATGGCCTGTTCACCCTGTCGCTGTTCGACCTGACCCGCCAGAACGTGCCGTCGAATGTCACTCCCTTCACCCAGATGCAGACCGGCGAGGTGCGTTCACGCGGCGTCGAACTCGAAGGCAAGGTGAACGTGACGGAGGATTTCCGGCTTACCGGTGCATTCACAGCTTACGACATCGACATCACCAGGGACGCCAACCCGGCCCTCGTCGGCAAGACGCCTTTCATCGTGCCGGAAGTGATGGCTTCCGCATCGGTCGATTACACCTTCCGTGGCGACTGGTATGACGGCATCTCGATTGGCGGCGGGTTGCGCTATATCGGCTCCTCATGGGCAGACAATGAGAATACAGCGAAGGTTCCGGCGGTGACGCTGGCCGACCTGAAGCTCGGCTACGAGAAAGAGAACTGGGGCGTCGACCTCAACATCACCAACCTTTTCGACAAGAGCTATGTGTCGAGTTGCCAGACAACGCTCACCTGCTCCTACGGCGAAGGCCGCTCCTTCAAGCTGAAGGCGCACACGAGTTGGTAGTCATGGACCGAACCCACCGGCGATGATCCATCCGCCCAACAGACGGCGGGTGCTTGCGCTGACGGCCGCGGCCTTGCTGCCGCCGGTTGCCGGCAGGACTGCGACGACAAATGTTGCCGCGATCGATTGGGGCATGCTGGAAACGCTTCTGGCGCTCGGCGTCGAGCCGGCGGCGGCGACCGAACTGATCCAGTTCCGCAGGATTGCGGTCGAGCCTGCCGTTCCCCAAACCGTGACCGATCTCGGACTGCGCGGCACGCCCAACTACGAGCTGTTGCGCATCGTCGCGCCGGACCTGATCGTCATCTCCAATTTCTACGAGTACCAACGCCCGATTCTGGAACGCATAGCGCCGGTGTTCGCGCAAACCGTCTACGAGGCCGGAGTACCGCCCTACGCTCTTGCCGAGGCAGCGACGCTGGCGCTGGGCGAGAAGCTCGGACGACCGGCCGAGGCGAAGCGTTACCTCGACGAAACCGCCGACGACATAGCGCGGCGTCGCGCCGCCTTGCCAACCAGGTCCGCACGGCCGGTCTTTGTCATTAGCCTCGGCGACTCCAGGCACTTCCGCGCCTTCGGCCGCGACTCCATGTTCGGTGACGTGCTCACACGGCTCGGCCTGGTCAATGCCTGGTCCGAAGAGACAAGTTACAGCGCGGCAGCACCCGTTGGCCTGGAGGCGCTGGCGCGGGTGCCCGAGGCCTCCATCCTGATCGTCTCGCCCTTGCCGGCGGACGTCGGGCGCTCGCTTCCCACCAATGCGTTGTGGAACGCGCTGCCGGCCGTGAGCAAAGGCCGCGTCGCGGTGCTCGAAGCGATCAACCATTTCGGCTGCCTGCCGTCGGCGCGCCGCTTCGCGCGGCTGGCGACGGCGGCGCTTGCGGGTCATGCTTCGTGACGGAGCGCGCTGTGGCCCGAAGCGAGATACCTCACCGCACCATCGGCGGCGCGCTGTCGCCCATTATCCTGTGGGGCCTGCTCGCGGGGCTGGCCGCACTCTTGTTCGCATGGCGCGTCGGCATGCAGCAGCCGGCATCGGTGCCGGGCGATCTCCGCCATGTCATCCTGTTCTACAGCTCGCTGCCGCGCGCCTTCGTCGCGGTGCTGGCGGGGGCCGTGCTCGGCCTGTCCGGCCTGCTGTTGCAGCATGTGCTGCGCAATCCGCTGGCGGAACCATCGACGCTCGGCATTTCGGGCGGCGCGCAACTGGCGATGACGCTCGCCTCGCTTTACGCGCCGTTGCTGATGGAGCGGTCGCAAGGGCTGGTGGCCTTTGCCGGCGGCACCGCCGCTGTGCTGCTCGTGCTCGCGTTGACCTGGCGGCGCGGGCTGGAGCCGGTGTCGGTCGTGCTCGCCGGAATGATGGTGGCGCTGACCGCGAGTTCCGTCAGCGCCGCGCTGATCCTCGCCAATGGCGATTACCTGTTCTCGCTGTTCATCTGGGGCGGCGGGTCGCTGGTGCAGCAGGATTGGCGACCGGCCATCGCGCTGACGATCAGGCTGGCGGCCGGCGCCGCCGCGGCGCTGATGCTGCTGCGGCCGCTGACCATCCTTGGCCTCGACGACGCCTCGGCTCGCGGCCTTGGCGTTGCCCGCCACACCAGCCGCTTTCTCATCATCGCGCTTGCGGTGTGGATGGCAACGACTGTCGCGGCGCAGATCGGCGTCATCGGTTTCGTCGGCCTTGCCGCGCCGGCGCTCGCCACGCTTTCGGGCGCGCGCACCCTGCGGCAGAAGCTGGTCGCCGCGCCGCTGATCGGCGCAGTACTGCTGTGGCTGACGGACGGGCTGGTCCAGCTCGCCGCCGGAGCCGGCGGCGAGCGCATTCCGACCGGCGCGGGAACCGCGCTTCTGGGCGGCCCACTGCTGCTGTGGCTGTTGCCGAGGCTGCGCATGTTCGAATGGCCGCATCTCGGTTCCAATGGCGCGGCACCGCGCAAGGCTCGCCGGCCATGGCTCATCATCTTCGTCCTGCTTGCGCTCACATTTGCCGCCGCCGCCTTGGCTCTCGTCGTCGGGCGTGGACCGGCAGGGTGGTCGATCGCCGGCTGCGACCTGCTGGCCGATCTCGTCTCCTGGCGCGCGCCGCGTGTCGGCGTGGCCGCGGCCGCCGGCGCGATGCTCGCGGCGGCGGGCGTGGTCATCCAGCGCGTTACCGGCAACCCTCTGGCGAGCCCCGAAGTGCTTGGCGTCGGCACCGGCGCGGGCGCCGGCCTGACCGCCGTGCTGACGGTCAGCGCAACGGCCGGGCTTGGCTGGCAGCTCGCCGGCTCGGCCGCGGGCTCACTGGCGGCACTGGCCGCCATGCTGGCCATCGCCGCCAAGGCAAAGTTCGGCGCCGACCGATTGCTGCTTGCCGGCATTGCCATGAGCGCGCTGTGTAGCGCGCTGATCACCGCGACGATCGCGATGGGCAATGCACAGTCCTATATGCTGTTGCGCTGGCTGAGCGGTTCGACCGGCCAGGCGACCGCCCTGGACGCAGCCGTTGCACTGGCCTGCCTGTTGCCACTGACGCCGCCGCTTTTTCTTGCCGCGCGCTGGCTGGACATCCTGCCGCTCGGGGCCGACAGCGCGCGCGGACTTGGCGTGCCCGTAGCCGGCGGGCGGCTGATGCTGGTCGTCGTCAGCGCGCTCCTGACCGCGCTGGCCGCTTTGATCGTCGGCCCGTTGAGCTTCGTCGGCCTGATCGCGCCACACCTTGCCCGGCTCCTCGGCTTTTGGCGCGCACGCATTCATCTTGCCGGGGCGATGCTTCTGGGCGCCTTGCTGATGACCATATCGGACTGGCTGTCGCGCATGGCGGCTTTCCCGTACGAACTGCCTGTCGGCCTGTTCGCCTCATTGCTTGGCGGGCCGTATCTCGTCTACCTGCTTGCCAGGGGCGTGCCGCGCCAGGGCTGACGCGGTCCGGGCATGTCAGGAAGACCGTTCGGCCTTCAGCACCGAGACCGCCGCCTCACTGTTGTGGACGTAGTCATTGGCGTCCGGCTGCTTCTGCACCATGAGGATGAACAGAAGGTCGGTCAGCGTCAGCTGCGCATCGCGCGCGGTGATGGACGATGAGCGCGCACGCTCCTCGTCGGCGATGGTGTAGAGGCAGATATCGGCAACGCGGCCCAGCGGGTTGTCGTGCAGGCCGGTGACGGCGATCACCACGGCGCCGCGCTTGCGGGCGAGCTCGGCGATGCGCAAGGTTTCGATGCTGGCGCCCGAATGGGAGAGCGCGAACAGCACATCGTCAGGCCCGAGCGTCGAGGCATTGGCCATCTGGATATGGCTGTCGCTGTCATGCAGCACATTGCGGCCAAGCTTCATCAGCTTGTAGGAGAAATCACGCGCCACCAGCGAGGAGGCGCCGACGCCGGCCAGATGTATGCGGCGCGCACCATCCAGCAATTCCAGCGCCCTGGAGATGATCCGCTCGCTGTTGGCGGCGACGGTCCGCTCCATCGACAGAAGCTTGCTGCCGATCAGCTTCTTCAGGATGACCTGGTAGCCGTCGCCGACCTCGATCGAACCGTGGATCATACCGGCCGGCACCTGCCATTCCCGCGCCTTGGCTTCGCTGACGGCGAGCTTGAGCTCCTGGTAGCTGGCATAGCCGAGCTTCTGGCTGAATTTGACGACGCTCGACTGGCTGCGCCCGATCTCAGCCGCAAGAGCAGCCGTCGACAGCCGCAGCATCTCCTCGGGATTTTCGACGATGTACTGGCCGATCTCACGATCGCCGGGCGCCATGCCGTCGAGCTTGGCATTGATCCTGTTCAGAACGGACATGATCCCCCTTGCGCTTTGGCGTCCAGCCGCACGGCCAAGGAATAATTTATTCCAATTTCGATTGACAGCCAAGAACGCGGAATTAATTCTCAAGCGGGCCGGATTGAGCTCGGGAACAGCTTTCGAGAGCGCCGCGCCCGGACGCGGCCCGGCGCACAAGGTTTCAGCCATGGACAGACTGCGCATCGTCGGCGGGCAAAGACTGCAAGGCGCGGTCACCATATCGGGCGCCAAGAACGCCGCTCTGCCGCAGATCGCGGCGGCGCTGCTCAGTCCCTACCCGCTCGAACTGACCAACCTGCCCGATGTGACCGATGTCGAGAACATGCTCGGCGTGGTGCGGCTGCACGGCGCCGAGGTGACGCGATCGGCCCATGCCGCGATGATCGACACCAGTGCCGCCGTTTCCAGGGAGACGTCCTACGACACCGTCAGAAAGATGCGCGCGACGGTGCTGGTGCTGGCGCCGCTGCTCGCCCGTTTCGGCCATGCGCGGGTTTCGCTGCCCGGCGGCTGCGCGATCGGCGCGCGGCCGGTCGACATGCATGTCGCCGCACTCGCGGCGCTGGGCGCCCGGATCGCCATCGAGAACGGGCTGATCGTCGCCTCGGCGCCAAACGGGCTCACCGGCACGCGCATCGTGCTGAGCTCGCCATCGGTGGGGGCGACGGAAACCGCCATGATGGCGGCGGCCACGGCCAAGGGCGAAACCGAAATCCTCAACGCGGCGCGCGAGCCCGAAGTGGCCGACCTCGCCGCTTGCCTCAACGCGATGGGCGCGCGCGTCGAAGGCGCCGGCACGCATCGCATCCTGATCGCCGGCGACACGGACTGGCGCGCGGCCAGGCACGACATCATTCCCGACCGCATCGAGGCCGGCACCTATGCCATCGCCGCGGCGATCACCGGCGGGCAACTGGAACTGACGCATGCCCGGCTCGAGCACATGGCCTCCGTGGTGCAACTGCTGGAGGCGACCGGCGTCGGCGTCTGGCCGGGCGACCGCGGGCTCATCGTGTCGCGCGAGCGGCCGCTCAAGGCCGCCGACGTCACGACGGAACCCTATCCGGGCTTTCCGACCGATCTCCAGGCGCAGTTCATGGCGCTGATGTGCTGCGCGCAGGGCGCGTCGCTGCTGCGCGAAACCATTTTCGAGAACCGCTTCATGCATGTTCCCGAACTGATGCGGCTCGGCGCCAACATCAAGCTGCAAGGCACCACCGCGCTGGTGCGCGGCGGCGAGAAACTGCATGGCGCGCAAGTCATGGCCACCGATTTGCGCGCCTCGGTGTCGCTGGTGCTGGCGGCCTTGGTCGCCGAGGGCGAGACGACCATCAACCGGGTCTATCATCTCGACCGTGGCTATGAGCAACTGGACCGCAAGCTGCGTCTGTGCGGCGCCGACATCGAGCGGCTGAGCGCATGAACAACGGCCGCCCCGATTATTTTCTCGGCGTCGACGGCGGCGGGACCGGCTGCCGCGCCCGTATCGAGGACGCCGAAGGGATCGTGCTGGGACAAGGCCTCTCGGGTCCGGCGTCGACGCGGCTCGGCATCGACGCGGCCTGGGCGTCGGTTGCCAAGGCCTTTGGCGCGGCGATCGAGGAGGCAGGGTTCGGCGCGGCGGAAAGCGCCCGGATTCACGCCGGCATCGGCCTTGCCGGGATCGGCCGCAAGGGCGCGCTGGAGGCGCTGCGGGCGATCGCGCATCCCTTTGCCAGTATCGATTTCGTCAGCGACGGCGTCGGCGCCTGCCTCGGCGCGCATTCCGGCCAGGACGGCGCCATCGTCGTCGCCGGCACCGGTTCGATCGGCCTCGGCTTCGTCGAGGGCCGCGACCTGCGCGCCGGAGGCTATGGCTTTCCGATCTCCGACGAAGGCAGCGGCGCCGATCTCGGGCTGAAGGCCGTGCAGCTGGCGTTGCGCGCCCATGACGGCCGGCATGAGCGCACGGCACTGCTGGCGGAAGTCATGCAGCGTTTCGAGAACGACCCGATGCAAGCCGTGGCCTGGATGGACCGCGCCAGCGCCACCGACTATGCGGCCCTGGCGCCGATGGTGATGCGCCACGCCGACCAAGGCGATCCGGCAGGGCGGCGCATCGTGCAAAAGGCCGCCGAACAGATCGACACGCTGGTGCGGGTTCTGTTCGAAAAAGGCGCGCCGCGCGTGGCCCTGCTGGGCGGGCTCGCCAGTCCGCTCGAACCATGGCTCGCACCCGACGTTCGCCGGCGCCTGAAAGCCGCCGATGGCGACGCGGTTTCCGGGGCGATCATTCTTGCCCGCAGGTCACTCGGCAAGCATTAGCGCGGAAGGAATAATTTATTCCATCTTTCCGTTGACGGAACGAATATTGAATTCTAAGACGTTAACGAAACGGGGTAGCATAACGAAATACGCGTGTGCCGGAGCCAAAGAGGAACCACTTCCGAACAGGCTGAGCGGCCTGATTTTTGAAAGCACTGATTTGAAAGCACTGGGATGAGCGAGCAAGGTTTGATGTCCGAGCTGGACCGGCTGGTTTCCGAAGGCCGGAATCCGCGGACCATGGACATCGACCTGCTGCCGACGATCGATGTGCTGCGCAAGATCAACGACGAGGATCGGGTGGTCCCGGCAGCGGTCGAAAAGGTGCTGCCGGACATCGCGGCCGCGGTCGACTGCATCGTCCTCGCCTTCCAGAAAGGCGCTCGGCTCGTCTATATGGGCGCAGGCACCAGCGGCCGGCTCGGCGTACTCGATGCCTCGGAATGTCCGCCCACTTTCGGCGTGCCGGAAGGCATGGTCGTCGGCCTGATCGCCGGCGGGCCCGACGCGCTGGTGCGCTCGACCGAAGGCGCCGAGGATGATCCCAAGAGGGGCGCCAGGGCCTTGCAGGACATCAAGCTCACTCCGGACGACGTGGTGGTCGGCATCGCGGTCAGTGGGCGCACGCCCTATGTGATCGGCGGGCTGAACTATGCCAAGCAGGTGGGAGCAACGACGGTCGCCCTGTCCTGCAATCCGGCATCGACCATAGCGGGCATTGCCGACATCGCCATCTCGCCTGTCGTCGGTCCCGAGGTGCTGACCGGCTCAACGCGGCTGAAATCCGGAACGGCGCAGAAGCTGGTGCTCAACATGCTGAGCACGGCCTCGATGATCCGCATCGGCAAGAGCTACCAGAACCTGATGGTGGACCTCAATCCGTCCAACAGGAAACTGGTCGCCAGGGCAACCAGGATCGTGATGCAGACCACAGGCTGCACGGCGGCGCAGGCGCGCCAGGCGCTCGGCCGGACCGGCAGCGACGTGAAGCTGGCGATCCTGCTGACCATCACCGGGCTTGAGGTCGAGGAGGCGCGCGCAGCCCTCGCCAAGGCAAGGGGTTTCCTGCGAAAGGCAATCAGCGACGAGACGCATGAAGGCGCTTGAGACCAGACGGCGTGAAGCCGCTTTACACAAGACGGCGCGAGGCCGCATAGACTGGGCCGATAGTCCAAAGCGCGTGTGTCTTGGAAGCGGTCCGCAGAAACTGCAAGGGCATCGGGTTCAAGCAAAGATGGGAGACGAGAATGGTTCACCTCACAAGAAAGCTGCTGTCGGGCATCACGCTGGCAGCCATGCTCGGCATCGCCACGGTCTCGACGCAGGCGGCGACGCTGCACATGGCCTGGTCGCAGGACGCAACGGGACTTGATCCGCACAAGCAGACGGCCTTTTCCTCGCTGCGGCTCCTGGAGCTGATCTATGAGCCGCTGGTGCGGGTCGATGCCAGCCTGCAGATCGTCCCGGCCATCGCCACCTCCTGGGAATTCTCCAAGGACGGCAAGGAGCTGACCTTCAAGCTCGATCCCAAGGCGAAATTCCAGGACGGCGCTGCCGTGACTCCGGCCGACGTCAAGGCATCGTTCGAGCGCATCCTGGACGAGAAGACAGGCGCCGCCGCCCGCGCCAACTTCGTGTCGATCGCCAGCATCGACACGCCGGACG
Organism: Mesorhizobium sp. B1-1-1; assembly: GCF_006442955.1. Lineage (NCBI taxonomy): Bacteria > Pseudomonadati > Pseudomonadota > Alphaproteobacteria > Hyphomicrobiales > Phyllobacteriaceae > Mesorhizobium > Mesorhizobium sp. B1-1-1. Next base: position 322,435 of record NZ_VFWW01000007.1, read on the forward strand.
TTGGAACCGTCGTGTTCCATTTATCGCAGCCCGACGCGCCGATCCTGACGGCGATGAGCGACATCAACGCGGCCATCGTGCCGGCGGCCGAGATCAAGGCCGGCTCGATCGGCACCAAAACGGTCGGCTCCGGCCCGTTCAAGCTCGACAAATGGGACCCCAACGCCAAGGAAGTCTTGAGCGCCAACAAGGAATGGGCCGGCGGCGCGACCGGCGTCGACGGTATCGAAATCAGCGTGCTGCCCGATGAAGCGGCGATCCTCGCCGCCATGCGCACCAAGCAGGTCGATTTCGCGCTGCTCAACGATCCGCTCGTCGCCACGCTGGTGCCGAAGGAGGCTAGCCTGCAACTGAACCGCGCGCCGGTGCTGGCCTATAACGTGCTGCAGCTCAATCCGTCACGCAAGCCGATGACCGAACTCAAGGTGCGCCAGGCGATCTCCTGCGCCATCGACCGGCAGGAGGTTCTGGACACCGCCGCGCTCGGTGAAGGCAAGGTCACCGGACCGCTGACCATCCCAGCACTTGCGACCGATCCAAGCCAGCTCTTCTGCTACAAGCGCGATGTCGAGAAGGCCAAGAAGCTGATGGCGGAAGCGGGCTTTGCCGACGGCTTTTCGGCGACCGTGATCGGCGCCACCGGCGAGCCGCCGACGGCGGCGGCGGAAGCCCAGGTCATCCAGTCGCAGCTCGCCGAGATCGGCGTCAAGCTCGACATCAAGATGATGGAGCTCAACGTCTATGTCGACGCCTGGCTGAAGGGCGATTTCGACATGGCGATCGCGCTCAATGGCGGCCGCGCCGACCCCTACACCATGTACAACCGCTACTGGACCAAGTCAGGCAATCTGCAGAAGGTGGCCAACTACATCGATGACACGCTGGACAGCCTGATGCAGAAAGGCCGCGCCGAGACCGATCCGGCCAAGCGCAAGGCGATCTTCACCGAGTTCGAGAAGCACCTCGCCGAAGTCTCGCCCTGGATCTGGCTCTACACGTCCTACAGCTATACCGCCCAGCAGAAGAACATTGCCGGGTTCGTGCCGACGCCGACGGGCACGCTGTTCAGCCTCAGCAAGGTTACCATCCAGCAGTAGCCGTCGCCGGCCCTAGAGTCCGATGATTTCAGGTTGAATCGACCTGAAATCTGAATCCGCCTCTAGATCAAAGGGATAGAAGCATGATGTCGTCCGAAAACCGCTTCACACTTTTCGGCATCATGCTCTAGACGAGAGGTCTTCTTCGCGTGAATTATCTGATGCGACGACTTGCGGCGTTTCCTCTCGTCCTGCTTGGCGTGTCGATCCTGGTCTTCGTGGCGATCCGGATGGTGCCGGGCGATTCGATCACCGCGATGCTGGGCACCGAAGCCGGCCTGCTGACGCCGGCACAGCGCGATGCGCTCGCCGCCTATTTCGGCATCGACCAGCCCTGGTTCGTCCAGTACTGGCGCTGGATCGGCGGCATCCTGCACGGCAATTTCGGCATCTCCGTCACCTATGGTAGGCCGGTATTGGACGTCATCCTCGAGCGCTTCCCGCTGACGCTGGAACTGGCCGTGCTGTCGATGATCATCGCACTCGCCGCCGGCATGCCGGCGGGCATCTACGCCGCCACGCATAGCGAGAAACTGTCCGACCTCGGTGTGCGCGTCGTCGCTATGATCGGCCAGTCGACGCCGAGCTTCGTGCTCGGCCTTTTGATCATCTACGCGCTGTCGGCCGGCTTCGGCGTGCTGCCGGCCATGGGCGAATTCGCGCCGCTCCGGCAGGATCCCTTGCGTAATCTCAGCCAGCTGATCCTGCCTGCCATCACGCTCGGCTTCGCCTTCGCCGCCTCGGTCACCCGCATCTCGCGCTCGGCCATGCTCGACGTGTTGAGCGACGACTATGTGCGCACCGCCCGCAGCAAGGGCGCCTCGGCGCGCAGCGTCATCTGGCGACATGCGCTCCCCAACGCGCTGATCCCCGTAGTGACGCTGAGCGGCATCGAGTTCGGCTATCTCCTGGGCGGCGCGGTCATCGTCGAGCAGATCTATGCCCTGCCCGGCCTCGGCCGCATGGTGCTCGACGCCATCCTCCAGCGCGACTACGCGCTGGTGCAGGGCAGCGTGCTGTTCATCGCCTTCAACTTCATGATCGTCAATCTCCTGGTCGACCTCGCCTATGTCGCGCTCGATCCGCGCATCCGGCTGGGCGAGCAGTGATGCGCATGCTGCGCGCCATCTTCGGGCACGGCAGCGGCCGTGTCGGCGGCGTGATCGTCGGCGTCTATCTCCTGGTCGCCATCCTCGGCCTGTTGGGACTGACCCCGCACAATCCGATCACGCAATACCGGGTCGACCGGCTGCATGCGCCCAGTGCCGCCTACTGGATGGGCACCGACCTGTTCGGCCGCGACGTGGCGAGCCGGCTGATGGCGGGCGTCGGCCAGTCCTTCACCGTTGCCTTTCTTTCGGTCGCCTTCGCCGCGCTTGCCGGCACCGTGCTGGGGCTCGCCGCCGCCTGGCTCGGGCGTCGCTGGGACGGCGTGCTGATGCGGATCATGGATGTGCTGCTGGCTTTTCCTGCCATTCTTCTGGCGCTGCTGATCGTCACCGTTGCCGGACCGGGCACATGGACCAGCGTGGTCGCCATCGGCATCGTCTATACGCCGATCTTCACACGCGTGGTGCGCGGCCCTGCTTTGTCGCTCAAGGCGCGCGAATTCGTCGACGCCGCGCGCACCTTCGGCAGCAGCTCCAGCTACATCATCACGCGGCACCTGCTGCTCAATCTGATCGCGCCCTTGACCGTCCAGGTGACGCTGGCGCTCGCCTGGGCATTGCTGACCGAGGCTGGCCTCAGCTTCCTCGGTCTCGGCACGCAGCCACCGGCCGCCTCGCTCGGCCTGATGCTGAGCGACAGCCGCAATCTGATGGAAACCGCCCCATGGCTGATGATCTTCCCGGGCCTGGCGATCATGATCAGTATTCTGGGCTTCAACCTCTTGGGCGACGCCTTGCGCGACATCCTCGATCCGAAGATGCGGAGAGCGCTCGCATGATCCCGCTTCTGTCGGTCCGCAACCTGGGCGTCGGCTTCGGCCGCGACCCGAGAGCCAATGAGGTGGTGCGCGGCGTCAGCTTCGATCTCGCCGACGGCGAAACGCTGGCCATTGTCGGCGAAAGCGGCTCGGGCAAGTCCGTCACCGCACTGTCGATCAACCGTCTCATCGATTTCGGCGGCGGCCGCATCACCGGCGGCGCCATGACGCTGAAACGGGCCGACGGTAGTCTCTTCGACCTGACGACCGCGACCGAGCCGCAACTGACCGGGATTCGCGGCGCAGAGATCGGCATGATCTTCCAGGAGCCCATGACCTCGCTCAATCCTGTGCTGACGATCGGCACCCAGATCGAGGAATCGTTCCGGCTGCATCGCGGCCTGACCGGCCGGCAGGCCACGGCGGCGGCCAAGGACGCGCTCGACCGGGTGCGCATCCCCGATGCGGCAAGGCGGCTAAAATACACGCCCAACCAGCTGTCGGGCGGCATGCTGCAAAGGGTAATGATCGCCATTGCGCTCGCCTGCAATCCGCGTCTGCTGATCGCCGACGAACCGACCACGGCGCTCGATGTGACGGTACAGGCGCAGATCATGGCGCTGCTTGCGGAGCTCAAGCAGGAAAGCGGCATGTCGATGATCTTCATCACCCACGACATCGGCCTTGTCGCCGGGATCGCCGACACTGTGATGGTGATGCAGAACGGGCAGGCCGTGGAACAGGGCGAACTGAACCAGGTCCTCGACAGGCCGCAGCACGCCTACACGCAGCATCTGTTGCAGGATGTGCCGCATTTCGCCCACGGCCGCTCGACACGCACGGACGGGCAGCGCGACAAGAACGCAAGGACGGACCCGGCCCTTGAGGTCAACGGCCTCGTGGTGCGGTTTCCGCTCAAGAGCAGTTTCTTCAGCCATGCCAGCGGCGCGGTGCACGCCGTGGACGGTGTCGACTTCGACCTGATGCCGGGAGAGACATTGGCCATTGTCGGCGAGAGTGGCTCGGGCAAATCAACCACCGCGAAAGCAGTCCTTGGGCTGGTGCGCTCGACGCGCGGCAGCTTCTCGGTCGGCGCCCGGACGGCCTCGGCAAAGCACGGCGCCAAGCCCGTGCAGATGGTTTTCCAGAATCCCTACGCTTCGCTCAACCCGCGGCTGAGCATCGAGAGCATCCTGGCGGAGCCGGTGATCGCCAATGGCGGCCGGGCGGACGCCGAAACGCGAGCCAGGATGGCGAGCCTGCTGGAGCGCGTCGGCCTGCCGCAGAACAGTTTGCAGCGCTATCCGCACGAATTCTCCGGAGGCCAGCGGCAAAGGCTGTGCATCGCCCGCGCGCTGATGCTCAACCCGTCGGTCGTCGTTCTGGATGAAGCGGTTTCCGCCCTCGATGTTTCAGTGCAGGCCAAGGTGCTGGAGCTGCTGGTCGACCTGCAGCGCGAGTTCGGGCTGGCCTATCTGTTCATCTCGCACGATATGGCTGTCGTCGAGCGGATCGCTCATCGCATCGCCGTCATCTATGCCGGCCAGATCGTCGAGATCGGAGACGCGGCCTCGGTGCTGTCGGCGCCGAAACATTCCTACACGAAGAAGCTCATATCAGCGGTTCCGGCCATCGACCGGCGGCATGAGCGTTTCGAGGTCGACACACGCCAGGTGCCTTCCCTGGTGCGCCCGCAAGGGTTTGAGCCGGCGCCGGCGAGATGGGAGGAATTTGGGGTAGATCATATGGCGAGGGTGGAAGGGTGATGCATGGTGCCCTGGGCTCGGTTAGGTCGGCGGGACAGCACCCCCCTCTGTCCTGCCGGGCAGAGGGGGGTGTGACGGAACTCGGCCTTTCAGGAGGCCCGCATTGACCAACCTCGCCCAGATCTTCGACCGCGCGTTCCAACCACTCGCAGCGGCAGTTGCCGCCAAGCGCATCCCCGGTGGCGTGCTCGGCATCGTTGACAGGAATGGCGACCGCATCACCAGGGCGATCGGCTCAGCCCAACTCGTGCCTAAGCAGCGACCGATGCGTGAGGAGACCTGGTTCGACCTGGCATCCCTGACCAAGGTGATCTTCACCACGCCGCGCATTCTGGCGCTGGCTCAGGACGGTGCCATCGATCTCGACGCACCACTCGTCTCGGTGCTGCCGGACCTTCGCCAATATGACGCGAGTGCCTGGGAGCGGAAGGTGACGTTTCGCCAGTGCCTCGGGCACCAGACGCCCTTCCCGGCCGTCGAACCGATCTACACTTACGGGCGCGACCCCGACTTGCTGCGCGCCTTCATCCTGCAACGGGAATGGCGGGCCCGCGATCCGGTCTATTCCGACATCAATTTCATCCTGCTCGGTTTTGCGCTCGAGCGGCTGTCGGGCAAAACCATCCGCGACATGGAGCCCGGTCCGGGCTTTGCGTGGTCCGCCGAGCCAGATCTCGCCGCTGCAACAGAAGACTGCACCTGGCGCCATCGGGTTCTGTCCGGCGAGGTTCACGACGACAATTGCGCGGCGCTGCAAGGGGCCGGCCATGCCGGCCTGTTCGGCACGGCGGCCTCGGTGCTCGATTTCGCCCAAGGGCTGCTGACCGGCGCATCCGAACGGTCGATCGCGCCGATGCGCACGCCCTTGTCCGCCACCCGCACCCATGGCTGGGAGCGTCCCTATGACGGCTGGTCCGGCGGCGCTTTGTGCGGCCCCGGAACGATAGGCCATACCGGCTTTACCGGCACGGGGCTGTGGATCGACTTCGACAGAGGCAAGGCCTGGACCTTGCTTACCAACCGGATCCATCCGACACGTCACTTCGACAGCGGAATCGTCGCGCTTCGCCAAGCGGTCGGCGATCTCATCAATGGAGTTCGATAATGGAATCCATCTGGGCCGTCGGCCTGATGACCGGCACCGTGCTGGACGGCAACATCGATGTCGCCCTGATCAAGACCGATGGCGAGCGCATCGACGATTTCGGCACCTACCGGCTGATGCCCTACCCCCCGTCGATCCGCTCGCTGCTGGAAGAGACGCTGAAGCAGGCGCGAGCCTGGAATTTCACCGGACCGGAGCCGGCGATCTTCCGCGACGCCGAGGAGGCGCTGACGCGCGCGCAATCGGCGGCGGTCGGGGAGCTCGTCGAAGGTTATGGGATGACGATGGCTGACATCGGCGTCGTCGGCTTCCACGGCCAGACCGTGCTGCATCGCGCGCCGCAAATCGGCCGGCTCGGCCAGACCCGGCAGCTCGGCGACGGCGAGTTGATGCATGCGATCCTCGGCACCAAGGTCGCCTATGATTTCCGCTCTGCCGACATGCGCGCCGGAGGACAGGGCGCGCCGTTGGCGGCCGCCTATCACACCGCGCTGATGCGCAGCGCCGGCGCCAGCGGCGAGGTAGCCGTGCTCAACCTGGGCGGCGTCGCCAACATCACCTGGTGGGACGGCGGCGACAATGTCGTTGCCTTCGACACCGGCCCCGCCAACGCGCCGCTCAACGACTTCATCAAGTCAAAGGGGCTCGGCGAAATGGACCGCGACGGCGCGCTTGGCCGGGGGGGAACGGTCGACGAAGCCCGGCTCGCCAAGCTGCTGCAACACCCCTATTTGACCAAACCCTATCCGAAATCGCTGGACCGTTTCGACTTCGGCGCCACCATGGCGGATGGCCTGAGCGCCGAGGACGGCGCCGCGCTTTTGACCGCCTTCACCGCCGCCGCGGTCGGCAAGGCACTCGACCTTCTGCCGAGCCGGCCGAAAAGACTGGTGGTCAGCGGCGGCGGTCGCCACAACCCGACGATGATGGCAATGATCGCCAGCCGCGCCGGTATCGAGGTGGTGCAGGCCGAAAGCCTCGGCTGGAGCGGCGACGCGGTGGAGGCAGAATGTTTTGCCTTTTTGGCGGTGCGCGTGCTGCGCGGCCTGCCGATCAGTTTTCCCAGCACGACGGGCGCGCCGCAGCCGATGCGCGGCGGACGGCTGGCCGGTTGATCAGCCCGCCGACAGTTTTTTCTGCAGGAAGACGCGGCTGCGGCCGACGGGGAAATCGGCGAGTGTTCCGAAGGGCTGATAGCCCTGGCGCTGATAGACCCTGGCGGCGTTGGGGTTGAAGGTGTCGATCCAGGCGTTCTGGCAGCCACGCGCCATCGCCTCCTTCTCAGCCGCGTCCAGCATCGTGCCGGCCATGTGCCGGCCGCGCAGCCTTTCGTCGACCCACAGCCATTGCACGTAAAGCCAGCCCCAGGCGGTGTAGCCCGAAATGCCCGCGACAATCGCGCCGGCCTCATCACGCACGAACACCGCAAGGGCCTTCCTTTCGGAAGCGCCGACATCGCCGTCGTTGAACGCCATCAAACGCTCGCCGAGAAAGGCGAGCTCCTCGGGCAAGGGGGTTGCCGTCGTTTCAAGTGTCGTGATCATGGCTCATCCGAAATGTGCAACGGGAGACGAACAGAGTTACGAAGGCCGGAGCGCCTGCGCAACGCCTATGTCCGTCCCCGAACAGCGTGCCGGTCCGGGTCGCCACCATTGCGGAATTCGGAGGCGGAAATGCCGTAGCGCTTCAGCTTGTCGTAGAAGGTCTTGCGCGGCACGCCGAGTGCGTCGATGGCCCCGCGCACGTCGCCGGCATGATCGCGCAAGGCTTCCCGGATGAGTTGCGCCTCGTAGCGGCCGACCCGTCCGGGCAGCGCCGCTGAGGGCTCCGGCAAGCGCGCGGACGTTGCCCTGGCCTCCTCGTCGGGCCCGAGGCCGAGCGCGACGCGGTCGGCAAAATGCGCGAGCTCGCGCACATTGCCCGGCCAGTCATGCGACTGGAGATGGTCGCTCACCGCGGCATTCACCGCCGCGACCGGGCGGCCGAAACGCTGCGAGGCCTTGCCCAGGAAATGCCCGAACAGCATCGGGATGTCGCCGCGCCGCTCGCGCAGCGGCGGGATGCGCAGCGTCACGACGTTGAGGCGGAAATAGAGATCCTCGCGGAAATCGCCGCGCTGGTCCGGCCGACCCAGATCGACCTTCGTTGCCGCGACGACCCGCAGATCGAGGCGGCGCGTTTCGTTGGAGCCGAGCGGGGTGAGGCTGCGCGTTTCCAGCACCCGCAGCAGCTTGACCTGTAGCGGCGGCGGCATGGATTCGATTTCGTCGAGGAACAGCGTGCCGCCGCTCGAATGCTCGATGCGACCGATTCGCCGCCGCTGCGCCCCGGTGAACGCGCCCGGCTCGTGGCCGAACAGCTCGCTCTCGATGACGGTCTCCGGCAGAGCGCCGCAATTCAGCGCCACGAAAGGCTTTGCGCGGCGCCGGCCCCATCGGTGCAGGAGATCCGCCACCACCTCCTTGCCGGTGCCGGTCTCCCCTTCCACCAGCACGTCGACATCCATGTCGGCGATCTGACGCAAGGTCTCGCGCAGGCGGCGGATGGCGGGCGCCTCGCCGATCAGCGGCAGGCCGTCGGCGGCCTGTGCGGCGGCCTCGTGCAGCCGCCGGTTCTCCATCACCAGCCGCCGCTTTTCGCTTGCCCGCTTCAGTGCCTCGACAAGGCGCTCGCCCGCATAGGGTTTCGGGATGAAATCGTAGACGCCGTCCTTGAGCGCCGCCACCGCGAGATCGACATCGCCATGCCCGGTGACCAGGATCACCGGTATGTCGATGTCGATCGCCCTGATGCGATCGAACAGCTGCAAGCCGTTCATGCCGGGCATGCGGATATCGCTGACAACCACGCCCTGGAAATCCCGGTCGACGGCGGCAAGCGCTGCCTCCGCGGCCTTGAACGCGATCACGCCGAAGCCGGCAAGCTCGAGCAATTGCGTGGTGGCGTGAAGCAGATCCGCGTCGTCTTCGACGAGCGCGACCAGCCCTGATCCCTCAGTCATTCAATTCGCCTCAGATCTATGGTGAAGGATGCGCCTTTCGTGCTGCCCGGATCGAGGCGCAGCGTGCCGCCCAGTTCCTGGGCGATCTCCTGCGAGATCACCAGACCGAGGCCAAGCCCCTTTTCCTTGGTGGTCTGGAACGGCATGAACAAATTGCCGGCCGCTTCCGGCCCGAGGCCAGGTCCATTGTCGCGCACCGAAACCAGCACCCTGTCGTCGCGCTCGGCAAGCTCGATCTCGATGCGCGGATCGGGCCGGTCCTTCAGGGCATCCAGCGCATTCTGCAAGAGATTGACCAGGATCTGCTCCAGCCGGATTCGGCTGGCCATGACCGTCGGCGAGGCGGTGCCGCGCGGCTTGACGACGGTCACGCCGGAATCGCGGATGCGGCCGGACAGGAGCGACAGCGCGCCGTCGATCGCTTCGCGCACGGGCAATGGCGAGGCGGCGACGCCTGGCCGCCGTGCGAAGGTGCGCAGCGTGCTGGTGATGGCGCCGATGCGCTCGGTCATCGACACGATCGATGTCAGGTTGCCCGAGACGGATTCGACTTTGTCGCCATGCAGGAAGCGGCCGGCATTCTCGGCGTAGGTGCGTATCGCCGCCACCGGCTGGTTGATCTCATGCGCGACGCCGGCGGCGATCTGGCCGAGGATGGAAAGCCGGTTGGCCTGGGCGAGGTCGTCGCGCAGTCGGCGGACCTTGGCCTCGGCGTTTTCGCGCTCGGCGATCTCGCCGGCAAGGGCGGTGTTGGAGCGGGTCAGTTCCGCCGTTCGCGTGCTTACCCTGCTCTCCAGTTCAGCATTCATGCGCGCCAGCGCTTCCTGCCTCACGCGGCGCGCACGGCGGCGCCTGAGAAGCACGTAGGCAAGTAAACCCGTGAACAGCAGCGCCAGCAGCGTGGTCAGGCGTGCCGTGTTGGCTGCCGACGTCAAAGCGGCATCGGCAGGCGTGAGCAGCCACAGACGCCAACCGGGAACGGCGCCGGGCAGGTCCTGCGCCACTTCGACGAACTGGCGCGATTTTCCGGCATTGTCGATTGTCGCCAGGCCGTCACCGGCACCGCGTCGTATCGGCAGCGGTTCGAAGCCGGTTTCGGCAAGTTGAAGCTGCGCGTGAGCTGTCGCGGCATCCGCGGCCGAGAGCGGCGCAAGCGCGTGGAACCGCCACTCGGGCCAGCTGGTCGCCAGCACGACACCGCGCTCGTCGGTGACAAATACGACAAAGCCGCTGGAGCGCCAATTGGCTTCGACGCCGTCGAGTTCGACCTTCAGTACGGCGACGCCGAGCGGCGTCTTGCCGTCATCGACGCGGCTGGCGAGATAAAGTCCCGGCCTGCCGCTGATCGTGCCGAGGCCATACTGGCTGGCGGCGCCCTTGGTCATGGCGTCGGTGAAATAGTGGCGGAAATTGTAGTCGATGCCGACGAAGCTGCCCGGCTCGCCGGCGTTGCTGGCCGATATCGCGATGCCTGCCGTGTCGATGACATAGATGGCGGATGCCGAGGCGTCGGCGGCAATGGCGCGGAGCTTGTCGTCGAGCGCTGTCTCTTGCGTTTTGCCGGCCCGGCGCAACGCGTCGCGCACGGCATCGTCGCGTGCCAGCACCAAGGGAACGAGACGCTGCTTTTCGATTTCGCCGGTCAAGGTGCCCGCCGCCAGCGGCAAGGCTGCCAGTGCTCCGTCGCGGAGATCGCCGGCAGCCTGGTTGGCGGCAAGGCGCCCGGCAATCGCGACCGCTCCCGCCAGCATTGCCAGGCCGATCAGGAGAATGAGCCAGCGGCCGTCACGCAGCCTGGCCATCGCTTCACGCAGCAGGTCGCGGCCGGCGAATTCCGGGGATGCGCTATCGATGTCTGCCTGCGGCGTCTGCCCTCTCCACCGTTCGCTGTTCAGCAGCCACTGTAATGCGAAACTCCGCCCAGGCAAACAAGGGTGAGTGCGGAAATCCGCACAGGCCTCCATTGAAACGGGGACAAAACCGCCGGAAATCCAGGGTTCCGGCCTTTTCTCGATCTGGCACGGCGCTTGCAAAACTCTCGACAGCGGCGAGCGACCGGAGCGCCGCGATGGGAGAAGTCTTGCGGGGCGGCGCGTGCCGTTCCCTCCGGCCAGGGAGATAGCAGATGCACATGGCAGACCAATCACGCGCGCCCGCCGCGCAGCGCAAGCCGCTTTACGCCCAACTCTACGTGCAGGTGCTGGTGGCGATCACCGTCGGTATCCTGCTCGGCCATTTCTATCCGTCGCTCGGCGAGAGCATGAAGCCGCTTGGCGACGCCTTCATCAAGCTGGTCAAGATGATCATCGCCCCGGTTATCTTCCTGACGGTCGCCACCGGCATCGCCGGCATGAGCGACCTGCAGAAGGTAGGCCGCGTCGCCGGCAAGGCGATGCTCTACTTCCTCACCTTCTCGACACTGGCGCTCATCATCGGCCTGATCGTGGCCAATGTCGTGCAGCCCGGGGCCGGCTTCAACATCGACCCGGCGACGCTCGACGCCGCGACCGTCAACAGCTACGCCGCCAAGGCGCACGACCAGTCGGTCACCGGCTTCCTGATGAACATCATCCCGACGACCATCGTCGGCGCCTTCGCCGACGGCGACATATTGCAGGTGCTGTTCTTTTCGGTGCTGTTCGGCATCGCGCTGGCCCTGGTCGGCGACAAGGGCGCGCCGGTGCTCAATTTCCTGCAGGCGCTGATGGCGCCGATGTTCAAGCTGGTCAGCGTGCTGATGAAGGCAGCCCCGATCGGCGCCTTCGGTGCCATGGCCTTCACCATCGGCAAATACGGCATCGGCTCGGTCATCAACCTCGCCATGCTGGTCGGCACCTTCTACATGACCGCTTTTCTGTTCGTGTTCATCGTGCTGGGCGCCGTCTGCCGCTACAACGGCTTCTCCATCCTGTCGCTGATCCGCTACATCAAGGAGGAGCTGCTTCTGGTGCTGGGCACCTCGTCTTCGGAAGCGGCACTGCCCTCGCTGATGGAGAAAATGGAGAAGGCCGGCGCGAAGCGCTCGGTGGTCGGGCTGGTCATCCCGACCGGCTATTCCTTCAACCTCGACGGCACCAACATCTACATGACGCTGGCCGCGCTGTTCATCGCGCAGGCGACGAACATCCACCTCTCCTTCGGCGACCAGATCCTGCTGCTCCTGGTGGCGATGCTTTCCTCCAAGGGGGCGGCCGGCATCACCGGCGCCGGCTTCATCACCCTTGCCGCCACGCTTTCGGTGGTGCCGGCTGTGCCTGTCGCCGGCATGGCGCTGATCCTCGGCGTCGATCGCTTCATGTCGGAATGCCGGGCGCTGACCAACTTCGTCGGCAATGCGGTGGCGACGCTGGTGGTGGCGCGCTGGGAAGGCGAGCTCGACGAGGCCAAGCTGGCCAGGGCGCTGGCGGGAACGGCCGACGACAGCCTGCCGGCGGACATCGTTCCAGCCGAGTAATCACAACGGCCGCACAGCGATAGCAAATGGCCGGAGGCATCGCCGCCTCCGGCCGTTTTTCGTGTGCTCACCGTGTGAGGCAGCAGGACGCGCACGCCGCGCAGCTTGAGCTCGGCCATCAGTGTCCGCCCTCGTGTCCGGGATATCTGCTTGGCCCTTCGACAGGCACGCGGGCTGTGCCGTCGTCGAACAGGACAAGGCTCGCCGCGCCGATCAGCCCGGCGTGGCGGCCGAGCTGGGCCTGAACCACCGGCACGTCGCGATAGGCGCGCATGGCGCGCTGGCGGATGGTCGCCTCTATTGCCGGAGCCATCAGATCGAGGCCATTGGCGATGCCGCCGCCGACGACCAGCACGTCGGGCGAATAGAGATGCAGGAGGTTAGTGAAGCCGACGCCGAGCCAGCGCGCTTCCTCCTCGAGCAGGGCCAGGGCGAGATCGTCCTGCAGCCGCGCCGCATCGACGACATGGCGGCCCGTCACCTCGCCGTTGGCCGAGAGGCGGCGCAGCGTCGAGCCGTCGAAGGCCGACGTCGCGGCATTGGCGCGGCGGCCGAGCGCGGTGCCCGAAGCGATGGCCTCGAAACAGCCGACGACACCGCACATGCAGCGCTCGCCTCCATCGGTGATGGTCATATGGCCGATCTCGGCGGCAAGGCCGCGGCGGCCGTGCAGGATGCGCCCGTCGGCGACGACGCCGCCGCCAATGCCGGTCGAGACGGTGACGAAGACAAGCGAACGGGCACCGTGGCCGGCGCCGAAGCGCCACTCGCCAAGTGCCGCGGCATTGGCGTCGTTCTCCAGCCGCACCGGCAAGCCGAGCCGCCGCTCGAGGATGTCGGCCAGCGGCACGTCCAGCCAGCCGGCGAGCGTCGGCGGCCCGACGGCGATGCCGGCCAGCGGATCGAGCGGTCCCGGCGCACCGACGCCGACACCGAGGATGGCGAGGGCCGGCGCCTCGGCATGGATGGTCGCGGCGAGAGCCTCGATCTGGCCGATCACCACTTGGGGACCGGCCTGCGCCTGTGTCGGCACCGCCGCGAATGCCAGTATCTTGCCATCATGGTCGACCAGGGCGGCACGAAGCTCGGTGCCGCCAAGATCGATCGCGAGAGCGGCCTCGTTGCTCATGCCGCGACTTTCAGCCCGTGCAGCCAGCCGATGCGGCCGGCCAGATCCTTGTCACCGAAGGCGAGCGAACCAAGAACGACGGTCTCGGCGCCCGCGGCACGCAGCAGCGGCACCGTCTCGTGGCGGATGCCGCCGTCGGCGGCAAGAACCACGTCCGCCTCGCGGCCGGTCTTGCGCAGGATGGCGCGGGCCTCAACCAACCTGTCGCAGGCTTTCTCCGAAAGGCCTTGCCCCTTGACGCCGATCGCGGTTCCCAGAAGCGTGACGAACGCGACTTCGGACACAAAGGGCCCCACCGCTTCGATCGGCGTTTCCAGCCGCAGCACGACGCCGGCCCCGGCGCCGAGTTGCCGTGCCAGCCGAACCGCGCGCAGACCCGCCTCGCCGTTCTCGGCATGGACGCTGATCATGTCGGCCCCGGCCTCGATGAATTGGCGCGTCTGTTCCTCGACGATTGTCCCGTCGACCATCAGATGGACATGGATGGGCTTGGCCGTCAGCTTGGCGATGCGAGCGACCAGATCGGGGAAGAACAGGAAGGACGGCGCGAAGTGGCCGTCAGCGACATCGATGTGGTGAAGGTCGACATAGGGTTCGATGCGCTTCAAGTCGCTCTCGAAATTGGCGAGATTGGCAGACCAAGACGAGAATTCAGCGATCAGACGATCGCGCGGCAATGCGGCGATAGCGGCCGGGCCTGAAAGGGGTTTCGAGATCATGACTGGTCCTGGTTGTTGAAATTTTTATCGAGAAAGCCGCCGATCGCGGCACGGATTTCGGCGAAGTGGCGATCCTTGTCGGTGGCCTTCGGTGTCACCTCGGTGAAGATCGCGTTGAGGATTGTCTTCGCCAGTTCGCGCGCGGTCGCCAAGGGATGGACGAGATCGACGCCGCTTCCGACGACGAGTGTGGGGATTGAGAGCGCAGAGGCTGCGGCCCGCGAAACGCCGGGCCCATCGCCGGCGATTGCCCGCATCATTTCGGCGAAGTCCGCTGCATTGTCGCGTTCGAAGAAACCGAGCAAGGACGCTAGATTGTCGGGTGCCTCGGCGCGGAACCGGGCCGCCGTGGCCGAAGCGGCAAAGATGGCGCGCGCCTCGTTCGGCGGACGGTTTCGGATGAGCTCGGCCACTTCCGCATAGGGACGCATGTTTTCAGGGGCCGCGTCGAAGGCCCAGGCAGGCCGGACCAGCACCAGGCCGGTGACGCGCTCGGGATGCCGGACGGCCAGGCGCAGCGCGATCGCCGCACCCATCGAGATGCCGCCGGCGACGAAGCGTTCGATGCCGGCCGCATCGGCGGCGGCCAGCACGTCGTCGGCGAACATGGCGATCGAAAAGGGGCGCTTGTGGCCGGCACCGGAGCCGCCTTGGGCCCGGCATTCGACGGTGAGCCGGCGTCGCGACGGGCTGTCGGAAAAATTCTGCGCCACCTGGGCGGCGTCACCGCCGAGACCGTGCTGGAAGACGACGGAAAGCCTACCTTGCTCCGTGTCGAAGACACGAAGCGCAGCATCGTCGCGAAGCATCATTGTCGGTGCGACGCTCATCGGAGCAGCCCGCGCAGAAACGCGGCGACGGCGGGAGCTTCGTCGGCCGACAATCCGTGCGTGACAAGCGGGCCATCGAATTTCACAGCGTTCAGCCGCGCGACGAAATCCGGAAAATCGACAATGCCCTCCCCTGTTGTGGCGAAGCGGCCGTCGCCATGCCTGTCCTTGGCATGCGCCATGGCTATATGGCCGGCGGCCTCGTCGATCGCCGCCGCAACGATGGCGCGCGCCTCCTCCGGCGTCGCATGTTCGAACAGGTTCGCAGGATCGAGCACGATCTTCAGATGCTTCGAGCCCATGTCGGCGATCAAGCGGGTGGCATCCTTCGCCGAGGTGACGATGTTGGCCTGTTCGGGCTCGATGCCGAGATCGACGCCTGCCCCTTCGGCCAGCGCCAGCGCCTTTTCCATCTCAGTGGCCATGTCGGACCAGGCGGCCGGTGTGGCGTTGTCGGGATGATAGGCCCATTGGTCGGCTGCATTGCGCGAGCCGGTGCAGAGCGTGACCAGCGGAATGTCGAGGGCGGCGGCTGTATCGATGACGACGGCAAGGCGGCGAAGACCATCATCGCGCACCGCCTTGTCTGGATGCGCCATGTTGTAGGTGCCCGACAGGGCGGCGAGCGATACGCTTGTTGATCGGGCGGCGGCGCGGATGGCCGGAATGGCTGCGTCAGGCACCGCATCGGGCATCGACGGCAGGCCGGCGCAAGCGAGATTGAATTGCGTCGTCTCATAGCCCGCCTGCCGCACGGCCGCCAGCACAACAGCCGGCTCGGTGCCCGCAAAGGTCTTGGCGAAGACGCCGAGACGCATCAGACCGCACCCGAGACTGAAGCGAGCTCAATCCGTTCGCCGGTCTCGACGGAGCGGGCAATGGCGACCATGGCGCGGATCGAGGCAATGCCGTCCTCGACATTGGCACCGCGCATCGGCGCGCCGTTCAGCACCGTGTCGGCGAGACCTTCCAGTTGGCGGCGGAAGAAATGGCCGTCGGCGCCGAGCGGTTTTCGCGAGGTCGCGTCCTTCTCATGGAAGATATCGACCTCGCTGGCGCGGAAGTACCAGGGATTGAACGTCTTGGCGATGACGGAGCCGTTCTCGCCATAGAGCTGGAAACCCTCGTGCCAGTCCATGCGTACGGCGACGGTGAGATCGAGATGGCCGAGCGCGCCGCTGGCGAACTCGGTCTCGACGAACCAGCAATAGGCGCCGAAGCGTTCGTTGAGACGGGCGCGTACGGCCGTGATCTCGCCGCAGAGGAAGCGGGCCGTATCGACGAGATGCGAGCCGTGCGCCAGCATGAAATACTGCCGGAGATCCGCCTTCGGATTGCCGGACGGTTTCTTCGCCAGCTTGCTGGTGACAGGCAGCGGCTGCACCGCATCCGTGTTGGTGTAGCGGTGGGTGGAATCGCAATACCAGGCCTTCAGCGCCAGCACCTCGCCCATTTCGTCGCGGACGAAGTCGCGCGCCGCCTCCAGCGCCGGATCGAAGCGTTTCATGTGGCCGACCTGCAGGATCCTGCCGGAGCGTTTCACCGCCGCCGCCAGCGCCTCGCCTTCCTCGACCGAAGTTCCGATCGGCTTTTCGCACAGCACATGCTTGCCGGCGTCGAGCGCCTTGATCGACATCGGCACGTGATAGGCGTCCGAGGTGGCGACGATGACCGCTTCCAGCTCCGGATCGGCGAGCATCTCGTCATAGTCGGCATACATCTTCCGCGGCTCATAGCTGACGCCCATGCGGGCGAGCAGGTCGGGTGCGGCGTCGCAGATGGCGTAGAGGTCGGCATTGCCTGCCTTGACGCAGGATTCCAGATGCGCGAACTGCGCGATGGGGCCGCAGCCGAGCACGCCGACCCTGAGGCGCCTGTCCTGTTTCCTGATCATCGTCTCAGGCTCCGTAGCCGCGCATCGTCTGGCGGTTGGTCTTGACCGCGCCGGCAGGATCGGCGGCGGCCGTGTCGGATTCTTCCTCAAGCACCAGCCAGCCGTTGAAGCGCGGCGCCCTACCGACGATCTCGATCACTTCACGGGTGTCGCAGACGCCTTTACCCAGCATCGCCCAATCGCCCTTGGCGTCGACGTCCTTCAGATGGATGTAGCGGATGCGGTCGCGGTAGGTGGTAAGCGTATCGGCCATGTCCTTGTGGCCGCGCAATATGTGGCCGGTATCGGGCACCCAGCCGACCAGGTCGGGTTCGAGCAAGGCAAAGATCGCGTCGTAGTCGGCGCGGTCGAACAGCAGCGTGTTGTGGTGCGAACTCGGATGCACTGCGACCTGGACGCCGGCCTTGCGCCCGAGCTCGCCGGCCCTGTTGTAGACCTCCGCGGCGATAGCGAATTCGTCGTCGCGCGAGCCGTTGGAGACGACGGTCGCCGAGCCCATCGAGACAAGCGCACCTGGGAACGCGGCAGCGAAATCGATCCAGCGCCTCGCGGTTTCGAGATCGGCGCCGATCTCGTCCTTCAGCGTGAAGCCGCTTTTCGAACCGAAGGCGAAGGAGACCAGCGTCAGGCCGGATGCTCCAAGCGCCGCGGCGAACTCCGTCGGCTTGCCTGCATAGCGGCCGATCATCGTGTCGGTGATCTCGATGCCGGCATAGCCGCCATCGGCGATCGCCTTCAGGAGATCGTTGGGGCCGCCGGTCCAGGCCTTGCCGAGCATTTCCCAGGTGAAGGTCTGGCAGCCGACCTTGAGCTTCGTCTTCGTCATGTTGTTCATTCCTTGACGCCGCCCTGGGTTTCCTTGGCGCCCCTGGGTTTCGCATGGTCTATAAAAATTTTACGCGCGTCAATATTCAAAATGTTGTATAGCGGCTTGCGGGGAGTGATCCGTTGCCGGCGCAATGGATCCGGCAGAGCGTGGCCGCATCGGAGGAATGACACAGAAAATGCACGGACGATCGAAGACGAAGCTTGGGATCGGCGTCGTCGGATGCGGCAACATCTCGATGACCTACCTGCGCAATGCCGCCCTCTTCGGCAGCATCGAGCTGCGCGCCTGCGCAGACATCTCGGCCGACATGGCGGCGCTGCGGGCGAAGGAATATGGCATCCGCGCGCTCGGCGTCGACGCCATGCTGGCCGATCCCGAGATCGATCTCGTCCTCAACCTGACCATCCCGGCTGCGCATTTCGACGTTTCGCTTTCGGCGCTTTCGGCGGGCAAGCATGTGTTCACCGAAAAGCCGCTGGCGACCTCGGCCAGCGACGGGCGCCGCCTGGTGTCGGAGGCGGCCAAGCGAGGGCTGCTGCTCGGCTCGGCCCCCGATACTTTCCTCGGCGCCGCCGGGCGGCGGGCGCGCCGCCTGATGGATGAAGGCGCCATCGGCCGCGCCGTGACCGGCACAGCCTTCATGATGGGCCGCGGCATGGAGCACTGGCACCCCAACCCACAATTCTACTACCAGCCGGGCGGCGGCCCGGTGTTCGACATGGGCCCCTACTATCTGACCATGCTGGTCAATTTGCTCGGTCCCGTCCAACGCGTCATGGCAATGGCGACGCGGGGCCAGCAGGAGCGGCTGATATCAGCCGAGGGACCGTTCAAGAACACGACCTTCAAGGTCGGCACGCCGACCAACGTGCTGTCGCTGCTCGAATTCCGGTCAGGCGCGACAGTCACCTTCGGCGCCTCATGGGACGTCTTCAAGCACTCCAACCATCCGATCGAACTGCACGGCACGGAGGGCTCGCTGCGCCTGCCCGACCCCGACACGTTCGGCGGCACCGTGTCCTTGTCCGAGCGCGGCGCCGAGTGGAAGGATTTCCCCAGCGAGGGCGAACTCTACGGCGCCCGCAACTGGCCCTATGCCGCGCCCGACCGCGCCAACTATCGCATGCTCGGCGTCGCCGACCTCGTGCGTTCGCTCGCGACAGGTGCCACGCCCCGCGCGTCCGGCACTCTGGCGCTGCATGTGCTGGAGATCATGGAGGCGATCCTGCACTCCGGCGAAACGAAAAACCCGGTCGCCATTGCTGGCGATGTCGTCCAGCCGGCCCTACTCTCGGAGGACGAGGCGCGCGACCTGCTCGCCTAGATGCAATCATGACGGAGATTGCGATGACGCTCGATCCTGATGCTCTGCGTGCCCTGGAAATCGGCCGCGCGGCCGGCGGTGCGCCGTTCGAGAACGGCAGCGTGGCGGCGGCGCGGGCCGCCTACAACGCTTCGTTCCCGGCGCAGCAGGGCGAACATGAGCCGGTCGCGGCGACGTCGCAGCGGCAGATCGACGGACCGAACGGCCCGGTTCCGATCCGCATCCATCGCGGCATCGGCGCACCGCGAACCGGCGCGCGCGCCGTGCTCTATCTGCATGGCGGCGGCTGGGTCATCGGCAATCTCGATTCGCATGACGAGATCTGCCGCTGGCTGGCCAATCTGGCCAATGCCCTCGTCGTCTGCCCCGATTATCGACTGGCACCAGAGCACAAATTCCCCGCCGGGCTCGAAGACTGCGCGGCAGCGCTCCGCTTCATCGCGCAAGACGCCGGGGATCTCGGCATCGATCCTGCCCGTATCGCCGTTGCCGGCGACAGTGCCGGCGGAAACCTTGCCGCCGTGCTGGCACTGCTCGCCCGCGACGGGCAAGCACCGCCGCTTGCCGCACAGATCCTGATCTATCCCAACACCGATGCCCGCCAGACGGCGGACAGCTACCGCCGTTTCGGCAACGGCTTTGGACTGACCGCCGCCACCATGGCCTGGTTCCGCGACCACTATGTGCGCACCCCGGACGACATCAAGGACTGGCGCGTTTCGCCGCTGCTGGCACCGAGCCTTGCAGGCGCGGCGCCGGCGTTTGTCGTGACCGCCGGTCACGATATCCTGGCCGATGAAGGGACCGCCTATGGCGAACGCCTGCTTGCTGAAGGGGTGCCGCTGGTCCTGCGGCACTGGCCGGGCCAGATCCACGGCTTCGTCTCGATGGGCCGCTATATTCTCGCCGCGCGGCAAGCGATGAGCGAGGCCGCCGCCTGGCTCCAATTGCAGACGCGCGCTCAGGCCGACTGACGCATCACCAGGGTCGCGCCGAGCTTGACGTTTCGCACGAGGTCATGCGCGGGCGGGCGGGCCTCGTCGAGCAAGGCCAGCAGGATCTCGACGCTGCGGCCGGCCATTGCGGCGAAGTCCTGCGCCATGGTGGTGAGCGGCGGACAGGTGTAGCGGCTCAACGGGTGGTCGTCATGGGCGGCGACACGGAAATCGCAATCGGGCTTGCGGCCGATCTTCAGCCCGCGCGTGAAAGCGGCCGACATGATGCCGAAGGCGAGCCGGTCATTGGCGCACAGGATCGTGCGACCAGGCAGGCCTCCCTTGTCGAGCGTCCTTTCCATCCATTCATGGCCGATCCGCTCGAAGTCCCAGGTGTAGTCGCGCGCCGCGTTGATGACGACAGGCTCAAGGCCGGCGGCCCGCATCGTCTCGATATAGCTTTGCAGTCGCTCGCCCGAATTGTGGTTGACGTGCGGGATGTCGACATACACCGGCGGCTCGCCGGACCGGCAGAGATAATCGACCATGATCGACGTGCTCTGGTGGTTGTCGTTGCCGACGAAGGGCGTGTCACCCTCGATATAGGTGTCGAAATAGACGATCGGGATGTCTTTGCCCATCCGTTCGAAGACGCCCGGCTCGGAGACCGATCCCAGCGGGGCCACGATGGCGCCGGCCACCTTGAGCGAGGTGAGCGTCTTGACCGATTCCGACTCAAGCCTGGGCGAACCGTGCGAGGAGATGACGATCGGCCAAAAACCCTCGTCGCGGCAGCGCAGTTCAATGCGGCTGACCATCTCGGCATAGAACGGATCGGTAATCGCCGGCACGACGATGCCGACATTGCGGGTGCGCTTGCGGTTGAGATTGCGGGCGAAGAGGTTCGGCTGATAATCCGAGGAGCGAAGCGCGGCCTCGATGCGGGCGCGCGTCGCCGGCTTGACGCTCGTCGGATCATCGAAATATTTCGACAGGGTCGGCCGTGACACGCCGCACGCCCGGGCGAAGTCATCCATCGTGCGGTGCGTCTTTTCCGCCATCGATATTCAGGGTCCCTTGCCCTCGCCCGCCGCCCCGGCCGACACCAGTCACGCGGCCGTTGCCTGGAAGCAGCAATGCTCGACCGAACTTGTCCAGTCAAGTTTTAACGGTTCCCAATAGATCGCAGAGTCATTACGCGCGTCAAATTATTTATTTACGCTTTCAAAGCAACACTGGAGCTTCGGAAGGAAGCCAAGGGGATAGGCCCGGGTCTTGCATCGACGATGATAAGTTCGCATTGGGCGCATCCATGGGCGGGAGGCGTCCGCGACGCCTCCCGCCCCCGAACATCATTCGCCCCGCATCGTCGCCTGGAAGGCCGGCAGGTGCTTTTTCTGCGCTTCCAGCATGCGTTCGCGGTAGACGCCGTAGATGACATCGGTGTCGTGCAGGGTCACGCCCGCGATCGTCGGCGAGGCGAAGACCGGCAGTTCGATGCCGCGCTTGGCGAGCTGCTCGGCGGTACGCGCGACCAGCTCATGCGCCAGGATCATGGCGAGCACGGTCGACGAGCCCGACACCGGACGGCTCCAGCCCTCGACCGGCACGATCGCATCCTCGATCGGAGAGCAGGTGTCGATGACGAGATCGGCCGCGTCGGCCAGTCGCTTGCCGGAGGAGTGCGTCGCGGGCTTGTCGAGATTGTTCTTGCTGGTGACCGCAACGACGAAGATGCCGCGCTTCCTGGCATAGAGCGCCGTATCGATGCCGGAAGAGTTGCGGCCGCTGTGGCCGAAGATGATGATGGAGTCACCCTTGTTGAGCGGCTGATGATCCAGGAATTTTTCGGCGTATTTCTCGGTGCGCTCCAGCCACAGCAGCTCACGCACGCCGCCGGCGCCGAGCACATTGTGCCACATCACGCGCGGGTCCGTCAGCGGGTTGAAACCGACATAGCTGCCGTAACGCGGAAACACTTCCTGCACCGGCAGCACCGAATGGCCTGAACCGTAGAGATGGATCAGACCGCCGCCTTCAAGCGAGTCGGCAAAGCGGCTGGCTGCCTGGCCAAAGGCCGCTTCATTGGTTTTCGCTGCCTGGTCGATGAGGGCGGCGAGACGGTGAATGTAGAGGTCGGACACGTGGGTACTCCTGTTAAGTGTCTGCTTGGGTGATGATGGATCAGCTTCGCGGATTTGACGGGACGCGCCCGGCGCGCAGCGTCGAGCGTATCTCGTAGCGGTCGCCGCGCATGATGGAGACGGTGAACTCGAACGGACCGCGCTCGTCGGTGGCGATACGCTCGACCACGAAAGCCGGACTGCCGACCGGCAGATCGAGCAGCTCGGCATCCGCCGCGCCAACCGCGCCGACGCGATAATTCTCGCGCGCCGCCACCGGCACGATGCCGTAGTGGCGCTCCAGCGCCTCGTACAGCGATCCCTGCAGCAGGCCGGCGTCGAGGAAGCCCGGCACACGTGCGGCTGAGAGCTGCGCCGTCTGGATGCCGATCGGTTCGTTGTTGCCGAGCCGCAGCCGCCGGATGCGCACCACCGGGTCACCCTCCTCAATCTCCAGCGCGCCGGCCGCCGCCGCATTGGCGATGGTGAGGCTGCAATCGAGCAGGCGCGAGCCGGCAACGACGCCGATATTGCCCATCTCCTGGGTGAAGCTCGTCAGTTCGCGGGTGCCGGCGACGAGCGTGGTGGAGCGCACGAAGGTGCCGCGTCCGTGTTCGCGGCGCAGCAATCCGCTTTCCTCCAGATTGCGCAAAGCGTGGCGCAGCGTGATGCGGCTGACCCCGAAAAGCGCGCCCAGCCGGTCTTCGGCCGGGATCTGGTCGCCCGTCGCCCATTCGCCGCTCTTGACGATGGCGCGGATGGCCTCCTCGACCTGATACCAGAGCGGCTCGGGCCTTCTGCGATCCGGCTGCTGAAAACTGGCTTCACTCATCGGATCTGTCTCCACCCGCTTCCGGCCTGTCCGGCCACTGCCGCACCGACCAGGCCGGCGCCGGGGCCGAACGCGCCAGCCTTGAGAGAAATGCCGCGGAGATGCGGCGGCAGTTGGCGCCGCAGCGCGGCAAGCAGCGGCGGTCCGATGACGTCAAGCGCATCGGCAAGGCCGCCGGAAACCAGGATCACCTGGGGGTCGAGCAGCGCGACGGCGCCGGCAAGCGCGGTGCCCAGCCGGCGCGCCGGCAACTCGAGCAGGGTCTGTGCCGCGAGTTCGCCCGCCTGGGCAGCCGCGATCAGCTGGCGGCCGCTGGCAAGGCCGACCTGGCCGGCAAGCGCATCAAGCGCGCGGCCCGATGCAACGCGCTCCAGCCAGCCGCTGCGCTCCTCGCCATGGTCCTTGATGTCGGCGCAGGCCCAGCCGAACGAGCAGGCGCCGCCATGCGTGCCGGCGACGATGCGGTGGTTGGCGAGCACCGCCGAGCCTATGCCCGTGCCGATTGCCAGCAGGATCGCATCCGACATGCCTTTCGCGCTGCCTTCAACGGCTTCCGCCAGCAGGGCGATCTGCGCGTCGTTGCCAACGGCGACGCGCAACCGCGGGAACAGCGCCGCGATGTCGACACCGTCGAGCCAAGGGAGATTCGGGATCCAGCGGCAGACTGACCCCTCGACGAGACCTGGCACCGCCAGGCCCAACGCCTTGACCGCGCCAGCCTCGGCGCAAAGCGCCGTGATACGGGCGACGAAGGCATCAAGGCTTGCCGGCGCCGGTTCGCGGCTCGGCCTCTCCAGCGCGCTGACATTGCCGGACTGGACGGCGGCGCGCAGATTGGTGCCGCCGAGATCGATGGCCAGAACCCGCGTCATCGGCGCCCTCCGGCAGCCGGTGGCGCGAACAGACCGCTGCCGGCGTTCCAGGAATGCGAGGCCGCCGCGAAGGCCTGCGCATGGCGCGTGCCGCGCAGGCAGCCGCGCAGACGGTAGAGCGCGCTGTAGTAATCGACATAGGGGAAGCTGCTCAGGCCCCGCGCCAGCTCGTATTCATGCACCGCCTCGCTCCACGCCTCGAAGCCGTCGCTGACGTCGACCAGGTGCTCGGGGCGGAAACCGTCATCGTCCTCCCAGTTCTCGCCGAACAGCAGCAAGCCCGGCGTAAAGGCGGCATGGTCGCGCGCAACAGTCGGAAGGGCGGCGAAGAAGATGCCGGTCTGCGTCAGCTTGGCTGCGGCGCGATGGTCCTTGTGCCAGCTGCCGTGCCAATGGGTTATGACCACTTCCGGCTTCAGCTCGCGAATGACATCGCACAGTTTCAGCGCCGTCTCGTCGTCGGAAGGCAGGAAGGCGTCATGCAGGCCAAGATTGCGTATGGCGACGCCGAGGCGAGCGGCGGCCCTGCCCGCTTCCTCTTCCTTCTGGGCGCAATAATGCTCGGGGATCAGGCACGGATGGCCCTGCTCGCCCATGCTCAGGTGCAGGAACGTCACCGTGGCGCCCCTCATTACGGCGGCCGCCGCCAGCGGTCCGGCGATCACCTCGGCATCGAAGGCATGCGCACCGACGACGAGGATGGATTTGGCGTCATAGATCCTGTCCTCGATCATTTCATGCCTCCCCCGGCGCCTACGCCCTCTCGAATCTGGCGGGCGAGCAGACAATACATGATCAGGATCGGCGCCATGGAGATCGCCAGCGAGGCGAACACCAGGCCCCAATCGGTGCGGTACTGGCCGACGAAGACGCTGATGGCCAGCGGCACGGTCTTGTAGCGGTCGTCGAAGATGAAGATCAGCGGGAAGAAGAAGTCGTTCCACACGGCGATCGCCGTGAAGATGGCGACGATCGACACCGCCGGCTTCACCATCGGCAGGATGATCTGGAACAGGATGCGGACCTCGCCGGCGCCGTCCATGCGTGCCGCCTCGTCGAGTTCGGAGGGCAGGACGCGCATGAAATTGGCGAAGATGAAGACGGCGAAGGGAATGCGGATCGCCGAATAGACGAGGATCAGTCCGGTCAGGGAATCCAGCAGGCCGAGATTGCGCATCAGCGTGAACAGCTCGACCGAGGCGAGCCTTATCGGCAGCATGATGCCGGACAGGAACAGGCCGAGCATGATGGCGTTCCAGCTCAGCCGGTAACGGCTGAGCGGATAGGCGGCCATGGCCGAGACGACGATGGTGAGGATGACCGCCCCGGCGGTGACGATCAGGCTGTTGATGAAATTGTGGCCGAGGTCGGCACGTGTCCACGCGTTGACGAAATTGTCGAAGGCCCAGCTTGTCGGCAGGCCGAGCCGGTTGTCGTAGATTTCGGCCGTCGACTTGAAGCAGGAGACGACGAGGATGTAGAGCGGCAGCAGCACGGCCGCCGTCCATACGGCAAGCACCGTCCAACCGGGCAGCCGCGAAAGCCGGCGCGAGATCAGGGGACTGCCTGAGATGGCCAGCGTGCTCATAGCTGCACCGTGCGGCGGTCGAAGAAGCGCAGCATCAACAGCGTGCCGACGCTGAGGATGAGGAACAGCATGGTGCCCAACGCCAAAGCAAGCCCGATATCGGTGATGCCGACGGCGCCCTCCGCGCCGAACGCCAGCCTGTAGAAATAGGTCACCAGCGTGTCGGTCGAATAGCTCGGATTGCCCTGTACGCCTTGCATCACATAGACGATGTCGAACTGGTTGAAGGTGTTGATGAAGGACAAAGTCGTCAGCGTGCCCAGCGCCGGCATCAGCAAGGGCAGCGCGACGGAGAACAGCATGCGCGCATTGCCGGCGCCGTCGAGTTTCGCCGCCTCAAAGATCTGGCCCGAAATCTGCCGCAGGCCCGCCGTGTAGATCAGCACCGGCAGGCCCATCCAGTTCCAGGCGTCGACGGCGACCAGCATGGCCAGCGCGGTGTGGCTGTTGCCAAGCACGGTCAGGCTGCCCTGGTGCAGGCCAAGCCCGTTCAGCGCCCATTCGACCACGCCGCCCGGCGCCAGGAGCAGGCGCCACAGCGCACCGACGATGACCGGGCTCAGCACCGCGGGGAAGAAAAAAACCGACTGGAAGAAGGCCGCACCTCGATCACGCAGGAACAGCAGCCAGGCGAACAGCAGTCCGATGCCGTTCTGGAAGACCATGATGCCGAAGAACCAGGCGGTGTTGTGCCAGAGCGCGCCGTAGAGCCTGGCGCTACTGGGGAAAACGAACAGGCGCGAAAAATTCGACAGGCCGGCGAACTCGGTGATGCGCAGCCCCTTCCAGATGAAGAAGCTGCCCCACAGCGACATCGCCAAGGGATAGAGGACGAACAGGGCGTAGACGGCCAGCGCCGGCAGGATGAAAAGCACGGCCATGCGCTGCTGCGTTCGCTTCAGGCTGCTTTTGCGGCGACGATCGATCATGCGTGGCTTGCCCGGTGGGAGGCCGGCCGCATTGCGGCCGGCCCGGCTCCTTACTGCTTCGGCTTGAACCAGGTGGCGACGGCGGCCTGCATGTCGGCCGCCAGCTTCTCCGGTGCGATGTTGCCTTCGACCATATCGATGATCTCCGCTTGCAGGACGGAAGAGGCGGTCGGCGACTGCCAGCGGAACCCGACCAGCGTCAGGTAAGGCGTCGAGTTCTTCGACATCTCCATCATTTCGGCCAATACCGGGTCCTTCACCGTGACATCCGTGCGGGCCGGCGGCCAGCCGAGTTCGTCGGCGAACATCTGCGCGAATTCGGCCGAAGCCATGAAGTCCAGCACCTTGATCGCGGCTTCCTTGTTGGCGCTTTCGGAGACCAGGCCGTAGGAGCCGTCCGAGAAGGCCGAGGTGTAGAGCTTTGCTCCCGCATCGTCAGCGGGGAACGGGAAGATCGAGAATTTCAGCTTCGGGTTCTGCGATTTGAAGCTGCCATTCTCGAACGAACCGCCAAGGAACATCGCGGCCTTGCCACCAATGAACTGCTGGGTGGCGGTGGTGTAGTCGATCCCGGCGAAGCCGTCGGGGAAATAAGGCTTCAGCTCGGCGAAGCGCTTCAGCGCCGCGACATAGCGCGGATCCTCGAAGGTCGCCTTGCCGGTCATCATCTCGTCGTAAAAGCCGGGGCCGTAGACGGTCGGGCCGATGACGCCGACGCCGATCTCCAGTTCCCACGCCGAGCCGTTGGCGCCGCCGGTGGCGATCGGCGTGATGCCGGCCGCCTTCAGCTTGTCGCAGGCGGCGACGAAATCCTTGTAGGTCTTGGGGACCTCGATGCCCTGCGCGGCAAAGATATCCTTGTTGTAGAAGACGCCCATCATCGGCACCGAATAGGGCACGCCGTAGAGCTTGCCGTCGGAGCGCCCACGCGCGCCGCCAAGGGCTGCGTCCGGCATGCTCTTCAGTTCCGGCACGCTCTCGTCGAGCGCGTCGAGATAGCCCGCCTCGACGAAAGGCTGCAATTCGCCATAGGCCTTGAGCTGGGCGATGTCGGGCCCGCGCCCGCCACGCAACGCCGTGCTCAGGCGGTTCTGGTA
The DNA here is from genome assembly GCF_006442955.1 of Mesorhizobium sp. B1-1-1. Taxonomy (NCBI): domain Bacteria; kingdom Pseudomonadati; phylum Pseudomonadota; class Alphaproteobacteria; order Hyphomicrobiales; family Phyllobacteriaceae; genus Mesorhizobium; species Mesorhizobium sp. B1-1-1. The sequence goes on from NZ_VFWW01000007.1 coordinate 349,886, forward strand.
GTCGGCATCCGGCGTGAACTGGATGTTGACCTTGATGCCTGGGTTCTTGGCCTCGAAGGCATCGAAGATGCGGCGCATCGCGGCTTCGTCCTCGGTGCGCCAGCTCCACAGCGTCACCGTGCTGTCGGCCCGCGCCGGCAGGCTGGTGAACAGGCCAGCGCAGGCGGCAAGGCCGCCGATCAGGCCAAGGGCTGCGCGTCGGTGAATTGAAAGCATGCTCATTGCCAGTCTCCCATTTTTATCTGTCCTTGGCGTCCCGCGGCCCTATCGACGCCGCGGAGAGTCATTCCTCAGGAAAGTCATTATAACGACATAGCAGCCTCCGCAAGAGGTCTGACACTCCCTCCGGGAACGGCTGGGCTAAGCCAATCAACCATGATTCCTTCACAGCTAACTGTATTTCCACCGTAAATTTCGTATGTGAACGGACAGCAGAGAAATCAGGGACAGCGCCATGCGCAGCTTTTTCGCAATCGGGCCCTTGCGCCAATGCTTCATGTTGTCATAACGTCATCGTGATCGCTAGCCTGAGGGAGGATGAGGATGTCTCTTGCCTGGACTTCGAAACTGGCTCTGGCCGCGAGCCTGGCCATCCTGCCCGCCAGCGGCTGGGCGCAGTCGGTCAACATCTCCTATCTCACCCATTGGTCGCCGGAGACGGTCGCATTGCTGGAAGCGGCGGCCAAGGACTATGCGAAGACAAATCCAGATGTCAGCGTCACCGTGCGCGCCGTTCCCTTCGGCGATCTCCTGACCACGCTGCGCTCCCAGGGCGGCGGCGCGGACGGTCCCACGATCGGCGGCATCTACGATCTCTGGTTGCCTGAGTTCGCCCGCGACAAGCTCGTCGCGCCCGCCCCCGACCCTGTCGCCGAAGAGGTCAAGGGAGCATGGCCCGCTGGCGTGGTGAGCGCCGCGTCGGTCGGCGGCAAGCTCTACGGCATTCCCAACGAGATCGACGTCTACGCGCTGAACTACAACAAGGCACTGTTCAAGCAGGCCGGCATTACTGCTGCGCCGAAGACCTGGGACGCGTTCAAGGATGCGGCGAAGAAGCTGACCAACAAGGATGCCGGCCAGCAGGGTTTCGGCATGATCAATTCCTGGGCGGCGGGCGTCGTCCACCCCTTCGCCTCGCTGCTGGTCTCCAATGGCGGCGACCTGGTCAAGGACGGCAAGCCGGCGCTGGACACTCCGCAGGCCGCGCAGACCTTCCAGCTCTATGAGGAGCTCATCAAATCGGGCGCCAGCGTGCCGGCCATGGCGACGGCAGACGCCAACACCACCGGCCCCTTCCTCGACAATTTCGTCTCCGGCAAGACCGGCATGATCATCATGGCCAATTGGTGGGAAAGCGCGCTGAAGGCAGGCATGGGCGACAGGTTCGCGGATATCGCCACCGCACCAATCCCCGTCGGCCCGAGCGGCGACAAGCCGCATTCGATCTCCTATTCCTGGATGACGGTGGTCAACGGCAATGCCGGCCAGGCCGAGCAGAAGGCCGCATGGGAATTCCTGGCCTGGCTCAACAATCCGAAATCCGGCAAGAACGGCGCCTCGGCGATGTCCGACATATTGATGTCGATGGGCATCCTGCCCTCGCGCAGCTCCGATATCGAGGCCCACAAGGACAAGCTCGGCTCGGAATTCCTGTCGGGCTATGTCAGCGTGCTGGCCGACGCCAAGCCCTTCCCGGTCGTGCCGGGCGGACAGGAGTTCTCGGAATCTCTGCAGCAGACGCTGGAGGCGTTGCAGTATGGCCAGGTCTCGGCCAAGGATGCGCAGGCGACGGCGCAAGCGGACGCCGCCTCGATCCTGGAGCGCGCCGCCAAGTAGACTGAACCATGATCAACAGGTACCGTGCCTCGGCGGGCATCATGCTGGCGCCCGCCGTGACGCTGATCGGCATCTTCATCCTGTTGCCGATGCTGCTCACGCTCTGGCTGTCCTTCCAGGACTGGTCGACGCAGACGCCCTTTTCCAGCGCCAGCTTCATCGGCCTCGACAATTTTCGCGAGATTTTCGGGCCGACCTCGGTCGGACGCGACTTCAAGGGCGCGTTGATCAACACCTCCATCTACACCGCGCTTTCCGTCATCCTCATCCTGCCGCTCTCGGTCGCCTTCGGGCTGATGGTCCACCAGCACGATGTTGGCGGCGGCACGGCGCTGCGGACCGTGCTGTTTTCCACCTATATGGTACCGATGATCGCGGTGGCGCTGGTGTGGTCGAAACTCTATTCGCCTGGTGAAGGGCCGCTGAATCAGATGCTCGGCCTGATCGGCGTCGGCCCGCAGCCCTTTCTGTCGTCCCCGCGCTCGGCGCTGATCTCGATCGTCCTGCTCAATGTGTGGCAGCAGGTCGGCTATTTCACGGTGCTGGCGATTGCGGGGCTGACCCAGATTTCCGGCAGCCTCTACGAGGCGGCAAAACTCGACGGCGCCAACCGGTTCGAGCAGTTCCGCTTCATCACCTTGCCGTTGCTGCGGCGCACACTCCTGTTCAGCGCGGTGATCGCCATCATCAACGCCGTGCAGGTGTTCGAGCCGGTGGCGCTGATCACGCAGGGCGGGCCGGTCGGCTCGACCAATGTCTTGACCTATCACATACGCCGCGTCGGCATCGAGCGCGCGCAGGGCGGACTGGGTTCGGCCATGGCCGTCATGCTGATGCTGTCGCTGATCGTCGTGGTCTGCGCTCTGTTCGCCTTTGCCAACCGGAAGGATCAGGAATGAGCGCGGGATCGTCGAGCCGGTTGCCGCGCAGACGCCCCGCCGGCCGCAAGGCGCTGCTGGCCACGCTCATGCTGCTCGTGGCCGTGGCGTCGGCCTTTCCGCTGGTTTGGATGGTTCTGTCCAGTCTCAAGACTCCGGCCGAGAGCATGCAGGTGCCGCCGGTGTGGATCCCGCACACGCCGAGCCTCGACGCCTACGGGAAAGTTTCGGGCGTGGTCAATGTCGGCCGTTCTATGTGGAATTCCCTGGTCATCGCCTCGATCACCACAGCCGGTATCCTCATCACCAGCATGATGGCCGGCTACGCCTTCGCCAAATACCACTTCCCCGGCCGCTCGCTTTTGTTCTCGGTGCTGATCGCGACCATGTTCCTGCCGCCGATCGTGACGCTGATCCCGCTCTATCGCCTCGTCGGCTCGATCGGCCTTAATGCCAGCCTCGCCGGCATCATCGTGCCCAACCTCGCCAATGCCTTCGGTATCTTCCTGATGCGCCAGTTCATTGCAAGCGTGCCTGACGATCTGATCGACGCTGCGCGCATGGACGGCGCCTCCGAACTGCTGATCCTGTTCAAGATCGTGGCGCCCAGCGTGGCGCCGGCGATCGCGGCATTGGCGCTGTTTGCCTTCGTCTATCACTGGAACAGCTATCTGTGGCCGCTGACCGTGCTGCAAGGCAACGCCGACGCCTATCCGATCGTCATCAGCCTCAGCCGGCTGTTGAGTTACAACAGAGGCGCCGTCAACACCGGGTTGGTGATGGCCGGCGCGACGCTTGCCGTGCTGCCGCCGCTCATCCTCTTCGTCCTGCTGCAGCGCTTTTTCGTCGATTCCATCGTCGGCTCGGCGATCAAGGGGTAGCCGCGCTCAAAGGTTTCTGCCCCGGAGGAGGCGACGCGACAAAATCGCGGATCAGCGCGACCACCGCCTCCGGCTGTTCGATGCAGGGAATATGGCCGGCATTAGGAATGATTTCAAAGCGGGCGCCGGGGATCAGCGCTGCCAGCGAGCGGACGAGATCGGGCGGTGTCGAGCCGTCCTGGTCGCCGACCATGCAAAGTGTCGGCACCGCGATACGCCGCGCGGCCTCGGTGAGGTCGGCGTCGCGGACCGCCATGCATGTCCCGATGTAACCCGGCAGCGCCTGCCTGGTCAGCATATTGCGGCAACCGGCAAGGTCGGCCGCACGCGCGGCATGGAAGCCGGGCGTGAACCATGCTTCCATCACACCGTCGGCTATCGCCTCGATCCCGTCGCGCTCGACGGTGGCGATACGCTTATTCCAGCTCTCGTCCGTGCCGATCTTGTGCGCCGTGTCGGACAGGATCAGAGCCTCAACGCAGCTGGGATGACGGGTATAGAGCCGCTGCGCGATCAAGCCACCGACCGACAGGCCGAACAGCACGACCCTGCCGAGATCGAAATGATCGATGAGGCCCAGGAGATCGTCGACATGATCATCGATCGACCGGATGCCGCTGCCGATATCGGAAAGTCCGTGGCCGCGCTTGTCGTAGACCAGCAGAGGCATGTCACCGCTTAATTGCGAGATGACATCGTCCCAGATGCGCAAATCGGTACCCAGCGAATTGATGAAGATCACCGGCCGCGCGGTGCCGGTCGCCTCGACATAGCGGTGGTGCAGCGCAAGGCCGCCAATGGTGACGAACGGCACGATTTCGACCCTCCCGGCTCCCACAGTGCATGAGGCATCTGGTTGGGTAAAATGATATTTTGAGGCATCGTTGTAGGACATCGGCCGTTCTGGCACACCGGTCTTGCGCGAACCACAATGACGGACGACCAATGACAGACCGCCGCAACGTCCTTTTCATCATGTGCGACCAGCTGCGCTTCGACTATTTGAGCTGCGCCGGACACCAGACCCTGCACACGCCGAATATCGACCGGCTGGCCAGCCGCGGCGTGCGCTTCACCAACGCCTATGTGCAATCGACCGTGTGCGGGCCCTCGCGCATGAGTGCCTATACAGGCCGCTATGTCCGCTCGCACGGATCGACGCTTAACGGCGTGCCGCTCAGGGTCGGCGAGCCTACGCTCGGCGAGCATCTGCGCGAGATCGGCGTGCGCTGCGCGCTGATCGGCAAGACGCATATGAGGGCCGACGAGGAAGGCATGGAGCGCCTCGGCATCGACAAGACGTCCATCATAGGCGTGCGCGTCGCCGAATGCGGCTTCGAACCGTTCGAGCGCGACGACGGGTTGCATCCGTCGTCCGCCTACGATCCCGACCCGGCCTACGACCAATATCTGCGCGAGCACGGCTTCGACGCCGCCAATCCGTGGGAGCACTGGGCCAATTCCGGTGAAGGCGAGAACGGCGAGAATTTCAACGGCTGGCTGCTCGTCCATGCCGACAAGCCGGCGCGCATTCCCGAGGAGTATTCGGAAACGCCCTACATGACGCGCCGCGCCATGCGCTTCATCGAGGAGGCCGAGGCAAAGGGCGAAGGCTGGTGCGCGCATCTCTCCTACATCAAGCCGCACTGGCCCTACATCGTGCCGGCGCCCTATCACGACATGTACGGCAAGGCCGACATAAAGCCGGTCGTGCGCAGCGAAGCAGAACGCGTCTCGCCCCACCCGATCTTCGAAGCCTTCCAGCAGGAGCGCTATTCCAGGAACTTCTCCCGCGACGAGGTCCGCGAAACGGTCGTTCCCTGCTATATGGGTTTGATCAGACAGATCGACGATCAGTTGGGCGGATTGTTCGGGTTCATGGAACAGCGCGGCCTGTTCGACAACACGATGATCGTGTTCACCTCCGACCACGGCGACTATCTCGGCGACCATTGGCTGGGCGAAAAATACCTGTTCCACGACGTCGCGGCCAAGGTGCCGATGATCGTCTGCGATCCGCGCCGGCAGGCCGACGCGACGCGCGGCACGACGTCGGAGGCGCTGGTGGAGATGATCGACCTCGCGCCCACCTTCCTCGACTTCTTCGGCGGCAAGGCGAAGCCGCACGTTCTCGAGGGCCGGTCGCTGGCGCCGCTGCTGGCCGGCCAGGACGTGAACTGGCGGCGCCACGCGGTGAGCGAGTACGACTATGGCGGCGATGCCGCGCGGCTGAAGCTCGTTATGCCGGTCGCCGACTGCAAGCTCTACATGATCACCGACGGCCGCTTCAAACTGGTCCATGGCGAGGGCCTGGCGCCGATGTTCTTCGATCTGAACGGCGATCCGGACGAACTGCGCGATCTCGGCACCGAAGCATCGGCGGCGGCCGACATCGAACGACTACGGCAGGCGCTGTTCCGCTGGCTGGCGCTGCCCAACAACCGCATCACCGCCGCCGAGGAATGGCTGACGGGAAACGACGACAAGCTGCGGCACTTCGATCCGTTGATCGAGCCCGGCGTGCTGATCGGCTACTGGGACGAGGCCGAGCTCGCCGAACAGCGCGAAAGACGCAGGCGCTGGCTGTCACGCGGGTCGGGAGAATGAAGCCCGCAGCCCTTGTTGTGGACGACATGAATTTCAGAGCGCAAGGCCAAGGCAGGTTGCGAGCAGTCCGGCATCGAGCGATCGGTGCCGGACTGCCTGATGTGGCGGCCTATTGGAGCTTCGCCTGCAGGGCGTTGACGTCGTCCGTGGTCATTTCACCGTCGGTCGTTACCTTGCCGTCGACGATCTTCCATAAGCGGAACGGACCGGTGATGTCGCCATATTTGTCGAAGGCGACCGGGCCGATTACACCTTCGTAGCGGATCGGCTTGCCGTCCTTGATCAATCCGAGCGCCTTGGCGAATTCTTCCTTGCCAGCAAAGATGGGCGCGCCGGCCGGATCGACCGCCTTGTACATGGCGTCCTTGATCTTGGCCGGATCCTCTGAGCCGGCGATGGCGATTGCCAGGCCGACGATGGCGCCGGCATCATAGGAACGGTCGGCCGCGGGATTGGACGGTTCGATGCCCGAAAACGCCTTGTAGTTCTTGGTGAAGTAGTCGGTGGAGGCGGTCGGGCTGGTGCCGGACGAGGTGCCATAGGCCTCCTTGAGATAGTCGGCGCCGACGGACTCGATGAAGTCCGGGCTGTTCATGCCGTCATTGAGCAGGAATTTCTGCACGCCCCCTTGCGAAATCCAGGTGCGGGCGACGGTGGCGCCGTCAACCGGCGTGCTGACGAGATAAAGCCCGTCAGGCTCGCCGGCCATGGCCGCCGTGACTTCCGAGGCATAGCTCGACTGCTTCTCATTGTAGGGCGTGTCGGAGACGACGGTGCCGCCGAGCGCTTTGTAGGCGCGGGAGAATTCGGCCACCATGTTGACCCCGAAATCATTGTTGACATGGATGATCGACAGCTTCTTGAAGCCCTTGTCGATGGCGTATTTCGCGGCGGCCACGCCTTGCAGCGCATCGGAGGTGATGGTGCGGAAGAAGATGCCGTTGGTCTTGCCGTCGCGCCCGAGTGCGGTCAGCGTCGGCGAGGACGAAGCCGGCGAGACCTGCACGATCTTGGCCGGGGCGGTGACCGAGGTCAGGATCGGGATCGACACCGAGGAGATGATGCCGCCGATGATCACCGGCACCTTCTTGACCTGAACCAACTGGGTCGCCGCATCGACGGCGATATTGCCCTGGCTCTGACTATCACGCGTGTCGGTCACCAGATCGCAGCCGCGAACGCCGCCGGCGTCGTTGATGTCGCGGAAGGCCATCTCGACCGATTTCGCGCCGGCCTGGCCGTATTCACCGGCCGGTCCGGTCAATTCCATGACGAGGCCGACCGTGATCTTGCAGTCGGCGGCATGGGCCGCGCTGGCAATCATCACGAGAGCGAGCGCGGTGGTGAGTTGGAGTATCGTCTTTCTCATTGTTGTTCCCCTTGAGCTACACGAATCGAGTTACACGAACCAAATTTCACGCCTGGAGCCTGTTCAGCTTTCCGGCATCTGCAGCCAGGTTTCATGCAGATGTCGCCATTCGACGCCGTTGGGCGCCGATGGATTGGTGGTGAAGAGCGCACTCGACTGACGGCGGCTATGCTTGCCGCCTCGCAACTGCGCCTCGACATAGAGCACGACGATCGCGCCGCCGGTTTGCCAGCCCGGCCGGATGTCCTCGATCGAGATGGCGAAGGCTTCGTCGCAGGAAGCGCAGCTTGCGCGGACATGGTCGACCACCGCATCGCGATCGAGGACCGTGCCGTCAGGCGTGACCATGGCCAGGCCTTCGCCCATGACGCGTTCGAAGCGGCTGAAATCGGCCTTGCCGGCGCGCGATGCGACGAACCAGTCGACGAAGAAGCGATGCAACTCGACGATTTCGGTGCTGGCCCGCGAAAACAGGCTTTCGGTGGTGGCGCTCATGGCCGGGCCGCGTTGAGATTGTAGTGCATGATCGAGCCGTGGCGGCCGTGACGGTCGCGCTCCAGCGTGTAGACGTCGCCGAGGGGACCCCGGCTCTGGGCGATCACGGCGCCGATCTCCGCCCGGTCCTCGGCCCCGAGCGCGACATCCATGATCTTCGCATTGGCCAGCGCATGCGCCTGGTTGCGGGCGCCGACGATGACGGCCGCCACTTGCGGCTGCTCGAGCACCCAGGCGCTGGCGACAGTGGCGATGTCGACGCCGTGGCGGTCGCCGATCCGCTTCAGCACCCTGAGCAGGGCCTGGAAGAGCTCCCAGCCGCCGAAATCGTCTATGATCAGCTTGTATTTGACCAGCGAGCGGTTTTCGAGCGGCATGTCCGGCTCGGCGACGCCGAGCCATCTGTCGCCGAGAAAGCCGCCGGCCACCGAACCGTAGCAGAGAAAGCTGACGCCGTTGCGTGCCGCGAGCGCGGCGAGGCTCGCCGCCGGACGCTGGTCGAGGACGGAGTATTGCAGTTGCTGGCTGACGACTGGCACGCCGGCCGACAGGATCTCGCCAAGGCGCTGCGTATCGAAATTGGTGGTGCCGACATTGCGCACCTTGCCTTCCAGCCGTAGCTCGTCGAGCCAACCCATCGCGTCGACATAGCGAGGCACTGAATAGTCCCACCAGTGGAACTGCACGAGGTCGAGCCGTTCGGTCTTCAGCCGGCGCAGAGACTGGTCGACGATGCCTCTGATGTAGTCGCGGCTGATGCCGGCGAGCCGCTCGAGGTCCGGCACCAGCTTGGTGTGCACCCTCATCCTGGCGGCGGCATCGAGACCACGTTCGTTGGCCAGACGCAGCCGCGCCGCTCCGATCAGTTCCTCGACGCCGGTGTAGATATCGGCGCAGTCATAGGTCCAGATGCCGGCGTTGAACGTGGCGATCAGGTCAGATACTGCCTGCTGACGGTCGACCGCGCCGTGGCCGCCGGCCAACTGCCAGCCACCGCGAATGACGCGCGAGATTGTGTAGCCGGGGCTGAGTTCGAAAGTCTTGGCGGTCATCTCTGCTCACTCTCCTTCGGCAGCGGCACCGCCGTGGTCTCGGCGTGGCTGAACCGCCGTTTGCCGGTCCTGACGATCCTGAGCCTGCTGGCGCAATTGGGATCGGGACAGGCGATCTCGGCATCCGAGGTCATCCAGTCATTGGCATGGGTGGGGCGCTGCTTCGCCGCCAGCAGCGGCAGCACGGCCGCTATGGAATAGATCGAAAATCCCTGGCCCACCGGCATCGACAGCATCTCGCCTTTCAGCTCGAAATAGTCGCCGGGCCTGGCGCCGCAATACACCGGCTTGCCCTCGGGGACGACAGCCTCGACGCGGAGGTCGAAGAGTTCGAAGCTGTCGTCGCGTTCAGCCATTTCAGCTCTCCAGCCGCGTGAAGGTGACATCGCAGGCGCCGTTGCGGCGAATGATGCCGCAGGCAGAAGCGAACTGATCGCGTTGCTCGGGCAGCACCTGCGCAACGACGCTTCCCGCCAGCCAGCCGATCGGAAACAGCAGGCGCGCGCCTTGCCCGTAGAACAGGCCGATGTCGAAGATCGCATGCGGGTTGCCGCCCCACATGCGCGGCGGCACATAGGAAAGCACGATGTCGCCGGGCTGCGGCGTCAGCGTCGCGTTCTCCGCCGGCAAGGCCTGGGCAAAGGCCTCGCCGTCCAGATGCGCCGCGGGGATCGGACAGGAGATTTCCGGGCCGGTCCACATGGCATGAATGCCCGCGACGACGCGCGGCTCGGCCAGGTAAGACCACAGGAACGTTGCGTTCTCTGGCGCTTTTTCCGGCAGCAACTGCGCCGTCACCGACAGCTCGGAATGCGGCTCGGTGATCCTGATGATGCGTCTGCTCATATCAGGCATTCACTCCGCCTTTGCCGTCAACTTCAGCTTGTCGCGCAGGAAAGCGAAAGGGCGGCTGATGTCGGCCACCAGCGCCTCGCGTGCGGCCTGGGCATCCTGCGCCGCAAGCGCGGCGACGATGCTGCGATGATAATGGGCGGTGTCGACCTCGCCGGCCTCGGAAAAGGCATAGATTGCAACGCGGATGCATGGTCCCGACTGCAGCCAGAGGCTCTCGATCATCGGGATCAGCACGGCGGAACCGCAGGCGCGATAGATTTCGAAATGAAAGCTCTGATTGAGCGTCACCTCGCGGTCGACATCCTTCTTGTGCTTCAGCGCCCGCATCTCATCCCATTCACCGAGAATGGTTTCGATGGTGGCGATCTGACGCGGATCCATGCGCGCGGCGGCAAGCGCGATTGCCTCGCCTTCGATCAGGGCACGGGCGCGCAGGAGGTCGTCGATGCGTTCCAGCGTGATCGGCGGCACCCGCACCGAGCGGTTTGGAAGCGCTTCCAGCGCCTTTTCCGTGATCAGCCGCCCAAGCGCCTCGCGCACCGGCATGGTGGACGTGACCAGCGCATCGGCAAGGCCGCGTATGGTCAGAACCTGGCTCGGCTCGAAGAGACCGCCAATCAGCGCCCGGCGCAATTCGGAATAGACGCGGTCCTGCACCGTCTCGCGGCCGACCGGCGCGAGTTGCGCGGCGATGACCTCGTTGGTGCGCTCGACAGCAGCCCTTTGCATGGCGTTCCCGATCTTGGCCTTTTCGACGGCCTGGCCTGTTTTCGGCTTGCGGAGAAAATTAAAGCTGATTAGCGTGATCAAAGCAAGTGTGATCACAAATCAAAAAATCAGAAAGCGGCAAAGATCGCTTCGGCCAGAGGGCTTGATGAACGACACGGCGAAACGGCATGGGACGGAGACCCAGGCGCCGGTTCTGGCAGCAAAGAACGTCGTGCGGCGTTTCGGCGGCCTTGTCGCCGTCAACGATGTTTCGTTCGAGGTCCGCCCGGGCGAGATCCTCGGCCTGATCGGCCCCAACGGCGCCGGCAAGACGACGATGTTCGACCTGCTCGCCGGCAGCATCCTGCCTACAAGCGGCGAGATACGTCTCAACGGGGCGCTCGTCTCCGGCGAAGCAGCGCACCTGCGCATTGGCCGCGGTCTTGGGCGCACCTTTCAGATTCCCCGGCCCTTGCCCAATCTCACGCTGATCGAAAACGTCATGCTCGCCGCGCAACGTCAGGCAGGGGAGCGGCTGCTCGCCAATTTCCTGATTCCGTGGCGGGTCGCCGCCGAAGAGAAGGCAGCCGCCGAGAAGGCTGCCGAACTGCTTGAACTCGTCTCGCTCACCCGGCTGGCGCACGAACCGGCGCGGGTGCTTTCGGGCGGCCAGCGCAAACTGCTCGAACTTGCCCGTGTGATGATGGCCGACCCGGCGATCATCCTGCTCGACGAGCCCGCGGCCGGCGTCAACGCCACGCTGCTCGAAGTCATCATCGACCGCATCCGCGACATCAACAGAAGCGGCATCACCTTTCTTCTGATCGAGCACAACATCGACATGGTGACGCGGCTTTGCCATCGCGTCCTGGTGATGGCGGGCGGCGAGCTTCTGTGCGAAGGCACGGCCGACGAGGTGGCGCGCGATCCGCGCGTGATAGAGGCTTATCTCGGGGGCGCGGCGTGACCGGCACCGTGCTTGACGTCCGCAACCTCGAAGCCGGCTACGAACCCGGCGTGCCGATCGTGCGCGGTGCCTCGATCACGGTGAGGAAGGGCGAAATCGTCGTCGTTCTCGGCCCCAACGGTGCCGGCAAGTCGAGCCTGATCAAGGCAATTGCCGGTCTCGTCCCGGTCACCGGCGGCACCGTTCTCCTCGACGGCAAGGATATCACCACCGCACCGGCCCACACCATGGTGCGGCTTGGGCTCGCCTTCGTGCCTCAGACCGAGAACGTGTTTCCACTGATGTCGGTCGACGACAATCTCAGGGTTGCCTGCGGCATCATCGAGCGCCGCGGGGTTCCCGCCCGCATCGACGAGATGTACGCGACCTTCCCCGACCTGGCGCGCCAGCGCCGCATCGCCGCCGGCAATCTGTCGGGCGGGCAACGCCAGATGCTGGCCGTGGCGCGGGCGCTGATCGTCCACCCCAAGGTGCTGGTGCTGGACGAGCCGTCGGCCGGCCTGTCGCCGAAATTCGTCTCGATGGTGTTCGAGATGCTGGCCGGCATCCGCAAGTCCGGCGTCACCATCCTTCTCGTCGAACAGAACGCCAAGGCGGCGCTCGCCATCGGCGACCGCGCCTATGTGCTGGTCGAAGGCAAGGACCGGCACGAGGGCATCGCCGCTGAATTGTGGAGCGATCCGGTGGTCGCCGAGCTCTATCTTGGCCAGCGCCCGGACAGTGCCGGCAAGGCCGCGCCTTCAGGCAAGGGAAGTGCGGCATGAACCTGCAATTCATCGTCGACGGATTGCTGACCGGCTCGATGATAGGCCTCGGCGCCATCGGCGTGACGCTGACCTATTCGATCCTGCGCTTCTCGAACTTCGCCCATGGCGACTTCATGGCCTGGGGCACCTATGCGACGCTGGCCGTCGTAGGCGCCATCGGCGCCACGATCGGCAAGGTGGCGCCGATCGCCCCGCTTTCCTTCGGCTGGCCGCTCATCGTCGCATTGGTCATTGGCATGGCATTCACCGCCCTGCTGGCGCTGCTGCTCGACAAGGTGCTGTTCGCGCGGCTGCGCTCCCAGGGCCAGGCCATCATCGTGGTGATGGCAAGCTTCGGCGCCTCGATGGCGCTGCGAAGCCTGCTCGAGTTCACCTTCACCTCACGCCCGACCTATTTCAGCCGCGCCATCCAGATCGCCATGCCGGTCGGCTTCGGCATCCGCATCACGCCCGACCAGATCGCGCTTTTGCTGCTGACGGCGATTCTGGTGTTGGGCGTACACCTGTTGATGACGCGCACGCAGACCGGCCGGTCCATGCAGGCCCTGAGCCAGAATGCGGCCCTTGCCCGCGTCGTCGGCATCGACGTCGCCAAGGTGGTGCGTGTCACCTGGATCCTCGGCGCAGCGCTTGCCTGCGTCGCCGGCGTGATGATCGGCATCCTGGTGCAGATCCGCCCATTCATGGGCTTCGACATGCTGCTGCCGATGTTCGCGGCCGCCATTCTGGGCGGCATCGGCAGCATCCCGGGCGCCGTGCTCGGCGGGTTGATCATCGGGCTCGCCGAAGCGGGCGCCGTGCAACTGATCGGCGCCGAATGGCGCGCCGCGGTCTCCTTCATCATCTTGATGGCGGTGCTGTTCGTGCGGCCGATCGGCCTTTTTGGTGTGAAGGAACGCTGATGGACCTGCTCGGCTATGGCGCTTTCTTCCTGACCACGGCGCTGATCTTTTCGTTGGTCACGCTGGGGCTCAATCTGCAATGGGGGCTGACTGGGCTCTTCAATGTCGGGCTCGCCGGCTTCGTCGCCATCGGCGCCTATACATCGGCGCTGCTGACGACGCCGGACGATGCCGCGCGTCTGGGCGGTTTTGGGCTACCGATCCTGGCCGGCTGGGTCGGCGCCATGGTCGTCGGCGGCATCGCCGCGGCCCTGACGGGCATCGCCACGTTGCGGCTCAGATCCGACTACCTTGCCATCACCACCTTCGGCGTCGCCGTGGTCGTGCAACTGGTCGCGCTTAATGCGCAGAAACTGACCGGCGGTCCGTTCGGCATCGGCTTCATCCCGCGCCCCTTCGGCAGCCTCGCCGAGACGCCGCTGCTGTTCAACCTGTCGAACCTTGCCGTCGTCTCGGCGGTCACGTTGGTTGCCTATCTGGCGCTGGAGCACCTGTCTCGCAGCCCGTGGGGCCGGGTGCTGAAGGCGCTGCGGGAGGACGAGCGGGCGGCGATCTCGCTCGGCAAGAGCGCGCGCTTCTACCGTGTCCAGGCCTTCGCGGTCGGCGGTGCCATCATGGCCCTAGCGGGCGCCTTGCAGGCGCATTTCACCGGCTTCATTGCGCCGGACAATTACCTGCCGATCCTGACCTTCCAGGTCTGGGTGATGCTGATCGTCGGCGGCTCGGGCAGCAATGCCGGTGCCGTCATCGGCAGCATCCTGGTCTGGGGGATATGGGCCGGGTCGGGCACGCTCACCAGCGCGCTGTTCCCGCCGGAGCAACAGGCCCGCGCCGCATCCCTGCAGATCGTGGCAATCGGCGTCATGCTGTGCATCATCCTCCTGGTCCGCCCCAACGGACTGTTCGGGGAACGGCCGCGGCGGGCACGGCTCGGCAAGCGGGCGAAGGTGGCCGCCAGCGAGAGCGGCTCGTGACCGCAATGGCCCGGCAGGAAGCGCTTTCGCTTTGGCACGCGGTCAGCCGTGAGACCCGCCTCCGCCCGGCGCTGGAAGGCGAGCTCGATGTCGACCTTGCCATCGTCGGCGGCGGCTTCACCGGCCTTTCGACGGCCTTGCATGCCGCGGCCAGAGGTCTTTCGGTCGCCGTTCTCGAGGCCGAAACCATCGCCTGGGGCGCTACCGGCAGGAATGCCGGCTTCATCGTACCGAACTTCGCCAAAATGGATCCGGATGCGATAAAGGCCCATCTAGGCCCCGCGCGCGGCGAGAGGCTGATCGACTTCGCCGCTGGCAGCGCCGACCTGGTCTTTGGCCTGATCAGGCGGCACGACATCAAGTGCGACGCGGTGCAGAACGGTTGGATCCAGCCGGCACATTCCCCTGTCGCGCTCGAAAAGGTCAAATCACGCGCGGGGCAATGGGCGGAGCGCGGCCGACCGGCCGTCGTGTTGGACCGGCAAGAAATCGAGGCGCTGACCGGCGCCCGCGGTTATGTCGGCGGTTGGATGGATCGTTCCGGAGGCGTACTCAATCCGGTCGCCTATGCGCGCGGCCTGGCCGACGTGGCGGAAAAAACCGGCGCGCGCCTGTTCGAGCACACGCGCGTCGTCGCAATCGACCCCATCGCGGACGGCTGGTCGCTGAAGACGCAAACGGGTTCGGTGCGCACCGGAAAGGTGCTGATCGCCACCAATGCCTATGGCGGACAGCTCAATCCGGGGCTTCGGAAAAGCTTTTTCCCGCTGAAAATCTTCCAGATCGCGACGGCGCCGCTGCCGCGCAAGGTGCGCAGCCGCCTGTTGCCCGGCGGGCAAGGCGTCGGCGACACGAGACGCAATCTCTTCACCTACCGCTTCGATGCCGAAAACCGGCTGATCAGCGGCGGCATGCATGTCTTCGGCGCGGGTGCGGACCGACGCCTGCCGCAGACGATCCGGCGGCGGCTGGCCCGGCATCTCGAACTCCCGGACCTGCCGCCGCTCGCCTATGGCTGGTCGGGCATGGCTGCGGTCGAACCCGATTTCCTGCCCCACCTCATCGATCTCGGACCGGGGCTGATCGCGGGTCGCGCCTGCAACGGCCGCGGCATCGCCATGACCACGGCCATGGGCAAGGTGCTTGCGGACTGGGCTAGCGGAACCGACGCCCGCGATCTGCCGCTGCCCTTTGCGCCGCCGTCGCGGATGCCGTTCCACAGCCTGCTGCGCTTCGCGCCGAACGCGCTGCTGCCGTGGAGCATGCTTCGCGACCGGCTGGACAAGACCGGATAGGCCGATCGCCAGGGCGCGACGGCATCGGATCGTCATTCGGCCGCGCGAAGGTTCCCCGCCAGCACCGCCGCCGCCATGGCGATGTCCTGTTCTATGAAGGTCCTGACGTCGGCGCCGTTGCGCTGCGCCAATGCCGCGACGATCTTGCGATGCGCCTCGTTCGACTGGGGTTTGTAGCGATCGGCCTGCATCAGGAGCTTGAGATAGGGCCCAACCCGCCCCCAGAGATCACGGATCATGTTGAGGAGGATCGGGGCCCCGGCATGCCGGTAGATGGCGAAGTGGAAGGCCTCGTTGAGCGCGAGATAGGCCCCGGCGTCGCCCGCCTCAATCGCGCGCTGCATGCCCGCCAGCGTGGCCTGTATGTCGACCAGCCCGTCTTCGGTGATGCGCGACGCGGCCATCTCACCCGCCAACCCCTCCACAGCGACGCGGATGCGCGTCAGTTCCTCGAAGGCGGGGGCAGACAGCAAGGGCACGATGATCGAGCGGTTGTTCTGCAACTCCAGAAGCCGCTCGGCGACGAGCCGTTGCAGCGCCTCGCGGATCGGCGTCGTCGAAATGCCGAATGTCTCGGCAAGCTTGCGGATGACCAATGTCTGGCCCGGGCTGAAGCCGCCCGAAATCAGCTCCTGCTTGAGCGCGCCATAGGCGCGGTCGTTCAGGGTCTGATGTTCGAGCTTCAGCATGTCGATCGCCGCCCCCTTTCCTATCCCCTCACCAGCGCGACAGGGTGCGATCGAGCGTTTCGGCAAGTTGCTCGGCATTGTCCCTGGCGAACGGCAATGGCGGCCTGATCTTCAGCACGTTCCCGCGCGGACCGCATGACGAGATCAGCACGCCGTCCTCGCGCATGGCTTCGACGACCGCCGACGTCCTGGTGGCGGCCAGCGCCTCGTCCTCCTCCGCCGTCAACTCGATGCCGAAATAAAGGCCGTTATGCCTGACATCGGCGACCATGGCATGCCGGTTCTGCAGAGCCCGCAGCAGCTCGCCCGTATAGGCCCCAACCGTGCGCGCATTCTCGACCAGTCCCTCGCCTTCGATGACATCGAGCACCGCGATGCCGACGGCGGCGGCGACGGGGTTGCCGCCGAATGTGTTGAAGTAGCCGGTGTTGGAACCGAAGGAGGCAACAAGCTGCGGCCGCACGATGACCGCGGCCATCGGATGCCCGTCGCCGATCGGCTTGCCCATGGTGACGATGTCAGGTTCGAGGCCGTAATTGGCGAAACCCCACATGCCCTGGCCGAGCCTGCCGAAGCCGGACTGGACTTCGTCGGCAATGACGATGCCGCCCGCCTTCCTGACGTGATCGGCGGCCTCGCGCATCGCCGACGCATCGGGGAAGAAAATTCCGTCGCTGGAAAATGCCGAGTCGATCAGCAGCGCCGCCGGGCGCACGTTCTGTGCGCGCATGTCCTCAATGGCGGCGGCGACATTCCTGGCGAAATCGCGTGCGGCCCGGCCCTGATCGCGAAACGTATCCGGGGCGGCCACGGTCCTGTGCTGCGCGGGCACGCCCTTCGCCCCGACCGCGGCCGGCGACAGCTGCGCGGTGGCGATGGTGGCGCCATGATAGGCGAAATCGGTGATGATCACGCCGGTATTGCCGCTCGAATGCTGGGCGATGCGGATGGCGAGATCGTTGGCCTCGCTGCCGGTGCAGGTGAACATGGCATGGCCGAGATGGGGCGGAAGCGTGCCGAGAAGTCTTTCCGCGTAGTCGAGGATGATTTCGCTGAGGTAACGCGTGTGGGTGTTGAGCGTGGCCGCCTGCCCCGACAGCGCCTCGACGACACGTGGATGGCAATGCCCGACCGAAGCGACGTTGTTGTAGGCATCGAGATACTTGCGACCTTGGGCATCGTAGAGCCAGACGCCGCTGCCACGCACGAGATGGATCGGGTTGCGGTAGAAGGCGCGATAGGTCGGGCCGAGCAGCCTGGCACGGCGCTCGAGCAGCGCGGATGCTGATGCACCGGCATCGGCGGAGGCATTTGCGGGCGAGGATTGGGACACGAGCGTCTACTCCGGATTGGAATGATCGAGGAAATAACGGCGGGCATCGCTGTGTGACAGTCCGTCCAGCCGCTCGAGCGAGGCCCAGACCTCGGTGATGAGGCGCAGCACATAATCGCGCTTGGCCGGGAAGCGCTCCGCCTGCCAGGTGGCAATGTTGGCGATGAGAGCAAGGCGGGCACGGATCAGGTCGAACAGGATGCCGATCTCCTCGGCCTCGAGCGGCTGCACCGACTGGTAGCCAGCAACGAAGCGCGCGGCGGGCGCCAGCGGGTGACCGTCGGCTGGCCAGCGGTAGACGGCGCCGATGGCGAGATCGCAGATCAGCGGCGAATGGATCATGTCGCCGAAATCGAGGATGCCGCTGACGATCTCCGGCCGCGATGCGTCCATCACCACATTGTACGAGTTCATGTCGTTGTGGACGATCTGGGCGCGCAGGCTGGGGATGACGGGTGCGGCGTGCTCCTCGAAGGCATCGATGACGCGCTCGACCATGGCCCGGCGCCCGGCATCGGCAATATGCGCCAGCATGGGCCGCGTCTTGGCGACCTTGCGGATATCCCACAAAAGGTCGCTGCCGGCGGCCGGGTGGAAAAAGCCGCGCAATGCCCGGCCAAGCCGAGCGAGGAAGATGCCGAGATTGCGATCTTGCGCAGGCGATACAGGCGAGCGCGAAAGCAACTGGCCGGGCAGATAGGTGACCAGCCGGATGATACGCGGCTGCGAACCGCCGATGCTGACGGCGAACTGCGCATCTCCATCGAGGCTTTTGCGCACCGAGGGAACCGGCAAGGCGGGATCGACCGCAAGGATGTGGTCCAGCGCCTTGTTCTGGAAATCGGTGAAGCCGGCCTCTTCCGCCGGATGCGAGATTTTCAGGACAAACTCGCCCTCGCCATCGGTGCGGATGTGAAAATTGTGGTCGCGCTCCCCGGGCAAGGGCTGAGCGGTGCCGGCAAGGCCGTAGTGCTGGCGCAGGATGGCAAGCGCATCGGCGATCGAGACATCGGGCGCGTCCTCGGCCAGCGTCTCGCCGAATGCATCGGTCACGGCGCCGGTCATGGCCTTGCCTCGGGGTCGACAGGCTCCAGCCCACACCAGTCGGCGATGAACAGTGCGATTGTCTGGGTGACCTTGCGTACGGAATCAAGGTCCACCGCTTCGTCATAGCCATGCGGCATGCGGCAGATCGGACCGTAGACGATGGCCGGCGTGTCGGCGTAGAGGCCGAAGAAGCGCGCATCGGTGGTGGCAGAGGTGACGTGTTCCTGCAGCGGCTCGCCCCAGACGGCGGTATGGCTACGACGCAGCACGGTTTCCATCTCGTCGGCGCCCTCCAGCACATAGCCCTCGGCCATGAAGCCATTGTAGGTGATCCTGGGCGGGCGGTTGGCCATGAACGGATCGGCGCGGGCCGCGTCGGCGATGCAGGCCTCGAGCTCGGCTCTGGCATCCTCCAGCTTCTGGCCGGGATAGGTGGCGACACGCATCTCGAACACGCAGCGCGCGGGGACGCTCGATGTCCATTCGCCGCCTTCGATCTTGCCCAGATTGAAACGGATCGGATGCGGGTGATCGCAGAAATGCCTGTCGTCGACCTTGCGCGCGTTCCAGACGATTTCGAGCTGCTTCAACGCCTGGATGATGAGGAAAGCCTTTTCGATGGCGTTGGCGCCGGCCGAGAAAGCGCCCGACGCATGCTGGGGATCGCCGTCGACCTCGACCCTAAACCAGATCGGGCCGACCTGCGCCCGCATCAGCTTCGGCTCCAGCGGTTCGGGGATGAAGGCTGCGTCGGCGCGGTAACCGCGCTGCAGGCAAGCGAGCGCGCCATTGCCGGTGCACTCTTCCTCGACCACCGATTGCAGGAAGACCTTCGCGGCCGGCTGATAGCCGAGGCAACGCAGTGCGGCCAGCGCGTAGAGGCAGGCCGAGAGCCCAGCCTTCATGTCGCCGGCGCCGCGACCATGCATCCAGCCGTCCTCGATGACCGGATCATAGGGATCGCGCAGCCAGCGATCGAGCGGGCCCGTCGGCACGACGTCGATGTGGCCGTTGAGGATCAGCGAGCGGCCGGTCGCGTTTCGCGGCATGTGGGTGGCGACGACGTTGAAGGCGTCGTCATAGGAGACGGCCACGGGCGAAAAGCCCGGCAGGTCGCGAATCGCATCGACATCGACACGCCACATGTCCACCGTATAGCCATCTGCTTCATACGCGGCTGCCATGAAGGATTGGGCCGCGTGTTCTTCGCCGCGTTGCGAGGGGAAGCGCACGAGGTTCGCGAGGAATTCCACCTGCCGCGCGAAGCCTTCGTCGACCGCGTTCAAAATGGCCTCGTCGGCAATTCGCTCAGGCATGATATTCCGCTTTCCGTTCGATGGTGTATCATATCTCATATGCCATCTCTGTGAAACGCAAGGGACAGGTGGGCCAAAAATCTTGACCCACCTCGGGAGCCTCTTGGCAAGCGAGCGCAGAGTTGGCATCAGCTTCTTGCGCGCCGGTGGGGAAGGTCGAGGACAGATGTTGGTCACCGAAGGCAGATTGCCTGATGAAATCACCAATCTAACGGTCGGCTATCGGCGGGTCCCGGCCGGCAAGATCGTCAATGCGGTGACATGGATGGAAGCGCGCGCGCCGGTGCCGGGTCTCGCCCGGCCGTTGACCATGACAAGGATCACGAAACCCGACAGTGCTTCCTACCGTGCAATCTTCCTGGAGATCGGCGCTCCCTGGCTCTGGGATCGCGCTGCCGAAATGTCGGATGCCGAGATCGCCACGCATTTCGCCGATCCGCGCCAGCATCTCTATCACGGCCATGATGAAAGCGGCGCCCATGTCGGCATGGTCGAGTTCTCGGCGGCTGAGGACAACGAGATCGAGATCACCTATTTCGGCCTGTTCCCTTCCCTGACCGGCCGCGGCTTCGGCAAGCGGCTGATGGCCGGCGCGCTCGACCAGGCATGGCGTCTCCGGCCCAGCCGCATTTGGCTCCATACCAGCAGCTTCGACCATCACAGTGTCATCGGTTTCTACAGGGCCTGCGGATTTGAGCCCTTTGCGACCGGCTTCGAAATCGCCGACGATCCCAGGATCAAGGGAACACTGCCGCGTGACGCCGCGCCGCAGATTCCCCTGATCGAGACGGAATGGTCCCCCGACGCCAGATGAAAACGCCTTCGCAACCAGCCAGCCAGGCATCGCGGCATCGACGGCCTTGGCGCCGGCCGCCGTCAGGTCGCCTGCACCGCTGGCAGCCGCTCACGCAATTCGTCGACGAGCACCCTGATGTTTTCGGAATAGTCGATGGGCACGACGACGAGATGCACGCCGCCGCCGGCAAAAGCCTGTTCCAGCGCCGGCCGGAATTCGGCGATCGCGCCGACCCTGGTTCCCTTGGCGCCATAAGCCTCGGCGTATTTGACGAAATCGGGATTGCCGAAGGTCATGCCGAAATCCGGAAAGTCGTCGACCGCCTGTTTCCAGCGGATCATGCCATAGGCGTGGTCCTCGAGCAGCAGGACGACAAGATTGAGCTTGAGCCGGACGGCGGTCTCCAGTTCCTGGCTGTTCATCATGAAGCCGCCATCGCCGCAGATGGCCATGACGCGGCGCTGCGGATGGAGCAGTGCCGCCATCATCGCCGACGGCAGCCCCGCGCCCATGGTGGCCAGCGCATTGTCGAGCAGCAGCGTGTTGGCCATGCGCGTGCGGTAGTTGCGCGCGAACCAGATCTTGTACATGCCGTTGTCGAGGGCAAGGATCCCGTCGGCGGGCATCACGGCGCGCACGTCATGCACGATGCGTTGCGGCGTGAAGCGGTCTTCCGTGGCGCGCGCGGCGATGCGGCTCAGAATGCCTTCGCGCAACGGCAACAGGGCCTGCGCGTTGGGGATCTTGCCCTCGATGCGATCCGCCAGCAGCGCCAGCGAAGGGCCGAGGTCGCCGACGATCTCGGTCTGTGGGAAATAGACCTGCTCGACATCGGCGGTTTGATAGCCGACATGAATGACCTTCGGCCCGTTGACGCCCATGATGAAGGGCGGCTTCTCGACCGTGTCGTGACCGATGGTGATGATCAGGTCGGCCTGTTCGATGGCCTCGTGCACGTAGTCGCGTTCCGAAAGGGCCGCCGTTCCCATGTAGAGTTCGGTGCCGCCGGGCACGGTGCCCTTGCCCATCTGCGTGGTGAAATAGGGAATTTGGGTGCGCAGCACGAACTGGGCGACATCGGGCGTGACGCGCGGCCGCGACGCCGCGGCGCCGAACATCAGCAGCGGACGTTTGGCCTCGATGATCATGCGGGCGGCGCGGTCGAGCGCGCCCGCACCGGCCAGCGGCAGTTCGACCGGATGCGTCGGCACCAGCGGGACATCCTCACACTCAGCCGCCGCAATGTCTTCCGGCAGTTCCAGATGCACGGGACCCGGCCGCTCTTCCTGCGCGACGCGGAAGGCTTCGCGCACCAGCGAGGGGATCATTTTGGGCGAGACGATCTGGCGCGACAGCTTGGTCAGCGGTTTCATCGCCGCGACGATGTCGACGATCTGGAACCGCGCCTGCCTGGACGACAGGATTCCCTTCTGGCCGGTGATCATGATCATCGGCATGGCGCCGAGCAGCGCATAGGCCGAGCCGGTCGTCAGATTGAGCGCGCCGGGGCCGAGTGTGGTGATGCACACACCTGGCTTGCCGGTGAGCCGGCCATACGTGGCGGCCATGAAGGCGGCCGCCTGCTCGTGACGGGTCAGGATGAGCTGTATCGAGGAGCGGCGGATGGATTCGACGATGTCGAGATTCTCCTCGCCCGGAATGCCGAATATCCGGTCGACCCCTTCGTTCTCGAGGGCCGCCACGAACAGATCCGAACCTTTGGTCATCAACCGTCTCTCCTGCAATGCGCCTGCATGCCGCCAGCTTTGCCTCATATGGCACTGGAAAGCGATGCCTCAAAGAGCCGAGGCGCCTCTCCACGGAATGTCCGCGCGATCCCAAACGAGAGTGGCCGCGAGCGCTAGCGATCAAGCCATCCGTTTCGGCAAGGCGGCCGCCAGCGCATCGACGGCCAGCCGAACTTTCAGCGGCAAATGGGGCGTCTGCAGCCAAAGGGCGTGGCAGTCATAGAGATATCGCGGCTGGTCCGGCAAGAGCTCGACCAGCGCCCCGGCCTGGATACGCTCGCGAACCAGCCACCAAGGCAACCAGGCGAGCCCCATGCCCTCGGCCGAAGCATCCGCGATGGCATCGAGATCGTCGAGCCGCAGCCGGCCGCCGGGCATGATCTCCCTGTGCTGGTTGTCCTTCGCGCGGGAACAGCCAAGGCTGAACGGCTTGGCCGAGCCGGCGATATACGATGGCATGATGATTGGCGAGATCTTCGATCCGCCGTGGCTCGCCCTGAATTTTCAGGTAGGACGGCGCCGCACAGACAATCATGTCCTGGCTCGCGACGCGGCGCGCGATCACGCCTGCCCTGTCCTCCAGATCGCCGGTTCGGATGGCAAGATCGTAGCCGTCCTCGGCAAGATCGGCGAAGCGGTCGCTGAGCGACAGGTCAAGTTCCAGCATCGGATATTGCCGCGCCAGTTTCAGCAGCACGGGTGTTACGCAGTGCCGGCCGAAATGCGCCGGCATGGTGACGCGCAGCTTGCCACGCGGTTGCGAGAGCTGGTCGGCGGCGAGTTGATCGGCCGCTTCGGCCTCGGCCAGCACCAGCCGACAGCGGTCGTAATAGGCGCGTCCGAACTCGGTGAGGTTCTGCCGGCGCGTGGTGCGGTTGAGCAGGCGCATGCCGAGACGCTCCTCCAGAAACCGGACGTGTTTGCCGACCATCGGTCCGGACAGATCGAGTGCGGCCGCGGCCGCCGCGAACGAGCCGAGGTCGACCGCCCTGACGAACACGGCCATGCTCTCAAGGCGATCCATATTCGAAACTCCTGGTTTCTACTGTTCTGCTCCCATTGCTATTTATCCAACTTCGCCTTGGCGACATAGCTCCTTTCGGTTCAAACAATTTGGAGTAGACCCAATGGCGCGCGTCGTTCGCTTTCATCGGCATGGTGGCCCCGAGGTCCTGCGGATCGAAAATGTGGATCTTCCCCTACCCGGCCCGGGCGAGGTTCAGATCCGCGTCAAGGCGCTCGGCCTCAATCGCGCCGAGGCGCTGCTGCGCGCGGGCACCTATATCGAGACGCCCACCCTGCCCTCCGGGCTTGGCCTGGAGGCCGCAGGCCTCATCGAAACGGTCGGCGGAGCCGTGACGGCTCTGGCGTCGGGTGATGCCGTCAGCGTCATCCCGCCGCAATCGATGATCCGCTGGCCGGCTTATGGAGAGCTTGTTACCTATCCCGCCGGGCTCGTCGTCAAAAACCCGATATCACTCGATTGGCAGACCGCGGCCGCGATGTGGATGCCGTACCTCACCGCCTATGGCGCGCTGATCGACATCGCCAGGCTGCGCAACGAGGACTTCGTCGTCATCACGGCAGCCTCGAGCAGCGTCGGGCTTGCCGCGATCCAGATCGCCAACAGCGTCGGCGCGACGGCGATCGCGGTGACACGGACCTCGACGAAGAAGCAGGCCCTGCTCGACGCCGGCGCGGCTGAAGTCGTGGTCCTGGCCGAGGAGGATCTGGAGGCGCGGCTAGGCCGGATCGCCGGGCCGCGAGGCGTGCGCATCGTGTTTGACGCGATCGGCGGCCCGATTTTCGAGCCGCTCGCGGCGGCGATGTCCCGGGGCGGCATTCTCATTGAATATGGCGGGTTGAGCCCCGAGCCGACGCCGTTTCCCTTGCCCGCCGTGCTTGGCAAGACATTGACGCTGCGCGGCTACCTCGTCCACGAGATCACCGGCGACCCGGCGAAGCTGGAAGCCGCCAAGGCGTTCATCCTCGAAGGGCTGGAGGCCGGCACGCTGAGGCCGATCATCGACAGAACCTTCCCGTTCGAGCAGATCGTCGAGGCGCATCGCTATCTCGAGTCGAACGAGCAGTTCGGCAAGATCGTGGTGACGGTCTGAGCAGGGACGCCGGGGTCGTTGGCGCAGGCGCGGTACCCAGCGCTCGAAGCGCAATGACGTCAGCGATGGGGAACAAATTCGATCCTCGCGGACAATGTCGCTCTTGAAGGCGCCGCTCTGTGTTCCTAACTCTCGCATGCGGGCCGGGCCCCTCTGACTGTCGCACCTCGCGACCGTGATGTCGGACCGCTTTAACGGGCCCGTTTCCATCCTTTCGGTCAAGCGGGCTCATCTCTTTTGGTTTGGAGCCCCATATGACATCGTCTTCCCTTCTTGGATTGGTTTGCCCCTCCTGCCGCGTCGCGCTCGTGATGAGCGAACGCCAGGGTATCGAGATCGATTATTGCCCGCAGTGCCGTGGCGTGTGGCTTGACCGAGGCGAACTCGACAAGATCATCGAGCGATCGGCCAAGGAGGCCTCGCCCGCGCCACAGCCGGCAGCGTTCTCCCAGCCCCAGCATGGCCGGGACCGCGATGACGACTATGCGCGCTCGCAGGGCCACCGCTATCCGAAACGGAAGAAATCGTTCTTCGAAGAGCTGTTCGATTGACCGCACGCCGGTAGCCGGCCCGACGTCTGTCGAAAATTTCCGAAACCCATCGATAAAGGTCCGTCCAGATGATTTCCCGCACAAGCCGATTTGCCGCCCTGTTTGCCGGACTGTTCCTGGCATTCTCCATGGTCGCGGTAGACCATGCCGAGGCCCGTCGCGGCGGCAGTTTCGGCAGCCGCGGCATGCGCACGTTCCAATCAGCGCCGCCGACCAGGACCGCTCCGGCGCCGACCGCTCCGGTCGAGCGTTCGATGACGCCCAATACCGGCGTGAACACCGCGGCCCGGCAGCCGCAGGCCGGCCCGCAGAGGCCCGGCTTCATGAGCGGCTTCGGTGGAACGATGATGCGCGGCCTGCTGATCGGCGGCCTGATCGGGCTGCTCCTGGGCCAGGGCTTCGGCGGGCTGGCAGGCATGTTCGGTTTCCTGCTGCAGGCCGTGCTGATCGGTGGCGCCATCATGCTGGCAATCAGGTTCTTCCGGTCGCAATCCGCGCGTGGCCCCGCCCCTGCGCTCGCGGGCGCTGGCAATGCCTCGCGATTTGAAAACCGCGCAGCCGGACAGAGCGATGCCAACAATGCGCGTTCTTTCGCCATTCCCGGCTTTGGCGGCGGTTCAGGCGGAGGCTCCGCGGCGGCCACCGGTTCCGATGAAATCCGGCTCGCCCAGACCGACCTCGACGCATTCCAGCAGCTGTTGAGCGATGTCCAGGAAGCGTTCGGGCGTGAGGATCATGCCGCGTTGCGCAAGACGACGACTCCCGAAATGGTGTCCTATCTCTCTGAAGAGCTGGCCGACAATGCGAAGAAGGGCCTCAGGAACGAGGTATCCGACGTCACCCTCCTGCAGGCCGACATCGCGGAAAGCTGGCGCGAGGATGACCGCGACTATGCCACGGCGGCCCTGCGTTATGAATCGCGCGACGTGATGCGCGAACGGGCCAGCGGCAAGGTCGTCGAGGGCGACGAGGATCATCCCACGGAGACGACGGAGCTGTGGACCTTCACGCGTCAGAATGGCTCGAGCTGGAAGCTCTCGGCAATCCAACAGGCCTGAGCTCCAGCGTGCGAACTCGCGTTGACAAAGGCGGCCTGACGACGGCCGGTCCGGCTGTGTCAGCAGCCTCCATGGCCGGCAGCTCTCAAAATAGGAATTTTTTCTTGACTGGGTGAAGGCAGCTATGGTAGATATTTATCTATGGTGCTGAGTTGCGCCAGGAACCCGCCGCGCAGGCGGGTTTTTTCGTTCAATGCTCCGTCAACAGCTCCGGCGAAGCCACCCGTCAACCCGGATCGCCCGGCCTGAGCTCCGGCCCGTTTCAGTCCGAAGCTTCGATGCCGATGTCGCGCACGGTTCACCGCACGATCTTGACGCACATCGGCGTGCCGATCTCGATGGCACGGCCGGTGTCGGTCAGCCGGCCGCTCTCGGCGTCGCGCGCGAAGATCGATATGCGGTCGGCATTCTGGTTGGCCGAGAACAGGTGGTCGCCCGACGGCGTCAGCGCCAGGTTGCGCGGCGTGGCGCCGCCGCAAGGGACATGGCCGACAAGGCTCAGCGCGCCACTTTGCTGGTCGACGGCCATAACGACCACACTGTCATGGCCTCGGTTGGAGCCGTAGAGGAAGCGGCCGTCGGGCGAGATCTGGATATCGGCGCAGTGGTTGGCATGGCGCGCCTCGGCCGGCACGGCCGGCCTGGTGTCGATGATCGAGAGCTTGCCGCTCGCCTCGTCCAGCGCCATCGACACGATGGTCGAATCCAGCTCGTTCATGACGAAGACGAAACGGCCGTTCGGATGCAAGGCGAGATGGCGCGGACCGGCGCCCGGCGGCAAAGCGGATTCGGCCAGTTTGGTCAGATTGCCATCATGCTCGATCCGGTAGGACACCAACCGGTCGATGCCGAGATCGGCGACGATGGCCGTTCCGCCGGCGATGGTTTCGGTGACGCTATGGGCATGCGAGCGCTCTTGCCGGGCTGCGTTCGGGCCAGTGCCCTTGTGCGAAACGCTGGCCAGAAGAGCCGACAAGGCGCCATCGCTGTCGAAGCCATAGACCGCGACTGCGCGATCCGGACCGCCCTCGCCCATGCCGTAGTTGGCGACCAGCAGCTTCGTGCCATCATGGGTGATGGTGTTATGCGCGGTGATGCTGCCGAGTGACGGCTGCTTGTTCAGGTAAGTGAGCGTGCCCGAGGCGCGGTCGAAGCCGTAGGCCGAAACCGTTCCTTCGCGCCAGGCGAACACTTCCGAATTGGCGTAGAGGCGCGAACCATCCGGCGTCACCGACAGGAAGGTCGGATTGTCGATGTCACTGGCCTCGGACAGTTTGCGTGTTTCCAGCGTCTCCTCGTCGAAGCTGTAGACGCCGAGGCCGACGCCGCGTGCGCCCTGAAAATAGGGCGCCTCCCGGTTCAGGCTGCCGACAAAGACCAGACAGGCATCGCGCATGTTTTTCTCCCTGTTTCGCCGGCGCTCGAGCGCAGCGGAAACAGCCAAAATTTCGCCCGTCCTCGCTTGCAACGCAACCCCATATGTGAAAATAGTATTTACAAAAGAAGATTGACGGGAGGAGACGTCGTGCAATCTGGCGCCTTGATGCGTGTTCCGAAACTTGTGCCGTGCCTCGCGCAGAGCTTCCGGAGCCAGCTATGAACGAGTTCTCATCGACCGTCGGCGTCGCCTCGACGCACCCGGCCAACATGCCCGAGGCGCATGCCGCCCTGCCGGTTTGGAACGCCGAGAACTGGTTCTACGAGGACTGGCCGGTCGGCCAGAAGATCCGCTCGTTGCGCCGCACCATGGCGGAAGGCGACAGCCACCTTTTCAACACGCTGGTGCTCGACATCCATCCTTACGTGCAGGACCAGATGTTTGCCGAGACAGAGGGCATTTTCGGCAAGCGGCTGGTGGCGGGCGCCTTCGTCTTCTCGGCTGGCTTGGGGCTCGTCGCCACCAACTGCGTCAATGCGTTTTCCTATGGTTACGACAAGCTCCGCTTCATAAAGCCCGTCTTCATCGGCGATACGATCTATTCGATCCGCTCCAACCTCGACAAGACGCCGCGCTACAAGGACATGGGGCTGATCCGCGCCAGCTACGAGGTGTTCAAGGGCGAAGGCGAACTCGTTCTCTATTGCGAGCATCTGCAGACGGTGAAGTACCGCAACCCTGCCGATTTCGTCGGCAAGACGGAGAAGTAGAAATGCCGGCAGCAGCCGAATTGCCGCTTGCCGGTCTCG
Organism: Mesorhizobium sp. B1-1-1; assembly: GCF_006442955.1. Classification (NCBI taxonomy): domain Bacteria; kingdom Pseudomonadati; phylum Pseudomonadota; class Alphaproteobacteria; order Hyphomicrobiales; family Phyllobacteriaceae; genus Mesorhizobium; species Mesorhizobium sp. B1-1-1. The sequence goes on from NZ_VFWW01000007.1 coordinate 378,314, forward strand.
TCGTCGTCGATATGAGCCAGTTCCTGTCCGGGCCTTACTGCTCGCTCAGGCTGCTGGATCTCGGCGCCCGCGTCATCAAGATCGAGCGTCCGGACGGCGGCGACCTGTCGCGCCGGCTCTATCTCAGCGACACCGAGATCGGCGGCGATTCCACCATCTTCCATGCCATCAACCGGGCCAAGGAAAGCCTCGCCATCGACCTGAAGGACGAGGCGGATCTCAAGGCGCTGCGCGGCCTGCTGGCCAAGGCCGACGTGCTGATCCAGAATTTCAGGCCGGGTGTCATCGAACGGCTCGGCCTCGACTACGAGGCGGTCCGCAAGATCAACCCGCGCCTGGTCTATGCTTCGATCAGCGGCTATGGCGAGGAAGGCCCATGGGTCAAGCGGCCCGGCCAGGACCTCCTGGCGCAGGCGCGCTCCGGGGTGATGTGGCTGAACGGCGACGAGGACCAGGGGCCGGTGCCGTTCGGGCTTGCCATCGGCGACATGCTGGCGGGCGCGGCATGCGCGCAAGGCATACTGGCCGCCCTTGTGCGGCGCGGCATCACCGGCCAGGGCAGCCATATCGAAACCAGCCTGCTGGAAGCGCTGGTCGACTTCCAGTTCGAGGTACTGACCACGCATCTCAATGACGGCCGCCGTTTGCCGCGCCGCTCCAGCTTCCGCAGCGCGCATGCCTATCTGTCGGCACCTTACGGCGTCTATCCCGCCAAGGATGGTTACCTCGCCATCGCCATGACACCGATCCCGAAACTCGCCGACCTGCTGTCGCTGGAGGAACTGGCGCCCTACCGCGACAAGCCGGCATCCTGGTTCACCGCGCGCGACGACATCAAGGCGATCGTCGCGCAGCGGATCGCGACCAGGACGGTCGACGAGTGGCTTGGCATTCTGGAACCCGCCGACATCTGGTGCGCCAAGGTGCTGACCTGGCCGGAAATGCTGGCAAGCGGGGGCTTCCAGTCGCTCGACATGCTGCAGACGGTGACGCGCGAGGACGATGTCTCGATCCTTACCACCAGTTCGCCGCTTAGGGTCGACGGCATCAGGGCCAAGGTCGACCGGGCAGCACCGCGCATCGGCGAGCATAGCGCCGCGATCCGCGAGGAGTTCGGCCTGTGACCACGCGCTTCCTCAAGCCCACGCTCAGGGGCATGACCTGGAACCATCCGCGCGGCTATGATCCGATGGTCGCCTGCTCGTCGCTGTGGAAGCAGAAAACCGGCATTGCCGTCGAATGGGACAAGCGTTCGCTGCAGGACTTCGAGTCCTTCCCGGTCGAGGAACTGGCGCGCGCCTATGATCTGATCGTCATCGACCATCCGCATGTCGGCCAGATCACCGCCGAACGCTGCCTGGAGCCGCTCGATGTCGCCGGCCGCGAGGCGGAGCGCGCGGCACTTTCCTCCGGCAGCGTCGGCCAGTCCTATCCGAGTTACACATGGCAGGGGCGGCAGTGGGCGTTTCCCATCGATGCCGCGACGCAGGTCCAGGCATGGCGGCCCGATGCGCTTGGCGCACCGCCATCGCGATGGAGCGAAGTGCTCGATCTCGCCCGGCAGGGGCGCGTGCTGCTGGCGTTGCGGCCACCGCATTCGATGATGGTGTTCTTCACGCTCGCAGGCAATCTCGGGCATGCTTGCGCGACCGACCCATCCAACGATCTCATCGACGGCGAGGCCGGCAGCGAAGTCTTCGAGACAATGCGCGAGATTGCCGCGCTGGTCGACCCGGCCTGCTTCGAGATGGATCCGATCGCCGTTTCGGAGCGGATGGCGCAGGCCGGATCCCCGATCGTCTGCGCACCGCTGATCTACGGCTATGTTTCCTACGCGATGGCCGGGTTTCGCCCACATCGCCTGGCATTTGGCGACATCCCTGTTGTCGGATCCAGCGGCCCGATTGGCACGGCGCTTGGCGGCACAGGCATAGCGGTGTCGGCCTTCTCGAAGGCGAAAGAGGCGGCAACCGATTTCGCCTACTGGCTCGCCAGCGGCGAGGTCCAGCGTGGCCCCTATGCCGCGGCCGGCGGACAGCCCGGCCATGCCGCGGCCTGGGAGGATCAGGCCGTCAATGCGGCGACCGGCAATTTCTATCGCGATACGCGCGCGACCCTGGAGGGCGCATGGGTGCGGCCTCGCCATGATGGTTACATGGCGTTCCAGCAGGCCGCGTCCGACCGCGTCAATTCCGGCATGACCTCAGGGCATCGTTCCAGCCAGGTCATTGCCGATCTCAATCGCCTGTTTCGGCAGAGCGCCCCGGCGCAGGCGACCGGCACTGCCGGTGGAGGAGCCTGAAAAAATTGAACGGAGGAGACAAATGAAAAGCCTGATCCGCGGCCTTGTGGCCGCAACCGCCTTCGCCTCACTCGCAACGACAGCTTTTGCCGAAGACGTACAAGGCGTCATCAGCGGGCTGCCCGATGAACTCAAGGCGCAATATGACGGCGCGCCGCAGACGGTGCTGCCATCGGCCTGGGACAATTTCAACCCGCCGTCCAAGCCATGGAAATGGTGCCATTCGGAATCCTACCAGGGCAACCCCTGGCGGGTCACCGTCACCAAGGAGCTGAAGCGCCTGGTCGACGGGCTGATCGCCGACGGCACCGTCTCCAGCTTCGAAGTGTCGGATTCCAACAACGACGCCAGCCAGCAGATCAACCAGATCCGCGCCTTCATCGACAAGAAGTGCTCGATCATCACCTCGATCCCGGGCTCGGCAACAGCGCTCGATGACGCCATCGATGCGGCCGCCAAGGCAGGCATCCCGTTCATCACCGCCGCCGGTTCGGTGACCAGCCCGAACGCGATCAATGTCGATTCCAACTATGCGCGCTGGGGCTACGACATGATGACGGCGATCGGCAAGGCCAAGCCTGATGGCGCCAGCATCCTGCTGGTCGAGGGCATCGCCGGCCATCCGATCGTGGTTCAGGAGCGCCAGGGCGCCGACAAGGCGCTGGCGGAAAACCCCAAGCTGAAGATCTCGCGCACGGTCAACGGCAATTGGACGGCCAATGTCACCAAGACGGTGGTGCTGCAGGCGATCGCCACCAACCCGGCGCCGATCGATGCGGTGTGGACGACAGGCAGCGAAAGCCGCGTCGTCGCGGAGGCGTTCGCCGAAGCCGGCCGGCCGGCGCCGCTGATCACCGGTTCGATCACCGGCGATGCCCTGGGCTACTGGAAGGCCAATCCCGACAAGTACCGCTTCGAGGGCCATGCCGTGCTGCCGCACTGGACCGCCGAAACGCTGTTTCGCGTCGGCGAACGCATGCTCGACGGCCAGAAGCCGAAGCTGAACACGCTGCTCATTCCGATTCCGCCGGTCCACAATGCCGATCTCGGCGCCTGGTACAAGGACTGCATGACGACGGATGCCGTATCGATCTTCCCGGTGCCGCCCAAGGATCCGATGCCGGAAGAATGGCTCGACGCCTATTTCTCCAACCCGGCGCCGACCAAGGGATGGGACTATTCGAAGGTGCCAGACGCCTGCGCGAAGTGACGCCTGGGCCAGATAAGACCTCGACAAGCCGGCTCCTTTCGGAGGGCCGGCTTGCCAGCTTCGAAACGCGACATGCTTGAAATCAGAAACATATCCAAACGCTATGGCGAGACGGTCGCGCTTGCGGACGCCTCGATCGCGTTCCGGGCAGGAACCATCCACACCATCCTGGGCGAGAATGGTTCGGGCAAGAGCACCATGGTCAAGCTGCTGTCCGGCATCGTTCAGCCCGACAGCGGCACGGTCCTGCTGCAAGGCAGGCCGTTTTCGGGCGGAACCCCCTCGGCCTTCCAGGCGCAAGGCTTCGCCGCGGTCTTCCAGGAAGTGCTGATCGCGCCGGACCGCAGCGTGACCGACAATATCCTGCTTGGCCTCGACGGCCTGGTCCGGCGCGCGGTTCCCCGCAACGAGCGGCGCGACAGGGCAGCCGCCGCCCTCAAACGTTTCGCCGTCACCAACGTTCCGCTCGACATGCCCGCCGGGCAGTTGCCGCTCGCAGCACAGCAACTCGTCGTTCTTGCTCGTGCGGTCGTGCGCGATCCAAAGATCCTGATCCTCGACGAAGTGACCGCAGCACTCGACTTCGCCGACCGCGAGTCCGTTTTTTCGCTGATGCGCACGCTTGCCGGCGAAGGCTGCCTGATCCTGTTCATCACCCACCGCATGGATGAGGTGACGTCGCTTTCGGATCGCATCTCGATCCTGCGCGGCGGCAGCGTGGTGCGCACCGAGGAGCGCGGCGCTTCGACGCCGGCGGAGCTTCTCAAGGCGATGGCGCCACGCACCGCCGCGGAGCTGGCGCATGGCTGATCGCGCCGCCCTCACTATCCGCGACCTCGTCATCGCACCGGACGCCAGCCCGATCATGCAGGCGGTCGCCGCCGGCGAGATCGTTGGGCTCGCCGGCCTGGATGGCCACGGCCAGGAGCTTTTCCTCGAGATGCTCGCCGGCCTAGTCGCGCCGCTTGGCGGTTCGATAACCCTCGATCTGCCCGGCGCATCCCGCGCCATCACCGGCTTCCGCAAGGCCGTATCGAGCGGCATCGCCTATCTTCCGCGCGGGCGTGCCAAAGGCATTTTCCCGACGCAATCGGTGCTCGACAATTTCGCCGTCTCGACGCTGTCTCGCGATACCCGCCTCGGCCTGATCAGCCCGGCGGCGCGCAAGGCGCGCTACGAGGCCTATCGCGAAAGGCTGTCGATATCGGCGCCTCGGCCCGACGCGCCGATCACCACCCTGTCCGGCGGCAACCAGCAGAAGGTGCTGTTGGCGCGGGCCCTGGCGCTGGACCCCGCAATGTTGCTTCTCAACGACCCGACGCGCGGCGTCGACGTAGCGACCCGGCATGTTCTCTACGACGTCTTTCGCGGGCTGGCTTCCGACGGCATGGGGCTCGTCATCCTGTCCAGCGAGATCGAGGAGATCCTTCTTCTCTGCCATCGCGTGCTGGTGTTCCGCGAAAATGAAGTCGTGGCGGAAATCGCCGGCCAGGCGATGACCACCGGGAACGTGATCGCAGCCATGTTCGGACGCGCGGCATGAGACCCTTCGCACGCATCCTGTCCCTCGGCCGAAGCGTCGGCTTCGCCGTCGTACTGCTGATCGCCCTGCTGGCGATCAATCTGATGCTGAGCCCGGCACGGTTCCAGCCGGGCTCCTGGGGTGCGCTGGTTGGTCTGGCGGCGCCGCTGATCGGTGCGGCCATCGCCTCGACGCCGGTGATCCTCGCCGGGCGCGGCGGCATCGATATTTCGGTCGGGCCGCTGATGGGCTTCGTCAACGCCATCGTGATCCAGGTGCTTTTCCTGCGCGCCGGAATATCCTCGCCGCTGGCGCTTGTTCCGGCGGCGCTGCTCATCGGTGCGCTGGTCGGGGCGGCGAACGGTTTCCTGGCGACCATCGTGCGCATCCAGCCGATCGTGGCCACGCTCGGCACCTATCTGATCCTGACGGGGGTGACGCTGACCATCCTGCCGGCGCCGATCGGCCCGGCGCCGGCCTGGCTGAAAGCCCTGGCGGGCCCACTCTCGCTTCTGCCGCTGGCCTTGATGTTCCTTTTTTGGTGGCTGGTGCGGCGCAGCCCTTATTACGACCAGCTGATGGCGGTCGGCAGCGACGATCGCGCCGCCTATACGGCCGGCGTCGACGTCACGCTCGTGCGCTTCATCGCCTATGTCATGACCGGCATCCTGGGCGGCTGCGCCGGACTGATGCTGACTGCGCTGATCGGGTCGGCCGATCCCAACATCGGCCCGACCTACACGCTGATCGCCATCGCCGCCGTGGCGCTCGGCGGTGTCAGTCTTGCCGGCGGCCGTGGTGGCGTCGCGGGTGCCGCGATCGGCGCTGTCGACATCTTCCTGCTGCAAAGCGTGCTGACGACGTTCAACGTCTCGACCTTCGTGCTGCAGATCGCCTACGGCGCCATACTGGTGCTGGCGGTGATGCTGACCGCGCTGCAGGAACGCTTTGCCATCGGGAGGCGCTGACATGGCTGGCCGAAATCTATTCGCGACAACCAATGCCCGTGTCGTCGGCGCCTTCTGTGTTGCCGCCCTTCTGCATCTTGCCGGCATCATCCTCATTCCGGGCTACTCCAGCCCGTTTGCGGTGCGCGCCATGCTGGTGCTTGCCTCGCTGCTCGCCGTCGCCTCGATCGGGCAGACGCTGGTCGTCATCATGGGCGGCATCGACCTGTCGATCCCGTTCGTCATCGGCTTTGCCAATGTCGTGGCCGCGCAACTCTACGGCGATGGCTGGAATTTTGTCCTGGTCTGCGGCCTCGTCGGCGTGCTGGCGATCCTTATCGGTGGCCTGAACGGGCTCATCGCGCGCAGCCTCGACATCCAGCCGCTTATCGTCACGCTCGGCATCGGCATGGTCGTGCAAGGGCTGGTGCTTTTATGGACCGCGGGCTTCCCTTCAGGCTCCGCGCCGCAAGCGGTTTCGAGCTTCGTGTCGATCGGCGGATCGGCCGGGCCACTGCCGGTTCCATGGCTGGTGCCCTGTCTTGTCGTGCTGGCGGCGCTCGTCGTCCTGGTGCTGGAGCGGACGCCCTATGGGCGCCGGCTCTACGCACTCGGCAGCAATCCGGGTGCCGCGCCTCTGGCGCTGATCGATCCCGTCCGCATGTGGGTGATCACCTATGCGGCAAGCGCCTTCTTCGCCGCGGTGGCGGGCGTTCTGCTGCTCGGCTTCACCGGCTCGGCCTATGGCGATGTCGGGCAGCCCTACCTGTTCCAGACCATCGCGGCCGTGGTCGTCGGCGGCGCGGCGCTGGTCGGCGGGCGCGGCAGCTATCTCGGGACCATTGCCGGCGTGCTGGTGCTGACCGAGATCAACACGCTGCTCATCGGGCTGGGCTTCCAGCCCTCGGCGGTGCAGGCAGCACTCGGCTTCATCATCGTGCTGTTGGTGTCGCTCTACGGCCGCGAACGGCACGTTTCGGCGACGATCTGAAGAGCCCCAAGCAGAGCCGGTTAAAGCCGCCAGAGCTTGCGGGCGTTCACCGAGAGCAGCCTGTCGCGTTCCGCAACACTGCAACCGGCAAGCAGCGCATGGGTCGCCGCCACCCAGGTCGAGAGACCGCCACCCAGCGTGCAGACCGGCCAATCGCTGCCCCAGACAACACGATCCCATCCGAACGAACCGATCGTGTGTTCGACATAGGGCCGCAGCGTCTCGACCGTCCAACTGCCGGGATCCGCATAGGCGACGACGCCGGAAATCTTGGCCACGACGTTGGGACGCCGCGCGATTTCGCTCATGTGTTCGCGCCACGGATGCTCGCCATTGCCCTTGATGTCGGGGACGCCGCAATGGTCGAGCACGAACTGGACGTCGGGCGCCAGATCGGCGAGCGCGATCGCCTTGGGAATCTGATGCGGTAGCACGACGAGATCGAAGGTGAGCCCGGTGCCGCCAAGCCGCCGGATGCTGTCCCGGAATAGCGCGCCTTCCGAGAGTTCATCGGGCATGACGTGGAGGACGCGGCGAAAACCCTTGACGAACGGCTTTGCTCGCTGGCGCTCGAGATAGGCCGCAAAATTGGCCTCTTCCGGACGGCAGGCGGCGATCGCCCCGGCCAGCATGCTGCCGGCCTGTCTCGACAGGCCTTCGACACGTTCGGTCTCGGCCTCGATATCGGCAGGGTCGACATCGACCTCCATATGCAGCACACGCTCGACGCCGACACGTTGAGCTTCCACGCCGTACTCCTCATAGGAGAAGTCGCGGTTGAGAGCGGGCACGCCGGCAAGCCACGGGTAGCGCAAGGCCGAGCGGTCGATGAGGTGCAGGTGGGTGTCGATGATCATGGCAGGGCTCCTCCCGTATCTTTCACATCATCTCACGGAGGAATTCTTCATTCAAATAAGAATTACACCGATGAACCGACGGCCGACCCGGCCAGACGCGACAGCTTTTCACATGTGGCCAGCAGCAGTTCGATGGTGCGGGTCATGTCCGGCGCGGACGGTGCGTTGACGACGGTGATGTAAGGAATCGAAAGCGCCGCGATCGCCTTGCCGTCGGAGCCGCGCACCGGTGCCGACAGATTGTAGACGCCGGCAGTCTGCATCGAGGCCATCATCTCATATCCCCGTTCCCTGATCTGGTCGAGACGGGCAAAGAACTCGGGCGGCTGCGCCGTATTGTCGGTGCTGCGGACATGTTCGGAGATCATCATCTGGCGCTCCTCCTGCGAACGGAAAGCGAGCAGCACATGTCCCGAACCGGTGTCGAACAGGCTGATGTGGGCGCCGACCCGGATCGAGATGCCCCAGTAGTTCGGCGCCTCCTGCTGGCCGATGACCACGGCGGAACCGCGATCAAAAACAACGAGTTGGTTGGCCTGCTGCGACGTCTCCGCCAGCTCCCGCATCAACGGCGTCGCATAGGAAACCAGCCGCCGCACCGGCGCGTGCAGTTGCGCCAGGCCGAACAGCTTGAGCGTCAGTGAATAGCGGTCACCGTCGAGCCGCGTGACATAACCGCGTCGCACCAGCCGGTCCAGCATGCGGTAGAACTCGTTGGGGCTGCGGTCGAGCTTCTTGGCGATTTCCGCCTGCGTCAGGCCGCCGTCGACGCCGGCCAGCAGTTCCAGGATGTCGAGCCCCTTGTCGAGCGCAGGCGCGCGATACCGCTCGTCTTCGCTATCATCCATGGGCTTTCCCTCCAGTGAAATCGATTCTTCATATACGCAGGAATGCTGCCGGCGGAAACAAATTTCGCCTTGACGTATCCATGAATGTTTTGTTTGTATATGAATGTAACACTTCTTGTCATCAGACGAGTTGCGGTCGCCGCCAAGGCGCACCCAGGGAGGATACCAATGAACAGACTGCTTTCCGGCGTGTGCGCCGGCGCATTGTTGCTTGCGTCAGGCGCAGGCGCGGCCCTTGCCGGCGACCTGCCCGGCAAGTTCGAAGGCGTTACCGTCGACGTGAAGCTGATCGGCGGCCAGCAATATGAAAAGCTCTACGAGCGCATCCCCGAATGGGAGAAGGCGACCGGCGCCAAGGTCAACATCCTGACCAAGAAGAACGGCTTCGACATCGACAAGGAGTTGAAGTCCGACATCGCCTCGGGCAGCACCAACTGGTGCGTCGGCTGGAACCATTCCTCCTTCGCGCCGCAGTATACCGGCCTCTATACCGACCTCAGCAAATTGCTGCCCAAGGAAGAGATCGACGCCTTCGTGCCATCGACGATCAAGGCGGCGACCATAGATGGCAAGCTGGAGATGCTGCCGCGCGCGCAGTTCGACGTCTCTGCCCTCTACTACCAGAAGAGCCTCTACGAGAACGCCGACAACAAGGCCAAGTTCAAGGCGAAATACGGCTATGATCTGGTGCCGCCGGACACCTGGAAGGAAGTCACCGACCAGGCCGAGTTCTTCGCCAACCCGCCCAACTTCTACGGCACGCAGTTCGCCGGTAAAGAAGAGGCGATCAACGGCCGCTTCTACGAGATGGTGGTGGCCGAGGGCGGCGAGTATCTCGACAAGGACGGCAAGCCGGTCTTCAACTCCGAAGCCGGCGTGCGGGCGCTCGACTGGTTCGTCAACCTCTACAAGGCCAAGGCCGTGCCGGCCGGAACCACCAACTATCTCTGGGACGATCTGGGCCAGGGTTTTGCCTCGGGCACCGTCGCCATCAACTTGGACTGGCCGGGCTGGGCCGGCTTCTTCAACGATCCGAAGTCGTCGAAGGTCGCCGGCAATGTCGGCGTCAAGGTCGCGCCGAAAGGCTCGTCCGGCAAGCGCACCGGCTGGTCCGGTTTCCATGGCTTCTCGGTGACCGAGAACTGCCCGAACAAGGAGGCCGCGGCATCGCTGGTGTGGTGGCTCACCAATGAGGACAGCCAGAAGCTGGAAGCCGCCGCGGGCCCGCTGCCGACCCGCACCGCGGTCTGGGACTGGGACCTGAAGCAGGCCGAAAACGATCCTTACAAGAAGGAGGTCCTCTCCGCCTTCCAGGAAGAAGCCAAGCACGCCTTCGCGGTGCCGCAGACGCCTGAATGGATCGAGATCTCGAACGCCGTCTATCCCGAATTGCAGGCGGCGATCCTCGGCGACAAGACGTCCAAGCAGGCGCTCGACGAAGCCGCCGCCAAGGCGACGCAAATCCTCGAAGACGCCGGCAAGCTGTAGAACCGCTCCCAAGGCCGCCTCCCCCATCAGTCATGGGGGAGGCGCTCGCGTTTTAGGGCGCGCACTGCCTCGGGTGTTCCACGATGACGATGCCTGCCCCGCCCGGCTCGACAGGCGGCAATCGAATGCAACTCACAGGGTCCCAATGAAGGGCTTCAAGCCATCCGCGCCATTCCTGCTGCTGCTTCCGGCGATGATCGTGCTGGCGGCGGTCGTCGTGGTGCCGTTGCTTTTGTCGCTCTATTCCAGCTTCACGCCGTTCCGCCTGACCAAGCCCGAAACGTTCTTCGTCTTTGTCGGCTTCCGCAATTATCTCTCGATCCTGGCGAACGCCGATTTCTGGTGGGCGTTCGGCCGCACGGTTCTGTTGCTGACCATCGCGCTCAATCTCGAAATGCTGCTGGGCCTCGGCCTCGCCATGCTGGTCGAAAAGGCGACGCGCGGCCAGCGCATCCTGCGCACGCTGATGATGTTTCCGATGATGTTCTCGCCGATCCTCGTCGGCTTCCAGTTCAAGTTCATGTTCAACGACAATATCGGCCTGGTGAACAACGCCCTGCAATCGCTCGGCATCACCAGGGATGCCATTGCGTGGCTGATCGAAGGCCATCTCGCCTTCATCGCCATCTCGATCGCCGAGATCTGGTCGTCGACGGCGATCTTCGCCATCCTGATCCTCGCCGGGCTGCTCGCCATGCCCAAGGAGCCGATCGAGGCGGCGCGCGTCGACGGCTGCACGCCGTGGCAGACATTCCGCTATGTGACCTGGCCGTTCGTCATGCCTTTCGCCTACATCGCCATGACCATCCGTTCGCTCGACGTCGCGCGCGCCTATGACATCGTCAAGATCATGACCGATGGCGGGCCGGCGGGCCGCACCGAGCTTTTATGGACGCTGGTGGCGCGCACCGCCTACAGCGACGGGCGCATGGGCATGGCCAACGCCATGGCCTATTTCTCGATCCTGCTGTCGATCGCCTTCACCGTCTATTTCTTCAACAAGCTCGCCGCGGCGCGCACGCAGATCGGTGCGGAGTGGTGATGGACGAGAATTCTTCCGCCCGCCTCAAGCGCCGGCTGCTGGGCATCGCCTATCGCATCGGCCTGTTCCTGGCGATGCTGACCATCTGCCTGCCCGGCCTGTGGATCGTGCTTTCGTCGCTGCGGCCGACGGTGGAGATCATGGCCAAGCCGCCGGTGTGGATCCCGCAGCAGATCTCGTTCGACGCCTATGTTGCGATGTTCTCAGGGATCGGCAAGGGCGGCATCCCGGTCATAGAATATTTCCGCAACTCGCTGATCATCTCGGTGACCTCGACGATGATCGCGGTGGCCATCGGCATGGCCGGCGGCTATGCCTTCGCGCGCTACCGTTTCCGCGGCAAGTCGGGCGTCTTCCTCGGCCTGATGCTGACGCGCACGGTGCCGGGTATCGCGCTCTCGCTGCCGCTGTTCTTCCTTTATGTCAGGCTCGGCATCATCGACACGCATTTCGGACTGATCCTGGCCTATGTCGCGCTCAACGTGCCGTTCACCATTTGGCTGATCGACGGCTTCTTCCGCCAGGTGCCGAAGGACCTCGCGGAAGCCGCCCAGATCGACGGCTGCACCCGCTGGCAGGCCTTCTGGCAGGTCGAGTTCCCGCTTGCCGGGCCCGGCATCGCCTCCGCCGCGATCTTTGCTTTCCTGACCTGCTGGAACGAGTTCGCGCTGGCCTCGCAGCTTACCCGCTCGGTCAGCGCCAAGACCCTGCCGGTCGGCCTGCTCGACTACACGGCCGAATTCACCATCGACTGGCGCGGCATGTGCGCGCTCGCCGTGGTGATGATCATCCCGGCGCTCACCCTCACCTACATCGTCCAGAAACACCTTGTCGGCGGCTTGACCTCCGGCGCGGTGAAAGGCTGATCCCATGGCAACGGTTTCCCTCCAAAAGCTGACCAAGCGCTACGGCAATGTCGGGATCGTGCACGGCATCGACCTCGACATCGCGGACCGCGAATTCATCGCGCTGGTCGGCCCCTCCGGCTGCGGCAAGTCGACGACGCTCAGGATGATCGCAGGGCTGGAAGAGATCAGTGCCGGCTCGATCGAGATCGGCGGCCGCGTCGTCAACGATTTGCCGCCGCGTTCGCGCAACATCTCGATGGTGTTCCAGTCCTACGCGCTTTATCCCCACATGACGGTGCGCGAGAACCTCGGCTTCTCCCTGAAGATTGCCGGGGCCGCCAAGGAGGATATGGAGCGCCGCGTCGCCGAAGCCTCGGCCATCCTCGGCCTCGACACGCTGCTCGACCGTCGCCCGTCGCAACTTTCCGGCGGCCAGCGCCAGCGCGTCGCCATGGGCCGCGCCATCGTACGCGATCCCGACGTGTTCCTGTTCGACGAGCCGCTTTCAAATCTCGACGCCAAACTGCGCACGCAGATGCGGACCGAAATCAAGAAGCTGCACGCCAAGGTGCGGTCGACGGTGATCTATGTCACCCATGACCAGGTCGAGGCGATGACGCTTGCCGACCGCATCGTCATCATGCGCGACGGCCATATCGAACAGGTCGGCACCCCAGACGAGGTGTTCCGACGGCCGGCGACGCGGTTCGTCGCGGGCTTCATCGGCTCGCCGCCGATGAATCTGCACGAGGCGACGATCGATGACGGCCACTTGGTTTTCGCCAGCGGCGAAAAGCTGCCATTGCCTAGCCAATTCAAAGCCAATGTCGCCAGGGGTAACAAGGTGGTGTTCGGGTTGCGGCCCGACGACATCTACCCGACCGGCCATGGTATCAGTTCCGGTGGTGCGGCCGACGTCCACCAGATCGAATTGCCGATCACGGTCACCGAACCACTCGGCAACGAGACGCTGGTGTTCGTCGAGTTCAATGGCGCAGACTGGGTTTCGCGCATGCTGAACCCAAGAGCTTTGAGATCGGGCGAGCGGGTGGCCATGAGCCTCGACCTGTCGCAGGCGCATCTGTTTGCCGCCGACACGGGAAAGTCATTGCGGAGCTGACGACATGGCCACGATCGAAAAGATAGAACTGCGGATGGTGGACCTTGTGCCCAAGGTCAAGCGCACGGACGCGATCCAGAGTTTCGTCAGCCAGGAAACGCCTCTCGTCACGATCACCGATTCCGACGGCGCCGTCGGCACCGGCTACAGCTATACGATCGGCACCGGCGGCTCGTCCGTGATGCGGCTCCTGTCCGACCATCTGGCGCCGCGCCTGATCGGCCGCGACCCCGACATGATCGAGGCGATCTGGCACGATCTCGAATTCGCCACGCACGCCACCACGATCGGCGCGATCACGGCCATCGCGATCGCGGCGATCGACACCGCGCTTTGGGACCTGCGGGCGAAGAAGCAAGGTCTGCCGCTGTGGAAGCTGGCGGGCGGCGCCAAGGACCGCTGCCCGCTCTACACGACGGAGGGCGGCTGGCTGCACATCGAGACACAGGCGCTGGTGGATGACGCGCTGGCCGCCAAGGCCAAGGGCTTTCGCGGCTCGAAGGTGAAGATCGGCAAACCGCACGGATCGGAAGATCTGGCGCGGCTGGCGGCGGTGCGCAAGGCGGTGGGCGACGGCTACGAGATCATGACCGACGCCAATCAGGGATTCTCCGTCGACGAAGCGATCCGCCGCGCAGCGAGGCTGCGTGAACTCGATCTCGCCTGGATCGAGGAGCCGCTGCCGGCCGACGACATCGATGGCCATGTGCGACTGTCGAATTCGACGCAGACGCCGATTGCCATCGGCGAGTCGCTCTATTCCATCAGGCATTTCCGCGAATACATGCAGAAAGGCGCCTCTTCGATCGTGCAAGTCGATGTCGGTCGCATTGGCGGTATCACGCCCTGGCTAAAGGTGGCGCATGCGGCGGAGGCCTTCGACATCCCGGTCTGTCCGCATTTCCTGATGGAATTGCATGTCAGCCTCACCTGCGCTGTTCAGAACGGCCGGTATGTCGAGTACATTCCGCAGCTTGACCAGTTGACCGGCAAGCGCATGCGCATCGAGGATGGACAGGCGCTGGCACCCGACGAGCCCGGCATCGGCATCGATTGGGACTGGGACGCGGTCAAGGCCATGAGCATCGCCGAATTCACCACGGCGATCACGAAATAGGGGAACGAACATGCAGCGGATGGGAATGGTTCTGGGACTGAAGCCGGAAAAGGTCGAGGAGTATGTGCGCCTCCATGCCGCCGTCTGGCCCGACGTGCTGACCATGATCTCGGCTTGCAACATCGAGAACTATTCGATCTACCTGAAGCGGCCGGAGAACCTGCTGTTTGCCTACTTCGAATACCACGGCACCGACTATGCCGCCGACATGGCCAAGATGGCGGCAGACCCGAAAACACAGGAATGGTGGGCCCTCTGCATGCCTTGCCAGGAGCCGCTGGCGACCCGCAAGGAGGGCGAATGGTGGGCTTCGATGGACGAGGTCTTCCATCATGACTGAAGGCGGTTTCGACCCTGCCTCACTCATCCAGTCCTGGCCTAAGCCTACAAAGCCCCGGCCGATCGTCACCTTCGGCGCAGGTTCGATTGTCGGCGATGCCCATTTTCCCGCCTACCGGAAGGCCGAGTTTCCGGTTGCCGGCCTCTATGATCCGGACCAGGCCAAGGCGCGGACGTTGGCCGAGAAATGGGGTGTCACCGCATTCCGCTCCGTGGAAGAAGCCGCCGGAATCAACGATGCGATCTTTGATCTCGCGACACCGCCCGGTCGGCATGCCGAGATCCTGAAGGCGCTTCCCGAGGGGGCGGTCGCACTGATCCAGAAGCCGATGGGCAACTATCTCGGCGAGGCAACCGAAATCCTCGAAATCTGCCGCGCCAGGAAGCTCAAGGCTGCGGTGAATTTCCAATTGCGTTTCGCGCCGATGATGCTGGCGCTCAAGGATGCCATCGCCAAGGGATGGCTCGGCGAGGTCGTCGACTTCGACGCCTGGCTGGCGCTGGCCACACCTTGGGAACTGTGGGAATTCCTGCTCAAGGCGCCGCGTGTCGAGATCGCCATGCATTCGATCCACTATCTGGACCTCGTCAGGCAATTGCTTGGCGACCCAAGAGGGGTGCACGCCAAGACGCTCGGCCATCCCAACCATACGGTGGCACAGACGCGCACCAGCGCCATCCTCGACTATGGCGACACTGTGCGCTGCGCGCTGTCGATCAACCATGACCACAAGTTCGGGCGCCGGCACCAGGCCTGCGAATTCCGCATCTGCGGCACCGAGGGCGCGGCCTATCTCAAACTCGGCCTCAACCTCGACTATCCCCGCGGCGAACCGGACGTCCTGGAAATATACCCGAAAGGCGGGACGGATTGGATTGCCGTGCCACTCGCCGGCGAATGGTTCCCCGATGCCTTTGTCGGGCGTATGGCCAATGTCCAGCGCTTTGCTTGCGGAGAAGACGACGAGCTGGTCAGCTCGGTCGAGGACGCCTGGAACACGATGGCGCTGGTGGAAGCCGCCTATAAATCGAGCGCGGCGCCGGCGACGCCGCTGGCCGAAAAGCCGTAAGGCAGGACATGGAACAGACCATTTATTTCGAAGACTACGAGATCGGCTCCTCGCGGCTGACCAGCGGCCGGACCATTACCGAGACCGACTTCATCGTCCATGCCGGACACACCGGCGATTTCTTCCCACACCACATGGACGCCGAGTTCATGAAGACGACGCCGTTCGGCCAGCGCATCGCGCACGGCACGCTGGTGTTCTCGGTCGGCATCGGACTGACGGCAAGCGTCGTCAATCCCGTTGCCTTCTCCTATGGCTATGATCGGCTGCGTTTTACCAAGCCGGTGTTCATCGGCGACACGATCCGCACGCGCACCACTATCGCGGCCAAGCAGGACGATCCGAAGCGGCCGGCCGCGGGCCGGGTGATCGAACGCTGCGAGGTGATCAACCAGCGCGACGAAGTTGTGTTGGCCGCGGATCACATCTACATCGTCGAACGCAAACCCGGCTGAGGCAGCGCTACGATCCGGTGGCGCGGGCGGTGATGCGCTCCAAACCGAGCAGCAGCGCCAGGGTCGCCACCACCAGGATCATGGTGAGCGCTGCTCCCGCAAAGATGTCGCCTCGGTCGGTGAGGCTGAAGATCGACACCGGCAGCGTCACCCAACCCGGCGGATAGACCATCACGGTGGCGCCGAGTTCACCCATCGACAGTGCGAAGCTGAGCCCGAACGCTGCGACCAGATAGGGTGCGAGCAGAGGCAAGGTGACGTGCCAGAGGCGGTAGGCCGGCCGCGCGCCGAGGCTCGATGCCACCTGCTCGAAGTCGGGCGAGAGCCGCGCCAGTCCGGCCGACACATTGCCGAAGGTGAAGGCCGATATCAGCACGAAATGCGCGATCATGACGATCGCGATCGTACCGTTGAGCAGCAGCGGCGGATGGCTGAAGGCGACCAGCAGGCCAAGGCCGACGGAGACCGAAGGCACGGCGCTGGGGATGAAGAACAACAGGCCGAGCAGGCGCTGCAGCGCATGCCCCTGGACCCGCAGCGACAGCGCCGCCCAGGTGCCGCTGACCAGCGCCAGCGCGCTGGCTGCAAACCCGGTGAGAAGGCTCGCCTTGACCGCATCGCCGGCCGCGCCATGCAAGACGTCGCTGTAGTGTTCCGTCGTCAGGCTGCTCGGCAGCACGCCGTTCCACTGGCCGGCAAGGCTGGACAGGAGAATGACCGCAAGCGGCGCCAGGAACAGCACACCGAAGATCAGTGCGAAGAGGAGCCACAGAACGAGGCGACCGGAGCGGGACCAGACCAGCATGGCTAGACCCCCAGCCGGCCGGCTGCGAAACGATAAAGCCCGAACAGGCCGAGCGAGAGCGCGATGTTGATCAGGGCGATGATGCAGGCGACCTGATAGGCCGATTCCTGGATCGCCTTGCCATAGATCAGCAGCGGCAGCGTAATGACCCCTTTGGCGCCGATGAACAGCACGATGCCGAACTCGTTGACGGTGAGCAGCAGGCAGAGGCTCCCGCCGGCAATGAGCGCCGGGATGGCGGCCGGCAGGATGATTTGGCGCACGATGCGGAACGACCGCGCGCCGAGCACGCTTGCCGCTTCGATCTGGCCGCGGTCCACCAGCGAGAAGGCGGCAAGCAGCGGCCGTAGGATGAACGGCGTGTAGACAGTGACCTCGGCCAGCACCACGCCCCAGCTCGAATAGAGGAAATCGACGGGCGGCGACGGCAGTGAAAAGGTCTCCATCAGCCCTGCGTTGAGCATGCCTGCGGAACCGTAGAGGAAGGTGAAGGCGAGCGTCACCAGGAAGGTCGGCAATGCGATGAAGGTGTCGATCAGCCTGGCGATGAAGCCGCTGCCGGGGAACGGAACGAAGGCCAGGATCAGTGCCAGCACGAGACCGACGATCAGGCACCCGGCAGTCGCGGTAACCGAAATCGTCACCGTGTTGATCAGCGCGTTGAGGAAGAAGCGCGAATGCAGGACGCGGATCACTTCGGCGACATTGGCAACGCCGCTGTCGTCCAGGAAGGCCTGCCGGGCGATGAGCGCCAGCGGATAGAAGAACAGCAGGGCCAGGAGTGCGGCCGGCGGCACGATCCAGAATCTGCCAGGCTCTCTCCTGACCGCTGGCGAGGCCATAGCGACAGCCTCAGACACCGGCGTCTTCCGGAACGAGCGAGGTGTCGGTGGGCGCGAAGAACAGCGGCACCTTGGCGCCGGGTTCCGGCAGGGCCATCGGCAGTCTTGTCGCCGAGACGCGCACCGTCGTACCGTCCACGTCGAGCACGAGATGGGTGAGTTCGCCTTGCCAGTGCACCTCCAGGAGCGTGCCGACAATGCGATTGGTATGGTCGCCATCGGCCGTCAGGCTGAGGTGCTGGGGCCTGATACAAAGCAGGCTCTTGTCGCCGGCCTTCTCGTCACGGCCGGTGCCCATCAGCACCGCGTCGCCATGCCTTGCCGCGGCAAAACCCTTGGAGCCGGCAGCCTCGGCAATGGTGACCGGCAGGAGATTGGCGCGGCCGAGGAACTCGGCGGTGAAGCGGTTGGGCGGGCGGCGATAGAGCTCGGTCGTCGGTCCATGCGAACAGACCGAGCCGTCGCGCATGATGGCGATCTTGTCGGCGAGGGTGAGCGCCTCTGTCTGGTCGTGAGTGACATAGAGGATCGTCAGGCCCGGCAGGCTGCGGTGCAGCCTGGCGATCTCCTCGACCATATTGCGGCGGATCTGTGCGTCCAGCGCCGAAAGCGGCTCGTCAAGCAGCAGCACGCGGGGCCGCACGGCAAGAGCGCGCGCAATCGCGACACGCTGCTGCTGGCCGCCGGAAAGCTCGCGCGGATAACGTGCTGCATAGGCAGCCATGCCGACGGTGCCGAGCGCATCCTTGACCCGCTCGGCGATCAGCGCCTTGTCGGCGCCCTGAGCCCTGAGGCCGAAGGCGACGTTGTCCTCGACCCGCATATGCGGAAACAGCGCGTAGTTCTGGACCACCATGCCGAGCCCACGCTCATAAGGCGGCAGATCGGTCACATCCGTCGCGCCAATGCGGATTCGTCCGCTTCTCGGCCGCACGAAGCCGGCCACCGCCCGCAAGGCGGTGGTCTTGCCGGAGCCGGACGGGCCGATCATCGCCAGGATCTCGCCGGGAGCAATATCCAGGGTCAGCGGATGCAGAACGACATGCGCGCCATAGGCGACAACGACCTTGTCGAAATGGACGTTGGAGCCGGCGCCGCGAACCTTCGCGGCGTCGATGTCCATGACACTGGTCCCAGTAAAAGCGGCGGCCGACATGGCATGGTCCTCCGGATTGGCAGGGATCAACTTCCGGTCGCTTCGTTCCACCGCTTGACGTAGTCGGGCAGCTTGGCCAGAGCGTCATCCCAGTTCGGCGACCAGATGGTCAGGCCCTTCATCGCCTCTTGCGCCTTCGCGAAATTGGCGTCGTTCGGCGTCACATCCTTGCGGGCCGGCAGGCCAAGAGCCACGGAACTGACCTTCGACTGAGCTTCCTTTGAGAGCAGGAAGTCGATCAGCTTCTTGCCGTTGTCGGCATTGGGCGCGCCGGTTACCAGGCCGATCTCATAGGGCAGCGCAAAGGTGGAGCGCACGCCGTCAGGCCCCGCCGGCCAGAACACCTTGATGTTGGGATTGTCGGCCATTTGCGACATGTTCATCTGCAAATCGCCGTTGGCGACATGCAGCTCGCCCTTGTTGACCAGCGCCGTCAGCTTGCCGGTCGAAGCGGAGGGGCCGACATTGTTGTCCTGCAATTTCCTCATGAACTCGAAACCTGCATCCTCGCCGCCGAAGGCATGGATGATCTGCAGCATGACAGCGGTGCCGTCGCCGGCCTGGCCGGGCGTCGAGTATTGGATCTTGCCCTTGAATTTCGGGTCCAGCAGATCGTCGTAGCTCTTCGGCGCTTCCGAAAGCACGGCGCTGTTGTAGATGAAGTTCATGTAGTTGTTGACCAGCGGCCGGTATTTGTCGGTGCCGCCGTCGATCTGGTCCGCCCCTTCGGGCTTGTAATCCTGCAGCAGGCCGCCGGCGGCGGCGCGCTGCACGAAGGGCGGCAATGTCACCAGCACGTCCGCTTGCGGGTTCGACTTCTCCTTGGCGACACGCTCAACGACACCGCCCGAACCAGCCTCGATATACTGCACTTTTATGCCGGTGGCCTTGGTGAAGGCGGCGAACTCGGTTTCGAACCAGCTGCCGTTGCCGTCATGCAGGCCATCGGCGGAGTAGATGGTGACGACGCCATCTGCCATCGCCGGTCCGATGAGGGCAGCCGACGCCAGCAACGCGGCGAAAGCCGCGACCGTGGTTGCGTTGCGTGATTTCATGTCCAGTTCCCCTTTTTGATTGATGGCACATTCTGCGATGCACTGTGGCGACGGCGCCGGCTGCTTCTGCTTCTGCTTCGATTAGTACCGGCAGCGTCGTCGTTATGGACAACTCTGGGGATTGGGAATCGATAAGTAAAATCTATTTATTTTATGACAGCCAAACTTCATCTGATAGTTGCCATGGAACCGTCGCAGTCATGTCGTGAACATGTTTCGGCCTGCTCAGGGCAGGCCGTCGAAGCGTTCGAGCAGGTGGTGATCAGACGAATGAAACGCCAGAAGTCTGCGCCCGCAACCGCGGGTCGGACGAGCGCACGGTCACCGGCCGGCCGTCGAGAATCTCAAAGCAGCGCGCGAGCGTGTCGTCCTCGAGCCGGCGCATCGCCTGATGCGTAAAGAAGGTGAGGTGCGGGAACAGGATGACGTCGTCGCGGCCGAAAAGCGCGCCCATCGGATGGCCCGACTTGGCCAGCGGCTCGACCGAATAGACGTCGAGCCCGGCGCCGCCGATGCGCTCGGAAACGATCGCCTCGACAAGGGCCGCCTCGTCGATGAGCGCGCCGCGCGAGACGTTGACGATGATGGCGGAGGGCTTGAGACAGGCGAGTTCAGCCTTGCCGATCAGGCCGCGCGTGCTGTCGTTCAGCACGCAATGGATTGAGACGAAGTCGCAGGCGCGAAGCATTGCCTGGAGGTCGTCGGCTTTTTCGATGCCGGCGGCGCGCATCGTTTCGGCGTCGACACCGGGGTCGAAGCCAAGAAGCCGCGCATGAAATCCCTGGCCGGCCATGCGCGCCATGCTGCGGCCGATTTTGCCACAACCGACGATCCCGAGCGTGGCGCCTGAAATGTCGCGGCCCAGCCAGCGCGGCTCGGGCCAGATCCAGCCATCGCGCGATACCGCCGCGGTGATGGCGGGCAGCCGCTTGGCCAGGGCGACCATCATGGCGAAAGCACCTTCGGCGACGGTTTCCTCGGCATATTCGGGCACGTTGACGACGGGGATACCGCGCCGCATGGCAGCGGGGATATCGATGGCGTCGATACCGACGCCATATTTGACGATGCCCTTCAACCTGGGCGCCGCGTCGATCACCTCCGCAGTGACTGGCGTGTAGCACATCAAGAGCAGATCGGCGTCGGCGACCGCGGCTTTGAGCTCCGCCTCGGAAATGCCGTCCGGCAGCGTCACCAGCTCGACACCCCTTGCCCGCAAGCCGGCATCGATGCCTGGGCATTCGAGCTCGCGGTCGGTGCGGACGGCCTTCACGGTCAGGCCGCCAGCACGGCGCGTTCGACGATATCGAGCGCACGGTCGAGATCGGCTTTCGAAATCACCAGCGGCGGCGACAGCGTCAGCACGTTGCCGTGGCTGACCTTGAAGCTCAGCCCCCGTTCGAGGCAGGCATAGAAGACGCGTTCGGCAAGATCGCGCGCGGGCTGGCGCGAGGTACGGTCCTCGACAAGTTCGACGCCGACCATCAGTCCCCTGCCCCTGACATCGCCGACATGGGGCGAACGCCCCATCAGATCCTGCATGCGTCCCAGCATATGCCGGCCAAGCTCGGCCGCACGCTCGACCAGTCCTTCTTCCAGGATGATATCGATCGTCGTCAGCGCCGCGCGCGTCGTCACCGGGTTCTTCTCGTGGGTGTAGTGACCGATGGCAAAACCGCCGGTGACGTCGAGATCGCGGCGGGCGATGACAGCGGCGATCGGCAGGATGCCGCCGCCGAGCGACTTGCCGAGAACGACTATGTCCGGCGTCACGCCGTCATGCTCATGGGCGAAGAATTTTCCGGTCTTGCCCAGGCCGGTCGGGATCTCGTCGAAGATCAGCAGCGTGCCGTGCCGGTCGCAGGCCTCGCGCACCCGATTCCAGAAACCGGGCGGCGGCGGGTTGGGCGTTGCCCGCATCGGCTCGGCGACGACCGCGGCCACATCCTGTTCGCGACCGAGCACATAGGCGATCATGTTGGCGCAGGCGAGCCCGGAGGCTTCCAGGGTGCCGTGGCCGTAAGGACAGCGGTAGCCGTCCCAGGGCGCGACATGTTCGGTGCCGGTCATCATCGGGCCGGCGATATGGGAACGGAAGGTCGCTTCGCCGCCGACGCTTGCGGCACCGAAGCCAGCGCCATGAAAGGCATCCCAGAACGAAACCGTCTTGAAGCGGCCGGTCGCGGCGCGCGCGATCTTCAGCGCCACCTCGATGGCGTCGGAACCGCCTGTCGTGAACAGCACCTTGCCGAGATCGCCGGGCGCCAACTCGGCCAATTTCTCGGCCAGTTCGACAGCGGGTTCGCAGGTGAAGCGGCGCGGCGCAAAACAGAGATCGTCGAGCTGTTTCTTGATCGCGGCGACCAGCTTCGGATGGCCATAGCCGAGATGGTGCACGCTGTTGCCGTGGAAATCCATGAAACGGCGGCCGGCGGTGTCCTCGATCCAGATGCCTTCGGCCTTGGCGATCGTCGAAAGACAAGGGCTGGACAGGCTCTGGTGCATGAAGGCCGAAGCGTCGCGGTCAAGCAGCCCGCGGATGCGTGGATCGTCCTGGCCGGAATCCCAGCGGCTGCGGGCCGCCGTGGTGTTGGAATCGCCCTCGGTATGCACAAGCTCTTTGATCGCGGCCATAACCCTCTCCGAAACGCGAATGAGGGAGCGTGGAACGCTCCCTCGGTTGTTCTGTCAGCCGAGTCGTCTGGTCAGGACCAGGGCAGCGAAAACGTCTTCACATTGGTATAGCTCTTCATTGCCTCGATGACGCCTTCCTTGTAGCCATTGCCACTGTCCTTGATGCCGCCGAACGGCGACATCTCGATGCGGTAGCCCGGCACTTCCCAGATGTTGACGGTGCCGACCTCAAGGCCGGTGATGTATTTCTGCATGCGCGGAAACGAGTTGGTGCAGACGCCCGACGACAGGCCGAAGGCGGTCGAGTTGGAGAGCCTGATCAGCGCCTCGTCATCGTCCGGTGCGCGCACGATCGGGATGATCGGGCCGAAGGTCTCTTCCATCACCAGTTCGGATGTGTGCGGCACGCGATCGACGACGATCGGCGGCAGCAGCGCGCCTTGCCGGCCCGGATTGTAGAGGATTTCGGCGCCCTGCCCGGCGGCCATGTGGACCCGGGCTTCGAAGAGTGCCGCCGCCTTCTCGTGCACGACGGTGCCAAGATCTGTCGTGCGGTCCATGGGGTCGCCGAAGCGGATCTTCCTGGCCCGCTCCAGCACCAGCGGCACGAAGCGGTCGGCGACGCTTTCCTGGACAAGGATGCGCTTGACCGCCGTGCAGCGCTGGCCGGAGTTCTTCGTGGCGCCGGCGACGGCGAGATCCGCGGCCCTGGCCAGATCGTCGTCCGAGAGATCGTTGAGGACGATCAGCGGATCGTTGCCGCCGAGCTCCAGCACCTGGCGCTTGTAGCCGGCGGTGCGGGCGATCATCTTGCCGACCGGCACGCCGCCGGTAAAGGTGATCAGGTCGATATTGTCGTTGGTGATCATCTCGTTGCCAATGTCGGCCGGCCAGCCGGTCACCACCGAGAGCATTTCCGGCGGCAGGCCGGCTTCGTAGAGGATGTCGGCCAAAAGCAGCGCCGTCATCGGCGTCAGTTCGGTCGGCTTGACCACCACGCAATTGTTGGTGGCGATCGCCGGCGCCACCTTGTGCGAGACCATGTTGAGCGGATGGTTGAACGGGGTGATCGCCGAGATCGCCTTCAGCGGCTCGCGCGTGGTGAAGATCTTGCGCGCCTTGCCGTGCGGGGTGAGATCGCAGGAGAAGATCTGGCCGTCATCCTGGATGCACATCTGCGCCGACAATGTGAACACGTCATAGGCGCGGCCGACCTCATAGAGCGAATCCGTCTTGGAGATGCCGAGCTCGAGCGTAATGAGATCAGATATTTCTTCCCGGCGCGACGCCAGTTTTTCCGCCGTGCGGAACAGGATCTGCTGGCGCTCGTAGCGCGTCAGCTTCGACCTGTAGCCGGCGGCGATCTCGAAGGCCTGGCGGGCATGCTCGGCGCGGCCGGCGGGCACGGTGCCGATAACCGCATTGGTATAGGGGTAGTGGACAGGAACGACGCCGTCGGCGTCGACCTTGCGACCAGCTATGCGCATCGGTTCGTGGCGGACTTTGATCGAAGTATCGAGCTTGGTCATCGGTTCCGTTCCAGCAATTCGAAGGAGAAAGTGGTGCAACGGATTGTCGACCCCCACTCCGGCCCTTCGGGCCACCTCTCCCCCGATCGACGGGGGAGAGGAAATCAGGTGAGGTCGGCGCCACCACGTTTCCGGGCTAAGCCGCCGCTAGCCCTGGCGCCTTTCCTCTCCCCCGTCGATCGGGGGAGAGGTGCCGAGCGAAGCTCGGCGGAGTGGGGGTCGACAATCACGCTCGAGATCAAGCCTGCGCGGCCGCCATCGTCGCGTAGTAGAACGCGTCGAAGTTCCTCAGCACGGGCTCATCAGGCAAATCGGCCAGCACGCGGTTGACGATGAACGGCACCTCCTGCTCGGTCAGCCCGCCATGCGAGCGCAGCGGCTCGTTGAGGGCTGCCAGGTCGTGGCGGTGTTCCGAGGTGCCGATCGTCTTGTTCTGCGTCGAGATCAGCACGATGTCGCCGATGCGGTCGGCCGGCAGTTCGAAACGCTCGCAGGCGGTCGGGCTGTCGACAACCAGCATGATGCCGTCGATCTTCGCCAGCCGCGCCATGATGTCGGCCTGATCGGCGCCGTCAGGAAGGTAGGCGGTGGCGAACGAGCCGAGCGCGCCGTGATGCACGACATAGGGATCTGTGATCGGCAGAATGACGCGCGCGGCATCCTTGCCCAGCCATTCGTCGAGCAGGTCCTGGACATAGACGACGTCAGGCGAACCATCCTGCTTGTGCTTGGGCTTCATGCCGTGGTCGGCGGTCACCACGATTGCCGCGCCCAGCGCATCAAGCTCGGCCAGGTACTTGTCGAACATCTCGTAGAAGGCGTTGGCCTGCGGCACGCCGGGCGCGTATTTGTGCTGCACATAGTCGGTGGTGGTCAGGTACATGATGTCGGGGCGGAATTCCTTCAGCAGTTGGACGCCGGCGGCGAAGACGAATTCCGACAGTTCGGCCGAATAGACTTCCGGCACCGGCAGCCCAAAGTGCTTCGAGGCATTGTCGATGCCGTGCTCGGCCTTGGTGGTGGTGTCGGATTTTTCGGCCGAGAAGCACAGCGCGCGGCCGTCGTCGAAGGCGAGGCCCTTGCCGAGCAGCGCACGCAATTTGTCCTTGGCGGTGACCACCGCGACCTTGGCGCCGGCATCGTAGAAGGCCTGGAAGATGGTCGGCGCGCGCAGGAAGCGCGGGTCGTTCATCATCACTTCCTTGCCGGTTTCGCGCTCGTAGAGATAGTTGCCGCAAATGCCGTGCACCGAGGGCGGGCGGCCTGTGGCGATCGACAGATTGTTGGGGTTGGTGAAGCTCGGAATGACAGAATGCGCAAAACGCACCGTGCCTTTCTGCTTGATCTTCTCCAGCGCCGGCATCAGCCCGGCCTTGATGGCTTCGTCGAGATAGGCCGGCTCGCAGCCGTCGAGGCAGATGGCGATGGCCGGCACACGTGGCCAGGCGTAGGTGCGGCCGTTGACCGCGACGTTGATGGGAGACATCTGGTTCATCGAAATCCTCAAAAATTCTGCCCTTCAGGCGGCGAGTTTGGCGCGCTCGGCGATTGCCGCGGCGGGAGGAGCGGCGGTGTCGACGTCCATCTCCTTCAGCGACTGCGCCGCCGCTTCTACGACGCGGCGCATGACATGTTCGTCCATCTGGCCGATGCAGCCGATACGGAAGCTATCGACGACGGTCAGCTTGCCCGGATAGATGATGAAGCCCTTGCGCTTCATCAGCTCGTAGAAGCGGTCGAAGGCGAAGTTGGCGTGGGCCGGGTTGAAGAAGGTGACGATGATCGGCGACAGCCAGCGATCCCTGAGCAAAGTCTCGAAGCCGAGCTCGCGCATGCCGGCCACCATCACGTCGCGGTTCCTGGTGTAGCGGGCGCCGCGGCCGGCAACGCCGCCCTCGGCCTCGTGCTGGCGAAGCGCTTCGAGGAAGGCGGCGACGACATGGGTCGGCGGCGTGTAGCGCCACTGCCCGGTCTTGTTCATATGCGCCCACTGCGCATGGACGTCGAGCGACAGCGAATGGCTGCGGCCCTTGGCGGCTTCCAATTCGCTCTTGCGGGCGATGATGAAGCCGAAGCCCGGCACGCCCTCGATGCACTTGTTGGCGGACGAGACCATCGCCTCGTAGCGGATCTCGTTCACGTCGAGCGCGATGGCGCCGAAGGCGCTCATGGAATCGACCAGCAGCTTGCGGCCCTTGGCATGGACGGCTTCGGCAATCTCGGCGACGGGGTTGAGGATGCCGGAACTGGTCTCGCAATGGATGGCGATCACATGCGTGATGGCAGGATCGGCCTCGAGGGCGGCGGCCACCTCGTCGCCGCGCGGCGGCAGGTAGTCGCCCTTGTCGATCAGCGTATAGGCGCGGCCGAGATACTGCATGGTCTGGGCCGCGCGCAGGCCGTAGGCGCCATTGGCCAGGACCAGAACCTTGCCGTCCTTCGGCACGAACGAACCCAGCATCGCCTCGACGCAGAAGGAGCCGCTGCCTTGCATCGGCACACAGTCGAATTCGCCTTTCGCATCGCCGGTCAGCGCCAGCAGGCGGCGGCGCATGTCTGACGTCATGGCGCGGAAATCGCCGTCCCAGGATCCCCAGTCGCGCAGCATCGCCTGCTTGACCGGATAGGAGGTGGTGAGCGGCCCGGGCGTCAGCAGGTATGGCTCGCCCAGCGCCGGACCGGCCAACGGCTGCGCGGCAAATTTCGTCTCGGCGAGCATAGTGTCCTCCGCTGCTTTTATGTGGGGCCATTCTTGGCTGGAACGACGTATTTGTAAAATCGTTATTTTGTATTGATGTATAAGCTCACCCGATGATCTGGCTTGCAGTCGAATTATTGCCCGGCGGGATAATCGCGCCTCCAGCCGAGCGCAGCCTGCGTGGTGTCCATGACATGTGCGTGACCGTGGGCGATCATCCCCAGATATAAGAAGAATCGTTCCTTCATGCCTTTTTGCCTGCGAGGCTTATGATAGGGTGGCGGCCGGAACTCGGATCTAGAAAGCTGAGAACATGCGCTACGTTCAATTGCGAGCCTTTCACCAGGTGGCGATATCAGGCGGGTTTTCACGTGCCGCGGAAGCGCTGTTCCTGACGCAGCCGGCAATTTCGGACCAGGTGCGCAAGCTCGAGGAAGAATATGACGTGCTGCTGTTCAACCGGAACAAGAAGCAGGTCACGCT
Source organism: Mesorhizobium sp. B1-1-1 (assembly GCF_006442955.1). NCBI lineage: Bacteria > Pseudomonadati > Pseudomonadota > Alphaproteobacteria > Hyphomicrobiales > Phyllobacteriaceae > Mesorhizobium > Mesorhizobium sp. B1-1-1. The sequence goes on from NZ_VFWW01000007.1 coordinate 405,672, forward strand.
GACCCATTCGGGCCAGAAGCTGCTCGAAATAACCCACCGCATGTTCGATACCGAGCAGCAGGCGCTCGAGCTTCTGACGGAATCGCGCGCCCTGCGCTCCGGCACGCTGCGCATCGTCGCCGACGCCGCGCATCATCTGCTTCACATCCTCGGCAGTTTTCGCGCGCGCTATCCCGGCGTCCAGGTTTCGCTGCGCGCCGGCAACACCGAGACGGTAATCAGCAGCCTCTACAGCTATGATGCCGACATCGGCGTGCTGGGCGAGGTGCCGACCGGACGCGACTTCGAGGTGCTGAAACTCAATTCGACGCCGATCATCGCTTTTGCGTCGGTCGATCATCCGCTGTCGGGCAAGAAATCATTGAGTCTCAAGCAACTCGCGCAGGAATCGCTGGTCATGCGGGAGCGCGGCTCCAAGACGCGCCAGAAGCTCGAGGATCTGGCCGCGGCATCGAAGGTCGAACTCAGGCCGGTGATCGAGGCCGAAGGCCGTGAAGCCGTCCGCGAGATCGTCGCCTCGGGTGCCGGCATCGGCTTTGTCTCGGCGGCCGAATTCGGCCAGGATTCGCGGCTGGTAGCGATCGCGCTCGACGCGCCTGAGACGTTGATGGACGAAGCGCTGATCTGCCTGCGCGAACGCAGCGGCGGCAAGCTGGTGCGCGCCTTCCTCGACATGGCGCGTTCGATGTCGGCGGATTAGGCGGCGGCCCTGATCTCCTCCACATCCGCTTTCACCCGTTCCGACTTCGGATCGTAAGGGGTGCGCAAATGTGCCGTGGCCGCGTGGCGAACGCCGGCAAGATCGATCTCGAAACGGCCGCTAGCCAGAAACGCAGCGTCGACGCCCGTCTCGTTCTCGATCAGCCCGAGCGCCACCGAGCGGCCAAGCGTGTGACCGTAGGCGGCCGAGCGGACCTCGCCGACGGGCTTGCCGTCGCGCAGGATCAGCTCGCCGCCCCACAGCATCGGCTCGGCATGGTCGAGCGTGAACAGTACGATGCGTTTTGCTGGCGCCGTCGACGGCTTGGCCTCGACCAGCGCGTCACGGCCGATGAAGCCACCCGGTTTGTCCATGGCGACGGCGAAGCCAAGCCCCGCCTGCCAGGGGGTAATGTCAGGCGTCAACTCACGGCCCCAGGCGCGAAAACCCTTTTCGATGCGCAAGGCATCAAGCGCGTAGTAGCCGGCGTCCAGGAGGCCGAATTCGCCGCCAGCCTCTTGCAGCGCCTCGTAGACGCCGACGGCGAATTCCGTCGGCACGATCAGCTCCCAGCCGAGCTCGCCGACATAGGTCATGCGGTTGGCGTAGGCGGTAGCGTAGCCGATATCGATCTCGCGGATGGTGGCGAAGGGGAAGCCGGCGTTGGAAAGATCGGCCGACGACAATTTGCCCAGGAGATCGCGCGAGCGCGGCCCCATCAGCGCCAGCACCGCGTAGGACGAGGTGACGTCGGTCACGATGGCATGTGCGTCCGGTGGGATGTTCCTGGCGATCCAGTCGGCGTCGTGGACCGCTTGCGCCGAACCGGTGACGATGAGGAATTTTTGCGCACCAAGTCGCATTACGGTGAGATCGCTTTCGTACCCGCCGCGCGCGTTGAGCACGCCCGTGTAAACGGATGTACCGACCGGTACATCGACATTGCCGGCGCAGATGCGGTTGAGCAGGGCACAGGCGTCGCGGCCCTGCACGAGAAGCTTGGCGAAAGAGGTCTGGTCGAATACGGCAACAGCCTCGCGCGTCGCCTTCATTTCGCGCTTGACTGCCTCATGCCAGTTCTGGCGGCCGAAGGCATAATCGTTCCCGGCCCTCTCTCCCGGGGCCGCGAACCAGTTGGCGCGCTCCCAGCCCATCTTGGAACCGAAGCAGGCGCCCCTGGCGGCCAGCCGGTCGTAGAGCGGCGAGCGGCGGAAGGGTCGGGCGGTGTCCAGCTCGCGGTTCGGCCACGGCATGGCGTAATGCAAACCGAGCGTCTCCTTGACGCGATCATGCAGCCAGCGCGGATTGTTGTTGAAGGCGGCGAAGCGCCTGATATCGACAGGCCACAAATCCATGGTCGGCGCGCCGTTGACGATCCACTCGGCCAGCGCCTTGCCGGCACCGCCGGCGCTGGCGATGCCCATCGAGTTAAAGCCGGCGCCAACATAGAAATTCTTCAGCTCCGGCGCCTCGCCGAGGAGAAAATTGTTGTCGGGCGTAAAGCTTTCGGGACCGTTGTAGAACTTCTTGACCTCGGCTTGCGCCAGTTGCGGCACGCGCACCAGCGCGTTTTCCATCAGAATCTCGAACTGATCCCAATCGTCCGGCAGCAGCGCGAACTCGAAATTCTCGGGGATGCCGTTCATGCCCCACGGCTTGGCATGCGGTTCGAAGCCGCCCATGACCAGCCCGCCGACCTCTTCCTTGAAATAGATGAAGCCGTCCGGATCGCGCATGACGGGCAGGCCCGGATGCACACCCTCGATCCGGCCCGTGACGATGTACATGTGCTCGGCCGAATGCAGCGGCACCGAAACACCGCACATCAGCCCGACCTTACGCGCCCACTGGCCGGCGCAGTTAACGACGATCTCGGCGACGATGTCGCCACGGTCGGTCTCGACACCGCAGGCGACGCCGTTTCTCACCGTGATGCCGGTGACCTTGACCCGCTCGAATATCCTCGCGCCGCGATTGCGCGCGCCCTTGGCGAGCGATTGCGTGAGATCGGTCGGATTGGCCTTGCCGTCGCCAGGCAGCCAGACCGCGCCGACCAGATCGTCCGTCGCCATGACCGGCCACAGATCGCCGGCTTCGCTCGGCGAGATGACGTCGATCTCAACTCCTTGCGCACGCGCCGAGGCAGCCGTGCGCTTCAGCACCGTCATGCGGTCAGCGGTGCGCGCCACCGACAGCGAGCCGCAATTCTTCCAGCCAGTCGCGAGACCGGTCTCGGCCTCCAGTTCGCCATAGAGTTGAGTGGAGTATCTGATCAGGCTGGTCATGTTGGAATGGCTGCGCAATTGCCCGACCAGGCCCGCGGCATGCCAGGTGGTGCCGCCGCTGAGCTGCCCCTGTTCGAGCAGGACGACGTCGGCCCAGCCAAGCTTCGTCAGGTGATAGGCGACGGAGCAGCCGATGATGCCGCCGCCGACGATCACGACGCGTGCCTGCGTTGGAAATTCATGTGCCATGAGCGTTCCGCCATCTTGAGGGTGGCCGACAAGCTAACACAGGAAAGCCAAATATCAAGTCAAAAAGTCACAAAATATCACATCAAGATGCGACGATCAGCTCCGGCCCTTTTTGCAAAAGGGCGTCGGCAAGCGCAGGCTGCGGCCGAGCGTCGACGACAACGCCGGCGGCGCGGTCGAAATTCGGAATCCTGAGCGGCGTCAGCTTGCCGAACTTGCTGCTGTCGAGGACGAAATAGGTTTTGCCGGCGAGCGCGATCATGCGGCCGCGCTGCTCGGCACCGGCCCTGGTGAAATCGGTCACCTCGCCATTCGGCGACAACGCGCCGCCGCCGAGAAAGGCGATGTCGACGCGAAAGCGCGCCATTGCATCGAGCGCATCGATGCCGGAAGCGGCCTCCTCGCCCGGGTCGACTTCACCACCCAGTATGTGCACACGCATGCCGGGGACATGGCACAGATGCAGTGCAATCTTCAGGCTGGTCGTGCAGATAGTGAGATCGCGCAGGTCGTTCATGGCATGCGCGACGGCCAATGTGGTGGTGCCGGAATCGAGGAAGACCACCATACCGCTGCTGACAAGGCCGGCCGCCGCCCTGCCGATCGCCGCCTTGCCGTGCGCATTCTCCCGGCTGCGCAGGCCCATCGCCGGCTCGCTCGGCTCGAAGCGAGCGGCGCCGCCGTGCACGATGCCGAGCCGTCCCTGGTCAGAAAGCAGCTTCAGGTCGCGGCGGATGGTCTCGCGCGAGACGTCGAAGAAACCGGCCAGTTCGGCGACGCTGACGGAGCCCTGGACGCTCAGGCGCCTCAGGATCTCGTCATGGCGGCGAGGAGCAAGGGCACGTGCCGGCAGACGGCTGTCGGGGGACATGAAGAACCTCATATCGAACGAATGATGTTGCAATATGTGGCAGTGAACCGGCCGGGAGGCAACCGCGAGGACGGCGTGGCCATAGTCGATCGATAAGTGGCCCTGTTCGGGTGCTGACCCGGCGTCAGCGTCCGCGCAGGCTTTGCAGATTGTGCACGTGGACGTGGTCGCCGGCCGCCACGGCAGCCGTCAGGCGGCCGATCGCCTCGCCGTATTTGCGTATGGTGGAGCCGGCGGCCAGGTCGTGCAACGCCAGCTTATGACCGGCTTGCAACGCGGCGCCGGCCTTGAGGACAACCCCCTCGCGGGCGCCTCGCGTCGTCACTTCGGCGCCTGCCTCGACCGGTTCCACGAGGACAGCCACGTCGTCGTCAGCGTGCAGCACTATGGCTCCAGGCTTGGTCATGCGCCGGCAAGCCGGACCTGGACGCCGGTCGCGTCTTCGCGCAGCTTCAGCACGGCGCCGACATCCTTGCCCGCCATGCCAGCATCCATCGCCTCCCTGAGCACGGCGAGCGTGGCGCCCCCGACCGGCGTCTCGACGCCGAGCGCGTCGTTCATCGCCAGGGCAAGCCGGCAATCCTTGTGGGCAAGCTTGACCATGAAGCCTGGCTCGAAGTCGCCCTTGAGCGCGCGATTGTGCATCGCCACCGCCAATTGCTGGTTCCAGGCCATCGTCGTCTTCAGCACGTTGATCATGGTGTCGAGCGTCAGGCCCGCCTTGGCGCCGGCGACCAGCGCCTCGGAGCTGGCCGTTATCAGCACGCTGGCCAGCAGGTTGTTGGTGAGCTTCATTGCCTGCCCCATGCCGAGCCCGCCGCAATGGATGAGGTCGGCCCCCATGCTCGACAGGATCGGGCGCGCGCGCTCCAGCACGGCGGCATCGCCGCCGATCATCAGCGTCGAGGTTCCGGCGATGGCGTGCTCCACCGTCTTGCCAACAGGGCTGTCGATCATGTCGACGCCGCGTTGCGCCAGCCATGCGCCGATACGCTGGGTGGTCTGCGGGTCGATCGTGCTCATGTCGATATAGAGGCTGCCGGCCCTGAGGCCATGACCGATGCCGTCGGCACCGAGCACGGCGGCCTCCACATCAGGCGCATCCGGCAGCATGGTGATGACGATTTCCGATTGCTGTGCAACCTCGCGCGGCGACGCCGCCGCCCGAGCGCCGGCCTCGACGAGTTTTTTCACCGCCACGGGATTGAGGTCGAAGACCGTCAGCGCGTGTCCCGCCTTGAGCACGTTGCGGGCCATGGGTGCGCCCATGGTTCCAAGCCCGACAAAACCGACTGACGTCATGGATCAACTTCCTTCCCTGAATTACTCTGAATGCGCGTGCCGCCCGAACTCCTCAGGACGGCACTTTCCACTGGTCGAGCTGCCATGCCGGCAGGCCACGCAGATCCTTGGCATTCTTGTCGGTGAAGCCGCTTTCGTCCGGCACCTTGCCCGTGCCCTCATAGGCTTTCTGAAGCAGCGGCGCCGCCTTGCCGAAGGCGGCCTTGACCTGGTCCCAGCTCAGCGCCTCAGGAATCATCTTGCCGGCAACCATGAACTGGGAGATTTGGCTGATTGCCGCCGCATCGCCTTCGGTCGGCCAGATCCAGCCGCGCTGGAAAAGCACCTCGTCGCCGATGACCTTGGCGCCCAGCGCAGGATCGAGCCCCCAATATTTGACAACCGACTGCGAGATCTCCCGCGGGTCGATCTTCTGGAGATCGGCAAGCGCGCGTTGCGCGGCCGTCAGGAAGGCCTGGCCGAGCGCGGCATCGTCGCCGACGATGCGGTCGCTGCAGATCCAGAAGGAACGGTGCAAATAGTAGCCGTCGGGGTAGAATTTCGACTTCTTGACGCCGGGCAGCATGTGGCCTTCGCCCTCGCCCGCGGGTCCGCTGTAGCCGGCCTCGGTATAGCCGAACGAATTCATGATCCCGGTGAGGCCGGTTTCGGCATTCGCCTTGAGGAAGGCCGGGTAGATCACCACCGACGCGTCCATGCCCTCCGGGAGGGACGCGGCAACGGCCTGGGTCGGCGTGTTGACGATGTTGATGCCGAAGGCGCGCGGGTCGGCGTCGCCCAGTTCCTGCAGCAGCATTTGCGAGAGCGCGTTGTAGGGGTCGCCGCCGACAAGCGCGCCGACGGTCTTGCCCTTGAGGTCGCCGATGTTCTTGATGGCGGAGCCCTTGCGGGTCGCCAGCACCATGCGCATGTGGCCCTCACCGACGGTGAGAATGTTGATCGGCTGCGCCTGCGAAAGCAGCCGCACGATCGGGGTGTTGCCCCACATGCCGATGTCGAGATCGCCGGAGACGAAAGCCTCCACCATCGGCAGCGCGGAAGGATAGTCGCGCCAGTCGACTGTCAGGTCGTAGCCGAGTTCGGCGGCCGCCTTCTCGAGCAGCTTTTCGTTGATCATGCGTTGCGTCAGCGGCGAGTTGCCAGCCGCGTAGGGCTGGCGGCCGATTGAGACCTTGGCCGGCTTGCGGTCCTGCGCCCGCACGATCGATGGCATGGCCAGCGCGGCAGCCGCGGCACCACTCAGGACTGCGCGTCGGTTGAATGCGGTTTCCAGAAGTTTCCTCATGACAATCCTCTCCCTGTTGTCGTTTCAGTTCATCGTTGCGCGGTAAGCCTCTTCGCGGATCAGTTCCCAGATCGATTGGCTGAGCCTGGCGAAATCGCCGGAGCGCCGCGTCTCGTCGCCGCGTGGCCTGGGCAGGTCGATGTCGATGACCTGCTTCAGGCGGCCCGGATGGCTGCTTAGCACCGCGACCCGGTCGGCCAGGAACACCGCCTCGTCTATGGCGTGCGTGATGAAGACGACCGTCCGCCGCTCGGCAGCGGGGCGGTCCTGCCCCCAGATGCGCAGCAATTCGTCTTGCAGGATGACGCGGGTCTGCGCGTCCAGCGCCGCTAGCGGTTCGTCCATCAGCAGGATTTCCGGCTCGTTCGCCATCAGGCGCGCCAGTGCCACGCGCTGGCGCATGCCGCCCGATAGCTGGTGCGGGTACTTGTCCTCGGAGCCGGTCAGGCCGACCATTTCGACGGTGCGGTTGACGCGGTCGGCGCGCTGCGCGGGCGAAAGCCCTCGCCCGGCCGGCCCATAGATCAATCCGAACTCGACATTGCCGCGCACGGTGCGCCAGGGAAACAGGGCATAGTCCTGGAACATCACGCCGCGTTCGGCCCCCGGTCCTTCGATCGGCCTGCCGTTCAGGCTCATCGTACCCGACGTCGGCCTGTCGAGGCCGGCGAGCATGTTGAGAACGGTCGTCTTGCCGCATCCGGATGGGCCGACGATAGCCATGAACTCGCCGGCCTTGATGTCCAGCGACAGGCTGTCGACCGCCACCACGGAGGCAGATTCCCCGAAGGATTTGCTGACGCCGTCGAGGCGGATCTTGGCATCGCTCATGGCTGGCTCCACGGCACGGCGAAGGCGAGTGCGGCACGCAGGATGCGGTCGAGCGCGAAGGCCACGATGCCGACCGCGATCATGCAGACCACCATGCCGTTGAGGTTGATCGAATAGGCGTAGAAGACGAACATCATCTGGCCGATGCCGCCGCTGCTGCCGGACTTCGCGCCGACCGCGAGCTCGGCGGCAATGATCGCCGTCCAGGCGATGCCGAGGCCGATGCGCATGCCGACCAGAATGGATGGCAAGGCAGCCGGCAGCAGCACCACCCGCATCCGTGTCGGCGGCGCCAGCCCCATGGTCAGCGCGGCGCGCATCAGACTGGGCTCGATGCGCTTCACGCCCGAGATGGTGTTGATCAGGATCGGGAAGAAAGCGGCATAGGCAACGATGGCAACCGCTGCCCCGGAGCCCGAGCCCAGCCAGAGGATAACCAGGGGCAGGATGGCAAGTGCCGCTATCGGCCGGAAGGTCTCGACCAGCGGATCGAGATTGCGCTCGACGGCCGGCATGCTGCCCATGGCGATGCCAAGCGGTATCGCCAGCAGCGCGGCCGCCGCGAAGCCGGCGAAGACCCGTCCGAGGCTGGTGGCGAGACCGGCCACGAGATCGCCGTCGCGCAGCATGGAAATGGCCGTTTCGGCCACCGTGCTGGGGCGTGGCGCCTGGGCGGAGCCGGACGCGAGAGCTTCCCAGACGACCAGCAGCAGCACGGGAACGATGAGGCGAAGCGCAAACCTGTTCATCGCGCCACCTCCGTCCGCGCCCACGGAGTCAAGACATCAGAGAGCCAGCGCAACCCCTTGTCCGTCAGGAAGCCGAGCAGGCCGATGGCGACGATGAAAGCCATCACCGTCGGCGTCGACAGCATGCTGCGGTAGTATTCGATGGCGTAGCCGAGGCCGTTCGGCGCTCCTACCAGTTCGGCAGCGACGACGGCGGTCCACGAGGCCGCCACCGCAAGCCGTGCCGAGACCAGGATCGCCGGCAGCGCCGCCGGAACGATGACGCGCCGCATGATCGCCCGCCCAGACAGGCCCATCGTGCTGGCCGCCGCGACGAGCCGCCTGTCGACGGCGGCGGCGCCCGCGGCGGTGCCGATCAGCAGCGGGAAGAAGGCGGTATAGAACATGATGAACAGCGGCAGCCGATGGCCGATGCCGAACATGTAGAGCGCAAGCGGTATCCATGCGATGCCGGCTATCGGCCGCAGGATCTCCACCGGCAGTTCGAGCAGATCGTTCCAGAGCCGGCTGCGGCCCATCAGCAGCCCGAGCGGCACCGCCACCGCCGCGGCAGCCGCAACGCTTACCAGCAGACGGGCCAGACTGATCCCTGCATTGCCGAGCAGTTCGCCCTTGAGGGCCGTATCGCGCAGCGCAAGCGCAACCGCGACCGGCGACGGCAAGAGCAGCTTCGAAGGCACGAAGAACGAGCCGACATACCAGGCAAGGACGAACAGGCCCATCGTGCGCAAATACACGAACAGGCTGGTCAGGCGCGCAAAGCGCATTGTCCTTTGGCCGGCATCGTTCGAGGAGATAGCCGTCACAACGAGCCCCGCACGCGGGTCGGAACTTCGAGCCCTTCCCCCAAAATCTCGCCGAAGGTGAGGGTGCCGCCGGCGACATCGAGGATGGTCGCCAGCAGCCGGTTCGCCGCTTCGGCGACGGTTTCGATCCCCTCCGAAACAGGGCTGGCGTCGAAATCGATCTGCTCAGGCAGCCGGCGAGCCGTCTCGCGCCGCGCCGTGATCTTTATCGTCGGCGCGAGCGCGCTCGCGGTGCTGTTGCCTGGCCCGGTTGTGAACAGCATGATCTGGGCACCGGCCGCGGCGAAGCCTGTCATCGATTCCGGCGAGAAGGACGGGCCGTCCATGAGGTAAAGGCCGCCGGCGGTGACCGGCTCGGCCATGCCGAGCACGCCGTCGATGCGGCAAGTTCCCGTCTTGGCCAGGGCACCGAGGGACTTCTCCTCGATCGTGCTCAACCCGCCGCGTATATTCTCCTCGCCCGGATTGTTGCCGGTCAGGCTGTGGCCGGAAGCGGCGGCGAAGCGTTCCTTGCGCTCCACGGCCTGCAGGATCTGTCGTGCCACCGTTGCATCGCGAGCGCGCGCCGCGAGTATATGTTCTGCCCCCAGCCACTCGACGGTCTCACCGACAATGACGGTGCCGCCATGCGAAACCAGAAGATCGACCGCGGCCCCCACGACCGGATTGCTGACCAGACCCGACGTCGCGTCGGAATGGCCGCATTCGATGCCGACCACCAGTTGCGCGCCGGGCAAGTTCTCGCGCCGGATCCGCGAAGCCTCGCGCAGCAACGCCGCGCCGCGCCTGATGCCCTCGCCCATGACCGACAGCATGTCCTCATGCTGCTCGGCGAAGGAAACGCTGGCGACCGGCTTGCCGCAAGCCGAAATGCGGGCCGCGACCATCTCGGTCGTCGCCGAATCCACTCCGACCACCAGAACGGCGGCGGCGTTCGGATTGCGGCCGAGACCGACAAGTTGATCAAGGTGCAGGCCGAGGTCCGGCTCGATGTGCCCCCTGCCCGCGCTCGTCGCGGCCAGAAGCGCGCCTTCGAGACCCGCCGCGATTCGCTCGCTGACACGCAGCGCCAAACCATTGATGCACAGGATCAGCACATAATTGCGGATTCCGGCGCGGCCATCGATCCGCCTGTAGCCACTGAATGGCGGCAGGCCGTCGATTTTGTCGGCACCGGAGGCAGGCAGTGGCATTGGCGTTTCCAAACCGTCGCGAGCGTGGCAATCTCTTCAAATCTCAATATTTGATCAAATGTCGCGTTGGCAAGGGCAAAATTGACTTCTTTCGATCGCCGTGCGAGCAATATTTGCTCAAATCAGGGTAAGCTTGGGTGCATGGCGCGTATTCCCGACGTTCAGAAGCTTCTTCGTGACGACATCGTTTCCGGAGCCATTCCATTCGGGGCAAGGCTGAGGATCGACGATCTCGCCGGCCGTTATGGCGTAAGCCACATGCCGGTCCGCGAGGCCTTGCGCGCCTTGAGCGGCACGGGACTGGTCGTGCTGGAACCCAATCGCGGTGCCAGCGTCAGGACGGTCCACATGTCGTTTGTGATCGACCTGTTCGATATCCGCAGCGCCGTCGAAACGATGCTGGCACGGCGCGCCAGCGAAAGGCGCACCGCCGAGCACCTGCGCGATCTGAATGCCGCGCAGGACATGCTTGAGCAAAGAGTGGCCAGCGACGACTTCCTTGCCGTCCCACATGCCAACAACATCTTTCACGGCGTCATCAACGAGGCGGCCGGCAATCCGGGCGCGCTGTCGATGGTGGATCGCAACTGGCTGCTGGTGGCGGCGATCTGGCAACGCTACGGCTATGACGAGGGGCGCTTCCATGGCGTCATCGACGATCATCGCCACATCATCCGGGCCATAGAGCGCCAGGATGCCGGCTCGGCGGCGACCTTGATGGGCGCCCATATCGAAAAGGCCAAACACGACCTCCTGGCGCGCATCGCCGTCGATCCCAAACCCGATATCGGCCGGCAATGACGGCCGGGTTCGAGGTCGCGGCGTCGACGGGCGACACGCTGGGCGAATCGCCGACATGGCTGGCGCGGGGCGGAGAGCTGTTCTGGGTCGATCTGCGGCGTCCTTGCCTGCACAGGCTGCGGCCCGAGACAGGAGCGGTGACATCGTGGCCGATGCCTGAGGTCATCGGCTCGGTGGTTCCACGAGCATCGGGCGGTGTCGTCGTGGCCTTGCGGCAAGGTCTCCACGCATTTGATCCCGCCAGCGGCGCACTGAGCCTGCTGGCGCGCGTGGAGGATGGGTCGCCCGAGCATCGGCTGAACGACATGAAGTGCGATCCCGGCGGCGGCATAATCTGCGGCAGCATGTGGGACTATGGGCTGCATGCGTCCGGGGCGCTTTACCGGATCAACGCCGCCGGAAGTTCGAGCCGGATTCGCGACGGGATCGCCGTGCCCAATGCGATCGCCTTTGCCCCGGACGGCCGCACTGTCTACTTCACGGATACACGGCAAGGCGACATAGAGCGGGCGGATTTCGACCCGGCGAGCGGACTTGTGGGGCCGTGGTCTCTGTTCGCCGACCGGCACGCGACGCCTGGAAAGCCCGACGGCGCCACCGTCGATGCGGACGGCTTCCTGTGGAATGCGCGCTACCAGGGCGGCTCACTGGCGCGGTTCGCGCCCGATGGCCGGCTCGACAGGCTGGTCCCTCTGCCAGTCACCCAGCCGACCTCCTGCGCCTTCGGCGGTCCAGGCCTGAAGACACTGTACGTAACGACCGCAACGCAGAAGCTGACGAAGGATCAACTGGCCAACGAGCCCCTGGCGGGTTGCCTGCTTGCACTCGACGTCGGCGTGGCGGGACTGCCGGAGCCGGCTTTTGCCGGTTAATCTCGGCTATTGCCAGCCGAGATGACGGCCACCCGTCGCCTGCAGGTCCGCCCCGGTGATGAAACTGCCGGCGTCGGAGCAAATCAGCAACGCCGCTCCCGCCATCTCGCGCGCCTCGCCGGCCCGCTGCATCGGCGCGGACCCCTTCTGGATCTCCGCCCATTTGGCCGCGTCCTCGCGGCGCCAGCGATTGCGCTCGGTAACGACAAGGCCGGGCGACAGGTTGTTGATCGTCACCCCGTGTGGCGCATAATCCTTGGCAAGGTTGAATGACAGATTGTGCTGCGCGCTCTTCAGCGCGGCATAGACGGCGAGATCGGATTCGGGCCGCGTCTGGTTGATGCTGCCGATAGTCAGCACACGGCCCCAGCCATTGTCCTTCATGCTGGGCAAGGCGGCCTGCAGCAATTCGATCGTCGCCTTGAAGTTGATCTGGATCTGGTGCTCGATCTGCTCGGTGGGAAGGTCGAGGAAAGGCGTGCGGTACTGGATCGAGGCGCAGACGACAAGCACGTCGACACCACCCAACGCCTCGATCGCCGCCTGGACACAGCGAGCCGCCTCTCCGGCCCGAGCGAAATCAGCATCGATGGCGACGCCGCGCCTGCCCTTCCCGCGAATTTCACGGACAGCTTCGGCGGCCGCATCCGGCTGCCCGAATGCCACGTCGGCGTCGCGAGCGAAATGGACGGCCACATCGGCGCCCGCCTCGGCAAAAACCCGCACGATCTCACGGCCGATGCTGACGCTGCCGCCGGTCACCAAGGCGCGCCGGCCAGCCATCGTGAAGCGCTCGGCAAGAGCCAGCGCATTCTGGATGTCGATCTCTTCCTTTTGCACCGTCAATAGCCCAGCCTTTCCAATTTGATCACACTTTTCTTTGGAGTGCTCTTCAAAACGCATTTTCAGGGAGAAATCCAGAACCAATTCTTCCATTTGATCAAATCAGGCAAGCTGAAAAGCAGCGTCCCTGGCGGCAGCGGCTAGACGAAGGCGTACAGCCCGTCACGCGCGCCCATCGGAATTGGACAAAGATTCTAAGATTTTCGCGACAGACCGTCGCCTTCTATGGCGTTGACCAGTGTCTCGCTGCCTTGGCGCAGATGCTGCGTCAAAACGCTGACGGCCTCGCCGGCGTCGCGTCGCCGGCAAGCGGCCAAGAGGTCGCGATGCTCCGTCTGCGAGCGGGCGCGGTAGTCGAGGTTCGACAACAGGATACGGACGTAGCGGTCGGCCGCATTATGGTGCGCCTCGATCAGGCCGAGCAACCGGCGATTGCCGCAGGCGTCATAAAGCGCCAGATGAAAGGCCCGGTTCAGCACGCCCCACCTGCCGACATTGCGCTCGGCATCGATCTGATCGAGCACCTGTTCGGCCTCGTCCAGCTTGCCGCCGGGCAGGCCGGGAATGGAGAGCCGCAGTGCCTCGCACTCGAGCAGTTCGCGCACGGCATAGATCTCTCGGATCTCGTCGCCGTCCATTCTGGCGACGTGCGCACCCTTTGTCGGGTGGATGGACACGATGCCTTCGGCCTCGAGCTGACGAAGCGCGTCCCGGATCGGCATCCGGCTGAAGCCAAACTGCTCGGCCAGATCATCCTGGCGCAACGTCGTGCCGGCCTTCAGAGTCCCGCTGGCAATGGCCTCGCGCAAGACATTGGCGACCTGCTCGGCAACCGTTTGCGGCCTCTCGATCAAGCCTTCGCCAAATCCGCGCAATCCATGCTCCCATTTCACGTATCGTCAGCTTAGGGGAAAGCTTCATTCTCGGATATAGGTATCCATGTGTACGAGAAGAGTTGCAAGCCGGCGGCGATGCGCCCGGCATGGACGCGAGATCGCCGCGGCGAAACCTTCGGAACGGGAATGGCTTGCAGTTTGGCCCGCGCGGAAACAGCAAAACTGGCAGCCGCAAGCCGCATGCGGCCAGGCCGGCGCGGCATTGGCGGCAGCGATCATGGGGGCAGGATATGACACTCAGAATGGTAGTGCTTGACGGCAAGCCGCCCAGTGCGGCTGATGTGGCCGAGGTCGCACGACGCAATGCCCGCCTCGAGTTGGGTGGTCAGGCGATGCGCCGCATCCGCGAGAGCCGTGCGCTCATCGAGCATCTCACGCAACTTGGCAGGCCCATGTATGGCGTCACCACCGGTCTCGGTGCGTGCGTGGATACTCCGCTTGCGCAGGCCGACCTGATCGCGTTCCAGCATAGCGTACCGCTCAGCCACAGTATGGGCATCGGCCCCGCCCTTCCGACGGAGGCCGTGCGGGCCCTTATGGCCGCAAGGATTTCAGGCATGGCGGCCGGCGGCACCGGCACCTCCGAACATGCGGTCATGGGCCTTGTGGCGGCACTTAACGCCGGGGTCCATCCGGTGATCCCCAGTTGGGGATCAATCGGGGCGGCGGACCTTGCCGCCCTCGGGCATATGGCAAGGGCGCTGCGCGGCGACGGCGAAGCGGAGTTCCAGGGCAAGATCATGCCGTCCGCCGAGGCGCTGGCTCTCGCCGGGCTCGAACCACTCAACCTGCGCGAAAAGGACGGCCACGCCATCATCGTCGCGAACAGCCTTTCGACTGGAACGGCATGCCTGTGCCTGGAAGACGTCGCCCATCTCATCGACTGGTCGCTGGCTGCCGTGGCCCTCAACTATGAGGCATTCCGCTCATCCGTCAGCGCAATCAGCGAGGAGGCGCTGTCAGCCCGCCCGGCATTCGGCCAGCGCGAGATCGGCGCGCGTCTGCGGGCGGAACTGGCGGGAAGCGGCCTGTGGGAGGACAACGCCGCGCGGCGTCTCCAGGACCCGCTCAGCTATCGCTGCGTGCCGCAGGTGTGGGGCGGCCTGCTGCATGCGTTCGAACAGGCGAAGCTGGCGACGGAGATCGAACTGGCTCATTCGGGCGACAACCCGGTTATCCTGCCGGAGATCGAGCGGGTCGTCTCGAACGGCAACTTCGACCTGACGGCGATGACGCTGGCCTGGGAACAGCTCGGCCAGGCGCTTGCGCATTGCGCGGTCGGCACCGCCAACCGTTGCATGAAGCTGATGTCGCCGATAACGGCGGAGCTGCCGCGCTTCCTGTCGGCCAGGGGTGGGAGCCGCCAGGGCTACGCGGAGCTGCAGAAACCGCTTGCCGCGCTGGAAGTCGAGATCCGGCACCTCGCCAACCCGATGTCGCTCAGCCCGCTTGCCGTTTCGGACGGCATCGAGGATCAGTCGTCGATGGCCCCGCGCGTGGTGGCCAAGACAGCCGAAATCGTCGAGCGGCTGCGTTATCTCGTTGCGATGGAACTGATCTTTGCGGCTACGGGGGTGGAATTGCGCGGTGTCGTCGACGGCATGGGCGACGGACCGCAGCGCACCTTCGCCGCCGTGCGCTCCCTTGTCAGCCCGCTTGACGACGACCGCGAAATGAGCACGGACATGACACGGATCGCACGGATGGTGGCGGGCCCACGCGACTGACGCGCCAAGGCGCTCGGCGAGCCCATGGCCCGCGAGCCTCTCCTCACGCAGAAAAGGACACGCCTCTGCGGCGCATGCCTGCCTGCACGCCGTGGACGATCAGGCGTGACAGGATTTCCATGTCGCGCGGCATTCGTGGACGCCAGATATCCAAAAGCAGGGCCACGCGAGGCTTGTCGGCGTTGTTTGTCACTTCGTGAGGGAACGTGTCGTCCCACAACAGACACTCGCCGTCGGCGATCCGCCTCTCCTGATGATTGATCATCATGACCGTCGCCGGACGACCATCTGCCTGTCGAGGGATTACCAGGCCGAGATGGAACCTCATTATGCCCCTGAAAGGGCCGCGATGGCTGGGAATGTGCTTGCCCGGAGCCAGGAAAGAGATCGCCGCCGACTTCACCTCAGGGCATTCTGCAAGCAGCCGGTCGAGGACCGGCATTCGCGCGAGGTTTTGCGGAACCGCGACATCGTAGGCCTTGAGCACGAACATACGCCAGTCGCGACCGTCATTGGCCGAGATGTCGGCCTGTTCAGGCATGATGTCGTGGAAGCGGGGCGCCTTGCCCACGGCAAGCGCTTCGTCGCGGATGGCCTGCCAGGCGGCCGTGAACTTGGTGGCGTTTGGAAATTCGCTGGCGGTATCGAGGATCGCCGGCGCGTCGATGCGCTTTTCGTAGATCCGCCGCACCAGACCGGATGCAAGATCGTAAACTTGAGACATTTCATGGCCTCGAGGACATCATGAAACGGATATCCAGCAATTAAGTTGCTGATCTTGTTCGGCGTATGCCTGTCAGCACGAATTCATGACCGACGAACAGTCCCGCGATACCGCGCTTTGTTGCTGGCGTGCGTCAGCGTTCGGGGGCGCGTTCGACCAGACGAAACCTGTAGCGATCCCGTATGAACTCATTGAAGAAGCGTCCCTTGGAAGAGGCGGCTTTGAAGGCAGCGTAGGTCTCGGGCTCCACGTCTTCGTAGTCATAGCGGTTTCCGCTCGGTACGAACCAGACCGAAAGCACCCTGGTGGCGGGATGGTACTGTGTGCTGCGGATGGCCGTAGAAGGCATTGGCGTTCTCCCGGATGGATAATCCGGGGCGCAAACGGAAGTTCCAACTGTGCCGCGCAGCCTTGGCTGGCAGGCCTTCCTATAGTGAGCAGCGCAGCCGGATCGTCCGTCCGCGCCAGAAGACGAAGGAGCCGGCCCGGTTCTGCCGAGCCGGCCCCAAGGGATCAGAACGCCGGCTCGACCGCGTTGACATTGTCCTTGGTGACGACCGTCAGCGGGATCGGCAAACGGTCCTTGACCTCCTTGCCGTCCATGATCTCCGCCATGGTGTTGATCGCCAGGCGGCCGTCCTCAACCGGCGACTGCACGATGGTGGAGTACATTTCGTTGGTGCGGATCGATTCGAACGCATCCTTCTGGCCGTTGATGCCGACGATCGGCGGTGCCGCCTTGGACGGATTGGCCTCCTTCCAGGCGTCGATGAAGCCGCGCGCCATGGTGTCGTCATTGGCGTAGACGCCGCTGATCTGGTCGCCGAAACGGGTGATCAGGTCGCGGCTGACCACCAGCGCCTTCTGCTGGTCGAAATCGGCATTGACCGTATCGAGCACCTTGATGTCGGCGCTGGTTTCCTTGAGACGATCGGTGAAGCCGCCGACGCGGCCGATCGTCGTGCCGTTGCCGGCCTGGCCGGCGATGATGACGACGGAACCCTTGCCGCCAAGCGCCTTGCTGAGCGAGTCGGCCGCAAGCTTGCCTTCCTCGTAAACGTCGGGCCCGGTGAACGACTTGATGAACGGCTTGGCATCGTCGCTCATCGGCGAGTTGATGAGGATCGCGGGAATGTTCGCCTGCTGTGCGCGGGCCAGGCCCGGTATGTAGGCCTGCGGGTCGAGCGGCCACAGGATGATGCCGTCAACCTTGCGCGCGACGCAGGTGTTGAGCTGCTCGGTGCCCTTCTGGACGTCGAAATCCTGGCTGAGGCTCAGGATCTCGATGCCGAGCTCGCCGGCGCGCGCCTGGAGCGCCTTGTTGGCCGGCGTCGCATAGGCATGCGAATCCGCGGCCGTGACGTAGCAGACCGTCTTTGCACTGGCCCAGCCCGTCGAGGCCAGTATTACCGCCATGGCGGTAATGTGGAGCATGCTTTTCTTGCCAACCATAGGTTTCCTCCCGATCATGTATTTCCTCCTTGAGTGATTGGATTGTCGCGAATGAGCGCGGGGCCTGTGCCCGGCGCCCTCCCCTTGGTAGTCACGGCCCGATCGAGCACGACAAGCAGGATCAGGATAAGCCCCGACACGACCTGCTGGACGTATGCGGGAACGGATTGGAACTCCATCGCGATGGTCAGCGAGCCGATCGTCAGCACGCCGCCAAGCGTGCCGAGCGCGGATCCCTTGCCGCCTTCGAGGCGGGTTCCGCCGACCACGACCGCGGCAATGACGGCGACCGTCAGTTCCGAGCCGAAGACGGGCGAACCGGTGTTGGTGACGAGGCTCTGGAGAACGCCTGCGAGACCGGCGAGCGTCCCGGCGAAGACGAAGCCCAGAAAAACGATGCGATCGGAAGCGATGCCGCTCTCCTTGGCTGCCGCCGGATTGGACCCCACCGCAAAGACATTTCGGCCCGGTATTGTACGCGTCAGCCAGACATGCAGCAGCACGATCAGAACGATGAACAGCGCACTGCGGATGGTGAAGATTTCGAGATGGATCTTGGCGAACGCCAGTGAAAGCATGATGTCGGTGCCGGTCACCGGCTGGCTGTTGGTGATCCAATGCGCGAGCGAGCGGAAGATCAGCATCGTCGCCAGCGTCAGCACCAGCGAGTTCACCTTCAGCCCGACGACCAGCGCGCCGTTGATGGCGCCTGCCAGCATGCCGACCAGGATACCGACAAGTGCGGCAGGCAGGATGCCGATCTCGCGCTGCAGGATGACCGACATGATCCCCGCCAGCGCGAACACCGCGCCGCCGGAGAGGTCGATCTGGCCGGCGACCAGAAGCACCGTAAGTCCAATGGCGATCAGGCCGATCGTCGCCGCCCGGTCGAGGCCGAGTCCGAGGGTCGATGCGGAGAAATAACCCGGAACCGCCAAGGCGGAAATGATCAGCGTCAGGCCGAGGATGATCACCACCCTGTGCCGCGAGGCAAGCGCCAGGAACCTCATCACGCCACCCCCCTCTTGCGCAATGCCGCGTCCATGCCGACGGCGCCGACGATCAGGATGCCGAGGACAAAACCCTGGATCGGCGTGCGCACGCCGTCGAGCACCATGACGTTGGTCAGAAGCTGCACGAAGATCAGGCCCGCGATCGCCCTCGGCACCGAGCCGAAACCGCCGATAATCGACACGCCGCCGACCACGACCGCGGTGATGGCGCTGAACTCGTAGCCGGCGCCGATCAGCGGCCGCGCGCTTTGCAAGGTCAGGCCCAGCAGGCCGCCGCTGACGCCCGAAGCCAACGCCGTGATCACGAACGCACCGGCCTTCACCGCTCGCACGGGCACCGCGCTCGCCTCGGCGGCGCTGTAATTGCCGCCCGTGGCGAGCGTCCACCTGCCCCAGAAGGAGCGCGAGAGGACGAAATGCCCTATGAGAGCGATCAGGAGGAAAATCAGCACCACGACCGGGACGCCGAAGAGCCGGCCCTTGGCGAATTCGGCCGAAGCGGGATTGTTGCCATAGACGATGACGCCGCCGACAGTGGCCTGCACGATGCCCAGCCCGATGGTGCCGATGCCGAGCGTGGCGATGATGGGATTGATACCGACATAGCCGACCAGCACGCCGTTGAGCAGGCCGATAAGGCCCGCAAGCGCCACCGCCAGGACGAAGGCAGGAACCGGCCCGATCATTGGCTGCAGCCCGAGCGAGAGGATGGCCCCGCAGGCGATGGTGGCCGGCACCGACAGGTCGGCCAAGCCGCCTGCCACAAGCACGAAAGTCATGCCGACAACGACGATGCCGACAATGGACATCGAGGTCAGGACGTTGAGCAGATTGCCTGTGGTGAAGAAGGCGGGGCTGACGAATGAGCCGTAGAGCACCACTGCAAGGATAGCGAAGCCAAGCCCCGCCTTGGACAGGACATCGGCAAGCCTGCTGCCGCGCGTGAAGCGGTCATTGCGGTTCGCCCCGCTGGTCTCCATGGCCGCATCAGTCATGCAGCCTCCCCCGTCGCCAGCGCCATGATGCGCTCCTCGCTCAGTTCGGCGCGGGCGAGCGCCTCCGATGCGCGGCCGTCGCGCATCACAACGACGCGATCGCAGACGCCGAGGATTTCGGGCAGTTCCGACGAGATCATCACCACCGCCATGCCGTCGGCGACAAGCCGGCCGATGATGCTGTGGATCTCGGCCTTGGCGCCGACGTCGACGCCGCGCGTCGGCTCGTCGAGAATGAGCACGGAGGGCTTGGCCGCGAGCCATTTGGCGATGACCGCCTTCTGCTGGTTGCCTCCCGACAACAGGTTGATGCGCCGCTCCCCGTCGGGCGGCGAAATGGAAAACTGCTTCACATAGGTCGTCGCCAGCGAACGGTCGGCGCTGCGCCTGATACGGCCGAAGCTGGTCAGACGCCGCAATATCGACAGGCTGATGTTCTCGCGGACCGACATGCCCGGAATGATGCCGTCGCCCTTGCGGTCCTCGGGGACGTAGGCGATCCCGGCTCGCACCGCCTCGGAAGGAGAGTTGATGGCGACCTTGCGCCCGTAGACGCTGACCGTTCCCTCCACCAGCCGCGACAGGCCGAAGATGGCGCGTGCTACCTCGGTGCGACCCGCCCCGACCAGTCCGGTCAAGCCCAGTATCTCCCCAGCGCGCACATCGAAGCTGACATCACTGAAATGCGCCCCGTCGCCGATGCGTTCGACACGCAGCACGGACTTGCCGATCGCGGCCGGGCTTTTCGGGAACACGTTGGCGACCTCGCGGCCAACCATCAGCCTGATCATCTCGGCCGCGGTTATGCCGTCGATCGGACGGGTCTCGATCATTGAGCCGTCGCGCAGCACGGTCACCTCGTCGGCGATCTCGAGAACCTCCTTCAGCCTATGGCTGATGTAGACGATGGCGATGCCGTCATCGCGCATCTTGCGAAGGATCCGGAACAGCGCCGCGGTTTCGTGCTCGCTCAGGCTCGATGTCGGCTCGTCCAGCACGATGATCCTGGGCTGCGCCGCATAGGCCTTGGCGATCTCGACCAGTTGCTGCTGGCTGATCGACAGGTCGCCGAGCCGCGCGCGCGGGTTGATGGCCGCGCCCAGCTCGTGGAGGACGGCGGCGGCCTTCCTGACCATTTCGCCCTTGTGCAGCCAGCTCCATTTGCCGGGCATGCGGCCGAGATAGACGTTCTCCGCGACGGTCAGGTCGGGAACAAGATTGATCTCCTGGTGCACCATGCGAATGCCGAGCGCCTGGGCGTCGGCGGGACGCCGCATGGGCACTTCGGCGCCGCCGACGAGGATCGTGCCGGCGGTCGGAGCGTAGGATCCGTTGAGCACCTTCATCAGCGTCGACTTGCCGGCGCCATTCTCGCCGACGACCGCATGGACGGTGCCGAACCGGACGGCGAAATTGACGTTCGACAGGGCCTTCACGCCGAGAAAAGTCTTGGAGATGCCTCTCATGTCCAGGGCACAATCGGCGGCGGCACTCATCTAGGCTTGGTCCTTCCTGGTAGCATGCAGGCATCGTTATGTTAGTATAATGCACTTCCAGGCACGGTTCGGCCCACCTCGAGCCGGCCCGAAGGCCCCTTTCAGCGCATCCGCACCAGGCACTTCACCATAGGCTGAAAATCACGCAACGGGCGGCACTATTGCACTAATATAATAGTTCTGGCAAGCTGGATCTGACCGCTCCCGTCACTGGCGTCGGATCGCAACGAACCCGGCGTCGCAAGCAGGTGCATTCCGTTTGACATTCGAATAATTTTGCCATTTCAGGTGGACGAACGATGGGATTTTCCATGGATCTAGATCCTTCGACCCTCAATCGAGCCCTCCCGCTGCGCGACCAGATCTACAACAAGATCCGCAACATGATCGTCGTCGGACGGCTGAAACCGGGTGAGGTCATCAATGAGATCGCAATTGCCGAAGCGCTGGGCGTCTCGCGCACGCCCGTGCGCGAAGCGGTCAAACGCATCAGCGACGAAGGGCTCGTCAAGATCCTGGCGCAGACCGGCACCTACGTTGCTCCCATCAGCCGGGCCGACCTCGAGGAAGCCTATGTCATCCGGCGTGCATTGGAGATGGAGAGCGCCAGGCGCGCCGCCGCCAAGCTGACGCCGGCTGCCTGTGAATTGCTGGAAGACAACATGGCCGCGCATAAGCTCGCCATTGCGCGCGGCAGGTACGCCACAGCGATTCAGCTCGACGACGTCTTTCACCGCACCATTGCTGAAATATGCGGCTTGCCGATGATCTGGCGCGCCGTCGACATCTCAAAGGCGCAGATGGATCGCGGCCGCTATCTCGCCATTCCGAAGCCCGGCTATGGCGAGCAGACGATCGAGCAGCACGAGGCCATTCTGGACGCGCTGAAGCGTCACGACGCCGAGGGCGCCGCACAGGCAATGGAGCATCACCTCGAGACGTCATTTCGCAACACGCTCGAAGTCGCCGCCGAGCTTCTCGACTGACGACCTCGACTGAGCGCTGAGACGGGCGGCGCAGGTTTGAGGTCCCGAACCTGGCATCCGACCGGCTTGCCGATGCCTGGTGAGCCGTGTTCGCAGCTTGACCGTTGACAATCTATTATATTAGTATTCCGATCCATTCGGCGGCATTGTGCCGGCGGGGCTTTTTCAGAGTTCGTAATGGCGCGGTTCATCCAGCTTTCGCATGCCGACAACATCCTTCTGGCGGTCGATCCGTTGATGATCGGCGACAAGGCAGGCGACATCCCCGCGAAGGCGCGCATACCGCGCGGCCACAAGATGGCGATCCGCGACATCGCTTCGGACGAGCCGGTCGTGAAATACGGACAGACCATCGGATTCGCCCGCGGGCCGATCGCCGCCGGCGATTGGGTTCACGAGCACAATGTATATCTGCGCAATTTCGAACGCGACTATCTGTTCGGCACCAACGCCAGCCAAACGCCTGTCGTCCCTGAAGCCGAGCGCGCGAGCTTCATGGGTTACCGCAGGCCGAGCGGCAAGGTCGGGACGCGCAACTTCATCGCTGTCCTGACCTCGGTGAATTGTTCGGCCAGTGTCGCCCGCTTCATCGTGGAAGAGGTCAACCGCTGCGGCATCCTGCGCGACTATCCCAATGTCGACGGCGTGATCTCACTCGTCCATGGCACTGGCTGCGGCATCGACACCAAAGGCCCCGCTTACGACCTCTTGAAGCGCACGCAGTGGGGTTTTGCCACGAACCCCAATGTCGGCGGCGTGCTGATGGTCGGGCTCGGCTGCGAGGCGTTCCAGATTCCGCGCTGGATGCAGTCCTACAACATCGAGGAGAGCACGACCTTCCGCACGATGACGATCCAGGAGACCGGCGGCACACGCAACACGGTCGAGGCCGGGGTCAAGGCGATCGTCCATATGCTGCCCATCGTCAACGCCGCGCAAAGGACGCCACAACCGGCCTCCGAACTGGTGCTCGCGCTGCAATGCGGCGGGTCGGACGGCTATTCCGGCATCAGCGCCAATCCGGCGCTTGGCGCCGCCGTGGACCTGCTTGTCGCGCAAGGCGGCACGGCGGTGCTGTCCGAGACGCCGGAGATCTACGGCGCCGAACATCTGCTCACCATGCGTGCGGAAAACCGCGCGGTCGGCGAGAAGCTGATCGAGCGTATCCGCTGGTGGGAGGACTACACAGCCAAGCACGACATGGAGATGAACAACAACCCGTCTCCCGGCAACAAGCTCGGCGGGTTGACGACGATCCTGGAGAAGTCGCTCGGCGCGTCCGCCAAGGGCGGGACGACCAATCTGCGCGCGGTGCTGGAATATGCCGAACCGATCAACGAACGCGGCCTCGTCTTCATGGACACGCCCGGCTACGATCCGGTTTCGGCAACCGGCCAGGTCGCCGGCGGCGCGAACATATTGTGCTTCACCACCGGGCGCGGTTCGGCCTTCGGCTGCAAGCCGACGCCCTCGATCAAGCTTGCCTCCAATTCCTTCATTTTCGAGCAGATGCGCGAGGACATGGACATCAATTGCGGGGACATCCTCGACGGCGTCACGCTGGACGACAAAGGCCAGGAGATCTTCGCAGAGATCCTGCGCGTGGCATCGGGTGGGCGTACCAAATCGGAATCGCTGGGCTACGGCGACAATGAGTTCGTGCCCTGGAATCTCGGCGCCACCATGTAGCGACATCGCCCGCCCGCAACGGGCAACCTCAATTCACTCAACCAGAAAGAACGCTCGGCATGAACAGGATCGATCTAGACGGCCAACACGCCGTGGTCACCGGAGGCGCGCAAGGCCTCGGCTTCGCGATGGCCAAACGTTTCGTCGCCTCCGGCGCGACGGTCACCTTATGGGACGTCGACGAGGCGCGCCTCGAAGCGGCCAAGCGCGACCTTGGCAAGGCCGCCACGACCCTGGTCGTCGACATTGCGGATTGGGAGACGGTGGACGCCGCGCGGGCAAAAACCGAGGAGAGCGCCGGCAAAATCTCCATCCTGGTCAATTCTGCCGGCATTGCCGGTCCCGCCGCCCCGCTCGACAGCTACGACATAGAGACGTGGAAGAAGATCATCGACATCAACGTCAACGGCACCTTCTACGTCAACCGCGCCGTAGTGCCCGGGATGAAGGCGCGCAATTACGGGCGGATCGTCAACATCGCTTCCGTCGCTGGCAAAGAAGGCAATCCCAACGCCGCCGCCTATTCCGCTTCGAAGGCGGCGGTCATCGGCATGACCAAATCGCTCGGCAAGGAGCTCGCGCAATATGACATTGCAGTCAACTGCATCTCGCCGGCCACCGCGCAGACTCGAATCCTCGAACAGCTCACGCCCGAGCACATCGAATACATGCGCTCGCGCATTCCACGCGGCCGTCTGCTGGAGGTCGACGAGGCCGCCGCCATGGTCGCTTGGCTCGTCTCAAAGGAAAACAGCTTCACCACCGCCTCGACCTTCGACCTGTCGGGCGGGCGCACGACCTATTAGTCGAATACCCGCGCGCCGCGAAGCGTCTGCGCCGCGGCGCGCCGGTACACCGGCACTTGCTGCCTCACGGAGATGCGGCCGCGTCGCCTGCGAAGACTCGAGCTGCCTGGATCTGGGGGCGCACCATCAGGTAGAACGCGACGACGTGCGTGATCATCAGCAGTGGGACATAGATTACGGGGATCGCGTATGCAGCACCCAACTGCCCCGCCAGCTCAGGAAGACCGGCTTGGCTGCCGTGATAATAGTCGACGGCGATATCGATCGTCCCCACGAGATTGAACGCGACGACGGACAACCAGAACAGCGGACGTATCCTCGTCGTCAAAAGCGCCAGCATGGCCAACACTCCGGTTGCGAAGTCGCCATAGGCGGCGAAGGTGGCGAAATCAGCCGGCAAATCGCGCCCGACGACGCCTGGAACGATGAAGACAAGCCCGAAGAAGCGGAAGCTGTGCAGCGTGGCGATGGCACGTTGCGCCTCGATCAGGTTGACGGATCTGAGCCGGGGCAAGACATACACGCCGACGCAGAGCAGCCAAGGCACGTAGCCTAGAGCGAGATGTAACAGGAAAATGGTTGCAGGCGACATATGGCCTCCCAAGAGATGTAAGGCGCAATTTACGCCCGCTTCCAGCGGTCGACTATTCGCGATAATGTTGACGGGGCATGAAGCAGAACTTCACAATCCGGAAAGGTGCGCTCGACGGCGTGGAGGCGTTCCTCGGCGTCGCGCAACACCGCAGCTTCCGAAAAGCGGCCGCGGAGCTCGGCGTCACGCCATCGGCGATCAGCCAGGCGGTGCGCGCGCTCGAGGTGCGCGTCGGTGCGGCGCTCTTCATGCGCACGACGCGCAGCGTCGGCCTGACCGAAGCCGGCGAACGGTTCCTTTCGCGCGCAAAGCCCGCTTTCGAGGAACTGGTCGCCGCAAGCGAAGTCGCACGTGAACTTGGGCAGCGGCCGACCGGGCTGTTGCGCCTCTCTGTGCCGCGCGCCGTGGTGCCGATCCTGCTGGAGCCGCTGGTGGCATCCTTTTGCCAGGCCTATCACGAAGTAGAGGTGGAGATCGCCGCAAGCGGTGAGCTGGTCGACCTGGCGGCCGAGGGGTTCGACGCCGGCATCCGGCTCGGCCAGTTCATCGCCGCCGACATGGTCGCGGTTCGGCTGACGCCGCCGTTCCCGCTCGTGGTCGTCGGCAGCCCTGGCTATCTGCGCCGGCAGAAACGGCCGGAGCGCCTCGACGATCTGCGCGGCCATGCCTGCCTGCGCATGCGCCGCTCCAACGGATCGATCGCGCCTTGGCCCTTCATCGACGGCAACAAGACCGTCGAGGCAATCGTCTCCGGGCCGCTGGTCGCGCATGATTACCCGACACTGCTTGGCGCGGCGATCCAAGGTGTCGGACTTGCACAGGTGCCAGGCCCTCTCACCGAAGCCCCGATTGCCGATGGCCGGTTGCAAGCGTTGCTCACGCCCTTCGCCGTCACGACGCCGGGCGTTTTTCTGTATTATCCCGACAGACGCCAGGTCTTGCCCAAGCTGCGCGCGTTCATAGAGCATGTGAAATATCGGGGGACGGACGCCGAAGGCGCGCGAACTCCCTGAGGCCACCGCCCTCGGTGACGTGCTTGCCTGCTCGTGCCGCGCTAATTGGCGAGAAGGGCCGCGATCACCGCGGCGGTAACCTCGGCGGTGCTCGCGGTGCCACCGAGATCGGGGCTGAGATATTCCGCCCGGTCCGTGACAAGCTCGATCGCAACCATGAGGCGCCGCGCGGCGGCCTGCTCGCCGAGATGCTCAAGCATCAGGCTCGCCGTCCAGAACGATCCGAGCGGATTGGCGACGCCCTTGCCGGCAATGTCGAAGGCCGAACCGTGGATGGGTTCGAACATGGACGGCCGGCTGCGCGAGGGATCGATGTTCGACGTCGAGCCGATGCCGAGTGATCCACCCAGCGCGGCGGCCAGGTCGGAGAGGATGTCGGCATGCAGGTTGGTCGCCAAAACCGTGTCGATGCTGCCGGGCTTATTGACCATGCGCTGGGTCATGGCGTCCACCAGCATCCAGTCGACGCTGAGACCGGGATAGTCGCGAAGCACGCCGCGCACGACTTCGTCCCACAGAACCATGCCGTGACGCTGCGCATTCGACTTGGTGACAACTGTCAGAAGCTTGCGGGGGCGCGACAGCGCAAGCTCGCAGGCGAAACGTGCGATGCGTTCTATCCCGGCGCGGGTAAAGACGGCGACATCCATGCCGACCTCGATAGGCAGTCCGCGATGGGCGCGACCACCGACGCCGGCATATTCGCCTTCGCTGTTTTCGCGCACGATCACCCAGTCAATCTGCTTGCCGAGATCGGGCCGCAACGGGCCGGTCAGCCCTGGCAAGAGGCGCGTCGGCCGCACGTTGGCGTATTGGTCGAACCCCTGGCAGATGGCCAGGCGCAGCCCCCAGAGGGTGACGTCGTCGGGAAGGTTCGGATCGCCGACCGAGCCGAAATAGATCGCATCGAAACCCTCCAATTGCCCGAGGCCGTCCTGCGGCATCATGCGGCCGTTGCGGCGGTAATAATCGGAACCCCAGTCGAAGCGCTTGAAGTCGAAGGCCAGACCCGGCTCGACAGCGGTCAGGGCTTCCAGCACCTTCACGCCGGCTTCGACGACCTCCGGCCCGATACCGTCACCGCCGATGACGGCGATCCTATGCGAGGACATTTTCAGTTTCCTTCTCGATGGCAGCGACGATGGCGCCGCGGTTGTGGCCAAGTCATTGCAGCAGCATGCGGGTGGATTCGATCATCGCATAGGGATTGACGATGCCCTTGCCGGCGATATCGGGCGCGGACCCGTGCGCCGCTTGCGCCGTGGCTATGTCGCCTTCGCCGATGCACAGGCCCTACCGCTGATGATGCCCGGCGGTTCTTCAGCCTAGCCGAGCGGCATGCCACTTCAGGTGATCGTCCATGAAGGTCGAGATGAAGTTGTAGGAATGATCGTAGCCTTCCTGCATGCGCAAGGTGAGGTCGATGCCGGCCTTCTTGCAGGCTTCATCGAGCAGCCACGGACGGAGGCCTTCGTCAAGGAACCCATCGGCCGTGCCCTGGTCAACCAGGAACTCGCCAAAACGGCGGCCGTCCTCGATAAGCAGCGTGGCGTCATAGGCGCGCCAGTCCCTGTCGTCGGCGCCGAGATATTTCTCGAGCGCAGGCCGCGACCAGCCAGCAGTCGTCGGCTGAACGATCGGCGCGAAGGCCGAGCAACTCCTGAAGCGGTCGGGGTTCTTCAGCGCGATCGTCAACGCGCCGTGTCCGCCCATCGAATGCCCCGATATGCCCTGGCGCGCCCTGTCGGCAGGAAAGTTCGCGCCGATCAATCCCGGCAGCTCGTCGAGGACGTAGGAATACATACGGTAGTTCCTGGCGTAAGGCTGCTGCGTCGCATCGACATAGAAACCGGCGCCGCAGCCGAACTGCCAATTATCCTTCTCGTCCGGCACATCGGCACCGCGCGGGCTGGTGTCGGGGCAGACCACGATGAGACCAAGCTCGGCCGCCAGGCGCCGGTACTCGCCCTTGTCCATGACATTGGCATGAGTGCAGGTGAGACCCGAAAGATACCACAGCACCGGCACCGGCCCATCCTTAGCCTGCGGCGGCACGAAGACGGCAAAGGTCATGTCGCAGGCGCAGACCTCTGAAGCGTGCGAATAAACACCCTGGACGCCGCCATGCGACTTGGACGTGGAAACGACTTTCATCAACTCTGCCTTTTCGTCATGACCTTTCCGTCCGACATAGCTGCCGGCCGCCGCACCCGCAACCTTCAGCCCTGCAAACAGCACCGGCGGCGTAACCGAGGTGCACCTTGGTCACGCCGCCGGTCGACGCCGGACTTTGGGAACACGCCGACCTGGCCGGGAGGCTGGAGGTAGCGAAAAGTCCGGGCATTTCTGTGGCCCGCCTTCTCAAGCCGACAGGGCTCCTGTCGGTCCAAGCGGGGATGTCCTCGGGCCCGCGGCGTGTGGCCGCCCTCAATAAACCACGACACTCCTGATCGACTTGCCCTCATGCATGAGGTCGAACCCCT